>JAFTNV010000006.1 GCA_017451685.1 Alistipes sp.
GACAATATGAAAGACGCATATACGCATCTTTTTGCGGCTTAATCCAAAATATAACCAAAATTATCGCTCGTCTATCTCAATCATACCCCCCCCCAAAAAAAAAGAGCCTGCCTAACTTTTTGCATTGTTAGACAGGCCCTTTGTCTATCTGCCGCTCTCGGCAATCTTGTGTGTAATCATCTGATTGAGGTTGTCGGCATTGAGCAACTCCTCAAGCGTGATGTGCATGCGGTAGCGCCAGTAGTGGCGTGAGTTTGCCGGCACGTTGATACGCTCATCGTGCGGGTTCTCCCTGCGCAGAGCGCCATCCATAGCCACCCAGTCCTGCCACGGCAGCACCGTGAGCATAGCGGGCGACTTAAGGTGCATGGCAACGACCTGCTCGGCAATCCACGGCTCGCAGAAGTAGGGAGCATCGCCCCATGCGCCGAGAACCTGGTTGTAGAAGCGCTGTGTCACGCCTCGATCCTCCTCCCACCATGCACGCAGCGGGTTCATGTCGTGCGTGCCCGTAGTACATATTGAGAGGTAGGGATAGTGGTACGTTGAGCCGAACTCCACCTTCGGATCCTTGGGCATACGCTGAATCTCGAGCGACAAAATCTGCTCGCCCGACATTACCGAAGGTACGCAGTCGGGAATCATGCCAAGATCCTCGCCACATACGAGCATGCCCGTAGCCTCGGTAAGAGGGGGCAGCTTCTTGAGTGCCTCCCACTTCCAGAAGTCGTTATGACGACGGTAGAAGAAGTCGTTATACAAGCGGTTGTAGGCCTCCTTCTGGTCGTCGGCAAGCCAGCGGTAGCAGTCTGTCGACTGTGCCGAGATGCGGGGGTGGAACTTACCCTTCTCGATCTTATCCTCCACGAAGAGCACGTTATCCGTCTCTGACACGTTACCCACATGCCAACCCTCGAAGCGGAAGCCATACGATGCTATCTCGTCGTAGCTATAAGGCAGCGCGGGGTTGAAGCGGCCAAGGAGCGCATTTACGGCATCCAACGGAATCTCCCAAATGCGGAAGAAACCGAGGATATGGTCGATACGGTAGGCATCGAAATACTCCGCCATCTTCACGAAGCGCGCCTTCCACCAGGCATAGCCATCCTCGGCCATCTTTGCCCAGTTGTATGTCGGGAAGCCCCAGTTCTGACCCATAACCGAGAAGTCATCGGGTGGAGCACCCGCCGACGAGTCCATATTGAAGAGCTCGGGGTATACCCACGCATCGACACTCGTGCGCGAGATGCCGATAGGTATATCGCCCTTGAGGACAACACCCTTAGAGTGTGCATAGTCGCGCACCTCGCGCAACTGCTTCGAGAGGTGATACTGCACGAAGTAGTGGAACGCTACATCGTCGCCATTCTCCTTCTCATATTTCGCAGCCTTAGCCTTCGTATACTTAGCCATAGCGCCCCACTCTGAGAAGTCGGGCGTGCCCTTCTTATCGCGCAAAGCCGAGAATACGGCGTATGGGCGCAGCCACTCCTCGTTGGCAGCCATGAAGGCCTTGAACTCCTTCGAGGCTAGCGTCTTCTTACCCTCGGCATCGAAAAGGAGGTGTAGGTACTCGGCCTTGGCGTTATTCACGCGCTCGTAGTCTACCATAGGCAGCGCGTTGAGCTCCTTGCCGAGAGCCTCGAAGCGCGCCTTCGCCTCCTTATCCTTCAACTCGCCAACAGCGGGGAGGTGGAGGAACTGAGGGTGTAGCGCAAAGGTAGAGTTAGCGTTGTAGGGGTACGAGTCCTGCCATGTGCCCGTCATCGTGGTGTCGTTGATGGGGAGAATCTGGATGATAGACTGTCCAGTCATCGCTGCCCAGTCGACCATGAGCTTAAGGTCGTAGAACTCTCCCACACCGAAGCTACTCTCCGAGCGCAGCGAGAATACGGGGATGGCAACACCGGCACCACGCCAAGGTGCCATATCGAACTGGGGACGGAGGCCGTCAACAACAAGCGCCTCGCCCTCGTTTACGCTCTCAGCGAAGTAGTAGTTCTCGCCCGCCTGCCATGCCACAACATCGCCCGAGGCGCTGTCGACGATAACGAACTTATAGGCGAAGGCCGACTTAGGCATCTTCACGCGAGCGCTCCACACGGGAGCATCGGCATCGTTCATCACGACACCCTTCTTAACATCCCAGTTGCCAAGCGCCTTGCCATCGCCAACCATCACTACATGCTGCGTAGAGCGCACAACGGCGATGTCAGCACGGATGGTGAGGTAGCCATCGGCCACGCCCTGTGCCTTCTTACGCTTCGCGCGCGCAAAGACACCATCGGTGAACATCGACGAGTGGAACGACCTATCTGCGGGCATGTCGCCCCAGCGGTCGAGGATGCGCAACGACGTAAGCTTCTTATCGAGCGCGAGGTGATGCTTGGCACCCCACTCCTTGCGAACTACATCCGTGCCACGGCGTACCTCGTAGCGATATACGAGCTCCGCCTCGGCGGTGAGCTTCAGCTGTACATCCCAGATGCCGCCACCGATGTATGTCATCGCGTAGGCCTTCTCCTTGGATGCGCCAACAACCACGTATAGGTCCTCGCCATACGCAGTCTGATACTCCATTCTTAGGTTTAGTGTCATACTTATATATATTATATGTTAGTTATCTCCGTTTAGCAACATCGCCCTCAGCTCCGCGCAGCTGGCCTCGGGATTGCGGTGGTCGAAGTCGTAGCCCTGCCACCCTAACGCGCGCGCAGCCACGATGTTTTTCTTGCGGTCGTCGATAAAGAGCGTCTCCGCAGGGTCTAAGGCGTAGCGTTCGGTGAGGCGGTCGTATATCTCCCTCTCGGGCTTCACTACATGCTCCGCGCACGACACCACCTCGCCATCGAAGTGGGCGTACACCTCCTTCTCGCGCAGAAACTCGATAAACTCCTTCGACATGTTCGACAGCACATAGAGCCTATACCCCGCAGCCTTGAGGTCGGCAATGAGCGCCTTCGTCGCAGGTATCTCCTCCTGCGTGAGGATTGAGCGACGCAGGTTCTTCTCCGCCAGCGCCCTATCGCACTTGTTGTACTCCGCAAGCGAGGTGATGACCTCGTCGTAGCCGACAACACCGCGGTCGTAGTCCTCCCAAAACTTGGGCATCTCGGGCAGCAGGATGTAGGAGAAAAACTCTATAAACTCGGGCTCGAACTTCCTCGGGTCGCGGGCAAAGACTACCCCACCGAGGTCGAATACTATATTTTTCAGCATCTTCATAATCGTACAAATGTAGGCATTTTGACCGAATAATGCAAGCGTAGCAGCCACTTTTTTGACGAGTGGTAAAAAGCGAAAACCGAGCGGTAGAAAGTAGTGTTCAATCAGCCACAAACATTATTGTTTGCGCGACAACAAAAATTTCGAAAATAGCACACCGAAATATTGCACGATTTACAAAAAATGCTTACCTTTGCACAAATTTATGGATACTATGAAGCGAGCGACAAATAACCAGCCATCGGCGAGACTGCGAGGCAAGCAGTCAGTGGGCAATTGTCGACGTTATAATAGTTTGGGAATCACTGTTTTTAATTGATATTGGCGGCTCTTTGGGTCGCCTGTTTTTTATATATGGGAAACGGGAGAATCATAATCAAAGGGGGCATCGTTGTAGGTGCCGGCAGAGAGGATATTGCTATTGCCGACGGCAAGATTATAGAGCGCGGTAGCGACATCAAACCCACGGCTGACGACAGGGTCATTTCGGCCGAAGGACTCATTGTTGCGCCTTCGTTTGTCGATGTGCACGTACACCTGCGCGAGCCGGGCTACGGCTACAAGGAGCGCATAGCCACGGGCACGATGGCCGCGGCACATGGTGGCTACACCACGGTATGCTCTATGCCCAACCTTAACCCCGTGCCCGACACGGTCGACAACCTCAAGGTGCAGCAGGCAATCATCGACAGCGATGCAAAGATTGAGGTGCTACCCTACGCTGCCATAACCATAGGTCGTAAGGGCGAGGAGCTTGTCGACATTGCCTCGTTGAAGGATGGCGTTGCCGCCTTCTCGGACGATGGCAGTGGCGTGCAGGTTGACGGCATGATGGAGAGGGCTATGACCGAGGCTGCGAAGCACGACGCCCTCATTGCGGCACACTGCGAGGTGGAGGAGCTCCTCAAGGGTGGCTACATCCACGATGGCGAGTATGCAGCGAAGAATGGACATAAGGGTATATGTTCGGCAAGCGAGTGGGAGCAGGTTAAGCGCGACATAGATATTGCCGAGCGCACGGGATGTCGCTACCACGTATGCCACATATCGACGAAGGAGACCGTGGAGCTTGTACGCGAGGCTAAGGCTCGTGGCGTGAAGGTTACGTGCGAGACAGGTCCCCACTACCTCATATTCACGGATATGGACTTGGAGGAGGATGCCCGCTGGAAGATGAATCCTCCGCTACGCTCGGCAGAAGATAGGGCTGCACTCATCGAGGGCATCAAAGATGGCACCATAGATATGATTGCCACCGACCATGCCCCCCACAGCATCGAGGAGAAGTCGAAGGGATTGAAGGATAGCGCCATGGGCATCGTAGGCCTCGAAACGGCCTTTGCAGCGATGAATACGCACATAGTCGAGAGGGGCATCATCACGCTGGAGCGCCTTGTGGAGCTTATGAGCCTGCGCCCGAGAGAGGTGTTCCGCATCGCAGGAGGCATAAACGTGGGCGACAGAGCCGACATAGTCCTCTTGGACACCGAGAAAAAGTGGAGGGTGGATAGCGACAAGTTCTACTCTATGGGTAAGGTGTCGATGTTCGTCGGGCGCGAGTTGCAGGGCGAGGTGGCGATGACCATACACCGCGGAGAAGTAGTATACGAGAGATAATCAAAACAATAAATAGTTAGATAGATGAAACCTTTTACAAAGAAACTTGTACTCGAGAATGGTAAGGAGTTTCCCGGGTATGGCTTTGGCTCATCGCGCAATGCCGTATGCGAGTTGGTATTCAACACCTCGATGGTGGGATACCAGGAGATTGTTTCCGACCCGACGTACACCGACCAGATTGTCGTGATGACATACCCGCTCATGGGTAACTACGGATTCATGGACGAGGACTACGAGAGTAAGTTCCCCTCGATGGGAGGCATGGTTGTTCGCGAGCGCTGCGAGGCACCGAGCAACTTCCGCTACACGAAGACCATAGACGAGACCTTCGAGGAGCTCGGCATCGCGGGCATCAGCGATGTGGACACGCGCATGATTACGCGCATCATCCGCAACGAGGGCACACAGCGTGCCGCCATCGTCGACATCGACATGAGCCACGACGAGGTCATGGCCCTCATTAAGAATACCACACCGCGCCACGACCAGGTCGAGAGCATAAGCTGTAAGAAGCGTTGGTTCTCGCGCACGCCCAATCACAAGTGGGATGTCGTAGCCATCGACTGTGGCATCAAGTACAGCTTCATACGCCAGCTCAATGCCAAGGGTTGCAACGTGACCATCGTGCCGTACAACTCTACGCCCGAGGAGATTATGGCGTTCAACCCCGACGGCATCTTCGTATCTAACGGCCCGGGTGACCCCGCAGATGTTGCGGTTGTGGGCGAGGCCATCAAGGCACTACGTGGCAAGCTACCCATCTTCGGTGTAGACCTCGGCCATCAGATTATAGCCATGACCTACGGCGCGAAGAACGACAAGCTTAAGTTCGGCCACCATGGCGCCAACCACCCTGTGAAGTGTTTGGAGAACGATAAGCTGGAGATTGTTGCCCAGAACCATAACTTCGTGGTAAACGAGGCATCGCTCGCGGGCACGAAGCTCGCGGTAACGCACCGCAACCTGCTCGATGGCACGATTGCGGGCATCGAGGCGAAGGAGGATAAGGTATTTTCGGTGCAGTATCAGCCCGACTGTACGCCCGAGGCTATGAACACATATCTTTTTGATAAATTCATTAAACTGATGGAGGACGAGAAACATGCCTAAGAGAACAGATATAAAGAAGGTAATGGTCATCGGCTCTGGCCCCATTGTTATTGGTCAGGCTGCCGAGTTCGACTACGCAGGTACGCAGGCCTGCCTTGCACTCAAGGAGGAGGGTTATCAGGTGATACTCGTGAACTCCAACCCTGCGACAATCATGACCGATACGCATATTGCCGACAAGGTATATATGGAGCCCCTCACGCTGGAGTATGTGGCTAAGATTATACGCTACGAGCGCCCCGACGCCATCGTCCCAGGCCTCGGTGGCCAGACGGGTCTTAACCTCGCCGTGCAGCTTGCGAAGAAGGGCATCCTTGAGGAGTGTGGCGTGGAGATTCTCGGCACGTCGTTCACCTCAATCGAGGAGGCTGAGGATAGAGAGCTCTTCAAGGAGCTATGCTTGCGCATAGGTGAGCCCGTCATACCCTCGCGCATCACCAACTCTATCGAGGAGGGTGTCGAGGCTGCCAAGGAGATAGGCTACCCCGTAGTTCTTCGCCCCGCCTTCACGCTCGGTGGTACGGGTGGTGGCTTTGCCGACAACGAGGAGGAGCTGCGCGATGTCATGCGCAATGCCCTCGTCCTCTCGCCCATACATCAGGTGCTCGTCGAAAAGAGCATCAAGGGTTACAAGGAGATTGAGTTCGAGGTTATGCGCGACAAGAACGACACGGCGCTTGCCATCTGCTCAATGGAGAACGTAGACCCCGTAGGTATTCACACGGGTGACTCTATCGTCGTAGCGCCGAGCCAGACACTTGCACACAAGGAGTACTCGATGCTTCGCTCGAGTGCCCTGAAGCTTATCCGCGCCCTGAAGATTGAGGGTGGTTGCAACGTGCAGTTTGCCCTCGACCCCTTGTCGTTCAAGTACTACATCATCGAGGTTAACCCGCGCGTCAGCCGCTCGTCGGCCCTCGCATCGAAGGCCAGCGGCTACCCCATCGCCCGCGTTACGGCAAAGGTGGCTGTGGGCATGACCCTCGACGAGATACGCATAGCCAACACCCCTGCGAGCTTCGAGCCCTCGTTGGACTATATCGTAACGAAGGTGGCACGCTTCCCCTTCGATAAGTTTAGCGACGCCTCAAACGAGCTCGGCACGCAGATGAAGGCTACGGGCGAGGTTATGTCGGTAGGTCGCACCTTCGAGGAGGGATTGTTGAAGGCCGTGCGCTCGTTGGAGACAGGCGTATGCCACGTATATCACAAGAAGTTCGACACGATGTCGGTGGAGGGCATCCTCGCATACATCCGCAAGGGTACCGACGACCGCATCTACGCCATCGCGGAGCTTATACGCCGTGGTGTAGACCTCCTGCACGTATACGACAACACGAAGATAGACCTCTTCTTCCTCGAGAAGCTCAAGAACATCGTCGAGATGGAGCGCGTGGTGAAGGAGGGTGTTCGTAACGCCGAGGTGCTATACGACGCCAAGCGCATTGGCTTCAGCGACAAGTATATCGCCAAGCTCTGGGGCATGACCGAGAGCGAGGTGTTCCTCTTCCGCAAGGAGAACAACATCTTCCCCGTATACAAGATGATTGATACGTGCGCTGCGGAGTTCGACTCTAAGGTGCCGTACCTCTACTCTACGTACGAAGAGGAGAATGAGTCTATCGTCACGAACAATAAGAAGATTGTAGTTCTCGGCTCGGGCCCGATACGTATCGGTCAGGGTGTGGAGTTCGACTACTCTACCGTGCATGCCATCTGGGCTATCCGCGAGGCGGGCTACGAGGCTATCATCATCAACAACAACCCCGAGACCGTATCTACGGACTACTCGATAAGCGACAAGTTGTACTTCGAGCCTCTGACGGTGGAGGATGTGATGAACGTCATCGAGTTGGAGAAGCCTACGGGCGTGGTTGTATCGCTTGGTGGTCAGACGGCCATCAACCTCGCGAAGCCTTTGGCCGACCTTGGCGTGGAGATTATCGGCACGGGCATCGAGGCTATCAACAATGCCGAGGATAGAAAGTGCTTCGAGGCTATCATGCGCCGCGTGGGCATCCCTCAGCCCGATGCTGAGGCTATCACCGACATTGAGCGCGGTGTTGCTGCTGCCGAGCGCATAGGCTACCCCGTGTTGGTGCGTCCGAGCTACGTGCTGGGTGGTCGCGCCATGCAGATTGTGTCGAACGAGGAGGCTCTGCGCCACTACCTCAAGACCGCCGTGGAGCTCAACGAGGATCAGCCCGTATTGGTCGACAAGTATATCATGGGTAAGGAGTTGGAGGTCGATGCTATATGCGACGGCAAGGATGTATTCATCCCCGGCATCATGGAGCACGTCGAGCGCACGGGTATCCACTCTGGCGACTCTATTAGCGTCTACCCCACATTCAGCGTGAGCCAGAAGGTTAAGGATACGATTATCGACTACACCATTCGTCTGGGTAAGGAGATTGGCATCGTCGGCCTCTACAACATACAGTTTATTGCCGACGACCGCGACATGGTATACGTCATAGAGGTTAATCCCCGCTCGTCGCGCACCGTGCCCTTCCTCTCGAAGGCTACGGGCATGCCGATGCCTAAGATTGCCACAAACGTGATGCTCGGCAAGTCGTTGAAGGAGCAGGGCATGGATAAGATTATCGCCGACGAGAAGAAGCGTTGGTATGTTAAGACCCCCGCCTTCTCGTTTGCCAAGATTCGCGGTGTCGACTCATACCTCTCGCCCGAGATGAAGTCTACGGGTGAGGCCATAGGCTACGACACATCGCTGCGTCGCGCACTCTACAAGTCGTTGCAGTCGTCGGGCATGACCATCGCCAACTATGGTACCATCTTCGTATCTATCGCCGATGCCGACAAGCCACGCGCGCTGCCGCTCATACGTCGTTTCTACGAACTCGGCTTCAACATCGAGGCTACGGGCGGCACGGCGAAGTACCTGCGCGAGAATGGCATACGCACACGCATGCTCAAGAAGCTCAGCGAGGGCTCGACCGAGATATTCGAGTCAATACGCAAGGGCCACGTAAACTATGTTATTAACACCATCGATATCAACCAGCATAGCGCACGCCTCGATGGCTACGACATACGTCGTTGTGCCGTGGAGAACAACGTGACAATCTTCACCGCGCTGGAGACCGTGAGCGTACTGCTCGACGTCTTGGAGGAGATAACGCTCGGTGTATCGACAATCGATGCAGAGTAATGTATAAGAAGGGAATATATACCGTTCTAAGCAACGAGCCCCTCACCACAATGGTCTACCGTATGGTTTTGGAGGGTAACACCCAGTATATCACACGCTCGGGTCAGTTTATCAACATCGAGCTTGAGGGTAAGTTCTTGCGCCGACCTATATCTGTTGCCGACTACGATGCTACGACCATCACCATAATATATAAGGTGGTGGGTCGTGGCACCGAGCAGATGCGCCAGATGGCCGTGGGCACGAAGTTAGATATCCTCACGGGCTTGGGCAACGGCTTCTCGACGGAGAACGACAAGCAGCGCCCGCTGTTGGTGGGTGGTGGCGTGGGTGTACCCCCGATGTACAATCTATGTAAGCGCCTCCTGGCGGAGGGCAAGCGCCCGACGGTCGTCGTGGGCTTCAACACCAAGGATGAGGTCTTCTACATCGACGAGTTCAAGGCCTTGGGCGTAGATGTATACTGCTCGACGGCTGACGGCACGATGGGCATCAAGGGCTTTGTCACGGATGCCATACGCGAGGCGGGCATCGAGTACGACTACCTCTACACGTGTGGCCCGCTGCCGATGTTTAAGGCGCTATACAATGCCACGGAGGTGGATGGCGAGTTCAGCTTCGAGGAGCGCATGGGCTGCGGCTTTGGCGGCTGCATGGGATGCACGTGCAAGACGAAGTATGGCTATAAGCGCATATGCAAGGAGGGACCGGTACTTAAACGCGATGAGATTATATGGTAAAGAACTACGACACAAGTGTTGAGCTTTCAGGCGTAAAGCTCCACAACCCCATCATCCCCGCGTCGGGCACCTTTGGCTTTGGCCGCGAGTTCTCGGAGTTCTACGACTTGGACTGCTTGGGTGCAATATCCATCAAGGGCACCACGCGCGATGCTCGCTTTGGCAACCCCACGCCGCGCATCGCGGAGTGCACATCGGGTCTTATCAACTCGGTAGGTTTGCAAAACCCCGGCATCGACAAGGTTATCGCCGAGGAGCTCCCCGCGCTACGTAAGATATTTCACAACCCCATCGTTGCGAACATCAGCGGCTTCTCGCTCGAGGAGTACGAGGTGTGCTGCGCGAAGATAGACAAGGAGGCGCAGGTCGAGATTATCGAGGTCAACGTGTCGTGCCCCAACGTGCACAACGGAGGCATGAGCTTCGGCACACAGCCCGAGGCTGCTGCCGAGGTGACACGCAGAGTTAAGGCCGTGACGACAAAGCCTGTATATATCAAGCTGAGCCCCAATGTCACTGACATCGTGGCCATTGCGCGTGCTTGTGAGGAGGCGGGAGCCGATGGTATATGCCTTATCAACACGCTCCTTGGCATGCGTATCGACACCATGCGTCGTCGCCCCGTCATCGCTAATAAGATGGGTGGCTTCTCGGGCGATGCCATCTTCCCGGTGGCTGTGCGCATGGTCTACCAGGTGGCTAACGCCTGCAACATTCCGGTCATGGGCTGTGGTGGCGTAAGCTCGGCCTCGGATGTTATCGAGATGATGATGGCGGGAGCCACGGCCGTGCAGGTGGGTGCTGCCAACCTCAAAAACCCCTACGCCTCGAAGGAGATTGTCGAGGCCCTACCGAAGGAGATGGAGCGCCTCGGCATCGAGTGCCTCAGCGACATCATCGGCATAGTGAAGTAGAACATATAAATTAAACAAAAGAGATATTATGAGTAAGCGTGATGTAATTATTGCATGCGACTTTAGCAGCAAGGAGCAGACCCTGAACTTTCTCGATAAGTTCACGGGCCGTAAGCCCTTTGTGAAGATTGGCATGGAGCTCTTCTATGCCGAGGGCCCCGAGATTGTGCGTACCATCAAGGCACGTGGCCACCGTATATTCCTCGACCTCAAGCTCCACGACATTCCGAACACCGTGAAGAAGGCTATGTCCGTACTCCGCAACCTGGATGTAGACATGACCAACGTACACGCTGCGGGCACCGTGGATATGATGAAGGCTGCCATCGAGGGTCTCACGCGCGAGGATGGCACACGCCCCTTGCTTATTGCCGTGACACAGCTCACCTCGACATCCGAGGAGCGCATGCAGAAGGAGTTGCTCATCGGTGCATCTATCAACGACACCATTGTGAAGTATGCCGAGAATGCCAAGCTCGCAGGCCTCGATGGCGTGGTATGCTCACCCCTTGAGGCTGCCATGGTGAAGGATGCCTGTGGCAAGGAGTTTATGACCGTAACCCCGGGTGTGCGCTTTGCCGATGGTGACATAGGCGACCAGGTGCGCGTGACGACACCCGAGCGCGCAAAGGAGATAGGCTCCGACTTCATCGTCGTAGGCCGCCCCATCACCGCTGCCGACGACCCCGTAGCAGCATACGAGCGCTGCATGAGGGAGTTTGCAGAGTAACGATTATTAACCTACTAAAGATATAACATTATGGAAAAGAAGATAGCAAAAGACCTACTCTCGATTGGCGCAGTATTCCTCCGCCCCGAGCAGCCCTTCACTTGGGCAAGTGGCATCAAGAGCCCCATATATTGCGATAACCGCCTCACGCTCACCGCTCCCGAGGTGCGCAACCACGTGGAGGAGGGCCTCGCCGAGTTGATACGCAAGCACTACCCCGAGGTGGAGGTGTTAATGGGCACATCGACAGCGGGCATCGCCCACGCTGCCATCACAGCGACAATCCTCAACCTGCCGATGGGCTACGTGCGCTCGGGCTCGAAGGATCACGGCCGTGGCAACCAGATTGAGGGTAAGTTGGAGAAGGGACAAAAGGTTGTTGTTGTGGAGGATCTCATCTCTACAGCAGGCAGCTGCATCGAGGTTGTCGAGGCACTGCGCAATGCCGGTGCCGATGTGTTGGGCATCGTGAGCATCTTCACCTACGGCATGCAGAAGGGCTTGGATCGTCTGGCTGCTGCCGAGGCCAAGAACTACTCGCTCTCGAACCTCGACGCTCTGGTAGAGGTTGCTGCCGAGGAGGGTTACATCAAGGCCGAGGATAAGGAGCGCATCCTTAAGTTCCGCAACAACCCCTCGGACGAGAGCTGGATTAAGTAATTATATATAGGTAGACGAAGATGAAGCACTTGATAGACCCCACAGACCTCTCGGTGAGCGAGATTGCCGAGATTATAGCCTTAGCCGAGGATATCATCGCCAACCGCGCGAAGTATAGCGAGGTGTGTCGCGGTAAGAAGCTCGCCACGTTGTTCTACGAGCCGAGCACACGCACACGCCTGAGCTTCACGTCGGCAATGATGGAGCTTGGCGGTAACGTGATAGGCTTTGCCGATGCCAAGAGCTCGTCGGTATCGAAGGGCGAGACCGTGCAGGACACCGTAAGGGTCATCAACTGCTTTGCCGACATCATCGCCATGCGCCACAAGGTCGAGGGTGCTCCCCTCGCTGCTACGGAGGTGTCGCGCACGCCCATCATCAACGCGGGTGACGGCTCACACAGCCACCCCACGCAGACGATGACCGACCTGCTCACCATCAAGCGCGAGCTCGGCACGCTCAACAACCTAACGATAGGTCTTGTTGGCGACCTTAAGTATGGCCGCACCGTGCACTCGCTCATCAAGGCGATGACACGCTACGAGAATACCAAGTTTGTGCTTATCTCGCCTCCCGAGCTGGCACTGCCCGACTACATCAAGCGCGATGTGTGCGATCGCTATGGCGTGGAGTACCGCGAGTCGTCGGACATCGAGAGCGTTATCGGCGATGTGGACATCCTATACATGACGCGCGTGCAGCAGGAGCGCTTCACCGACCTCGAGGAGTACGAGCGCGTGAAGGATTGCTTCGTGTTGGATGCCGCGAAGATGCGTGGCGCTAAAGAGCAGATGGCCGTGCTACACCCGCTACCACGTGTGAACGAGATAGCCATAGATGTCGATAGCGACCCGCGCGCTGCCTACTTCCGTCAGGTAGAGAATGGTAAGTTTGTCCGCATGGCTCTTATACTTAAGCTCCTCGAGTGGCAGGACGATGCCTCGCGCACCTTCGACCATGGTGGCACGAATATGAGGTGCAAGTGTACAAACCCGCTCTGTATCTCCAACCTCGAGCCTGTGCGCCCGCGCTTCGAGCGCTCCGACGACATCGTACGCTGCGTGTACTGCGAGTGGGAGGCAAAGTAGCATAAAAGTATTCGATTTGATAATATGAGTAACGGCTGTAAGGTCGTTACTCATATTGTTTTACAGTAATACCTTAAATATCAATACATTAACATCATAACCACGTAACTCGCTGATAATCAACACTATGAAAAACTTGTCAATACCACGTTTATAACAATCTTATTTTCAACACATTACAAAACGAGTGCTGAAATAAAAGAGATCGAAAAATTTGGAATAAGGGGCATGGGTGGTGTAACTTTGCAGTACGAAACCAAACAAAAAGTTATGAAAAGAGTCGCACTAACATTTTACGGCATGGTGCTAATGGTGTTAGCCGTAGCGCTACCGGCGGAGGCGATGGCGCAGTACACATACAAGTTTCGCGACACGTTAGGAACGTACGAGGTACGCTTCACGCCCGCCTCGAAGTCGTCGCGCTTTACGTACTCGCGCACGAAGCCCCTGCTACCCCACACCCACGAGATACGCCTCGGGACATCCTTCGGAGGTACGACATGGGATAACTGCGTTGCACATGGCTTCGACATAAGCTACCATGGCGACAGCCTTGACAGGCCGATAGATTATGGCCCCACACACCACTACACGTTAAGCCTCGACTACGGCTACTGGGTGAACGAGTGGCTGAGCGTGGGCGCAAGTGTCACGTATATGGCGGGGCTACGTAACATCTTCGACGACTACACCAAGGAGCGCATGATGACACTACACGAGGACGACCTGAGCATCATGCCCATTGTCCGTATGGCGTGGTATCGTCGCGGCATCGTGCAGCTATATTCGAGCATAGGTGTAGGCATAGGCCTAAACATCTGGAGTCGTTATTATGATGGTCGCGAGATTATGCACGAGATATATTGCGCCTTCGACCTTAAGCCCCTCGGCATTGCCGTAGGTCGCAGGTGCTTCGGCTTTGTGGAGGTGGGATACGGCTCGCGAGGCCTGATAAACGCGGGATTTGGAGTACGTATAAACAATAAGGTAAGATAGTTATGGCAAGGATGTTTAGATATATCGTCGTGGCGGTAGCAATGCTATGCACAACGCCACTCTTTGCGCAGGATGTGATTAGCGACGAGCTGATATACGACCGCGTATCGGGATTTATGGTTACGGCCGACAGCCACGACATGAAACCCACGCGCAAGAGCAAAAATATTCAGGAGATACGCCACCGACACAACATACGCCTCGGCTATGGCGCCCCGGGTCTCTTCTCGGAGTTTATGCTCGGCAACATATCCATGGGGTGTGACTGTGCCATACTCTTCAACTACCCGCACACCATCGAGCATCTGCGCCATAGCACAAGCCCGCGCCGTCAGCTCTCGACACTAAGTCTACAGTACGCCCACTGCATAAAGCCGGGCTTCTGGCTCGGAGCAAAGGGCACGTATGCCGGCGTATGGCAGTATGAGTACGACACCATAACGGGCGAGAGGCTCTACGACAACAATGCGCATAACATTGCCGCGATGCTCGATGCTCAGATTGCGTGGCTTCGTCGCGACATTGTCGAGATGTACTCGTCGCTAAGCCTCGGCCTCATGGCGCACATCGAGCGTGCCAACGGTGGTCTGACGCCCATGTTCGATGCCGTTTTTGTAGGTCTGAGCGTGGGGCGTAAGTGGTACGGCTACGTGGAGGTGGGTGCCGGCATTGGAGGCTCGGTGCGCGGAGGCATAGGCATAAGGTTTAACTCTAAAAATTAGGATGTTATGAAGCGAACAATCATATTTTGCCTGTCGGCACTACTACTCCTTTCGTCGTGCGAGGTAACCGAGGGAGAACGACACGAGCCCATAAATGTAGGTAGTGGCATCGTGTATTGGACGAATGAGCATGTAACATATATCACCAACACGCTGGAGTCACTCTTTATTATAGACCACTACCTCGCCACCGACCCTGCATTGCGCCAGGAGGAGTTAGGCGAGCGAGCGCAAGGTCTTGTTGTGGAGTACAACGACACGACAAACACGATAGCCGTGGGACATCGCTACGATAGTGGCACAGTGTACAATTATCATAACATAGTCACCGACGGCCGACTACTATCCGAGGGTGGCACGTGGAGCATCGACAAAGAGGCTATCGTCATAGCAAATACACCGGATGGGATGACTGCGACATTTGACACATCATCCCCCCAAGACTCTCAAATAGATGCCAAGCTACGCATCGAGGAGTATCGCTACGTTAAGGGCAAGCGAGGTTTCCACTTAAAATATGACGGTGAGATAGATGTCGTAACATCGGGGGCATACGACTACACACTCGGCATCGACATACGAAAGAGCATGGAGTATGGCTACATCGAGGGTGTCGGACGAGGCATCGTAGGTGGCGAGTTGGACGTAGACTACAACTACGCTGCGAGAGAGGAGGTAGACGAGGTATACATGGTCTACGGCAATGATGGCAATATTAACTTCAGTTACCGAGGTTATAACGTGACAACCCGATAGATACAAAGAGGGGATGACTAAAAAGTAAATTAGTCATCCCCTCTCTCTATAGGTATAAATTCTACAAGTCTAACTCATCGATATAATTGTCGATAACCTCCGACTTAACCGAGTTTTCCTCATCCCAGTCATAAAATGCCTCGTCGGCAATTTCCCAATCGGCATCGTTGAGCGACTCCTCCCATGTATTGAAGGCCTGAAGAAGTTCGATAAACTCCTTCTTGTCACCATCGACAGCAGCCTCGTACAACTCGTCGCAGTACCACTCGACACAATCCTCAACAGAGTACACATTCTGGGCAATCCACTGGCACGATGTTAGAATCGCACCGAGGGCAATGATTACAAGCGTTCTTTTCATAGCGTAAGATTTAGGTTAATATGTTTGTTCCTCTATTTCCACAGCAGGAAGCCAATAGATATACCCGCCTTGTTGGGTAGCCACTGGGCAGAGATATTGAAGGGGTCGGGCGATGCGGGCTCCTTCCATGCGGGGCGGTGGGGGTGCATATCTATGACGCCATCCATCGAGTAGCCATTATACATCGTATACATATATGAGAAGCCGACGAACACGTCGAGCATCCATCGCTCGGCAAACTGCCACTGGTAGCCCACAACTCCACCGAGCATAAAGCCGTAGCCCTTGCAATACCTATTTTGCAACCTTACAGCGGCACCATCGAGGTACGGCTTCGACATATCGAAGCCCATCATACCGATATTAGCACCCACATACAGACCCTTAGTCTTTGCCGGGGCAATGTAGTAGCGGTACTCGTTGATAAACATGCCAAAGTGCATGTGGTAGCCATTGATAGACTTCCAGGGTGAATATACAAGTTCGGTCTGGAATGCCGAATGGGGCGTAAAGCGAAACTCGACCTGCGGATTGACGACACCCACAAGGGCATAGGCAGCATTGAGCTTAATGGCGGGGGCGAAACGCTCACTCTTCACTTCGCCATCCTGGGCCATAGTCGCGGTAAGTGCAAACAGCGCTACGACAGTTAGTAGTAGTCTCTTCATTATATTCTCATTTAATGTTTCTTAGGCAAATGTAACCTCCGAGGCATCGCGCCAGCCAAGCAGCAACTCGCGCGTAGTCATGCGTCGCTTGCCGGCCAACTGCAACTCGTCGATATATACCCATCCGTCCGCGGCAGCCACACGCAACTCCGCGCGACCATCGGTATATACCGTACCGGGGGCTACATTCATCTCACGTGGCTCTACGTGCGTAGCGAATATCTTCACCGAGCCACACTCCTCGCCACACTTAAAGATGGACGACCATGCCGCGGGATAGGGCGAGAGGCCACGGACAAGGTTGTGTATATCCTCCGCACGACGGCTCCAGTCGATACGACCATCCTCCTTGAATATCTTAGGCGCGGGGCGCAGCGTAGCCTCGTCGATGTGCATCTGCTCAACGGGGGTTACATTCCCCGCAGCCAAGTCCTCGACGGTAGTAAGCACCAAGCCGGCACCCACGTACATAAGCCTATCGTAGAGCGTGCCTATGTTATCCTCAGGAAGAATATCCACCTCGCGCTGACCTATGATAGCACCCTTGTCAATCTCGTGATTCAGGAGGAACGTGGTCACACCCGTCTTTGTGTCGCCATTGATGATAGCCCAATTTATGGGCGCAGCACCGCGGTACTCCGGCAAGAGCGAGGCATGGAGGTTGAACGTGCCGAGCTTAGGCATCGCCCACACCACCTCGGGGAGCATGCGGAAGGCGATGACAATACCGAGGTCGGGCTGTAGTGCGCGTAGTGCCGACAAGAAGGCCTCGTCGCGCAACTTCTCGGGCTGCAAGAGGGGCAAGCCCAACTCCTTAGCCACAATTTTAACATCGCTCTCGTGTATCTTCTGACCGCGGCCCGCAGGCTTATCGGGTGTGGTGACAACAGCGACTATATTATAGCCCTCCGCCACGAGGCATCGTAGCGATGTCGCAGCGAACTCGGGCGTACCCATAAACACAATCCTCAACTCCTTAGTATTCATCATCTCTTGGTGTTAGTTTTACTCTTCTTGCCTCGCTTCATCCATTTCGGCAGGCGCTTAGATATTGCCCTGCGCATCTTACGTATGCGCACATCGTACCAATCCATATCCAACAGCGAAGTGTCGTTCGTCGCCTTATAGGTGAGGTATATAGCCACGGGGGTGAGGATAAACACTGGCAGCCACATGCCGTAGATGGCATCCCACGTACCCTCCTTGGTCATCTTCTCGCCCGAGAGGCTGATGACGTAGTATATCACAAAGAAGAAGACCGAGATAACGATAGGCGTGCCAAGGCCACCCTTACGGATGATGGCACCGAGTGGTGCGCCAATCATGAAGAAGACGATGATAGAGATAGGCATCGTGAGCTTACGATGCCACTCAGCCTCGGCACGGTAGAACTGCGTGAGGGCCACCTTCGACGACATCTCGTCGAAGCTGTACGAGCCCTGTGCCGAGCGCGCCGTGCGCAATGCTGCCTCGTATACCGCAGCCTTCTTGCGCATCGACAGGTTGGGTATCGAGTCGTAGAAGTTGAAGGCGTGGTACCTCGAGCGGTCAAAGCGTATGCTGTCGTTAGGCACAATCGTCGTGTCGCGTGCAAATATCTGTTTCTTCAACAGCGGCTGATACGTTTCAAGCGTCGCGCGGTCGATGGTTATCTGCAACGAGTCCATAAGTTCCTCTAACTCCACGAGGTTACGTGTCTGCGACTCGCTAAACTCCCTCGACATGTCACCCTCGGGGCGCGCAACCTTATCTACGGGGAAGGTGCCATCCTGGCGCTCAAAGACGTGCTCACGCATAGTATTACGGTCGTACCATTGCGCACTGCGCGTATGCTCGTAGGTCTGGCCATTGAAGAGCGTAACGTAGAGGTACGCCTTATCATCGGACATGCGTATGTATCCCGAGTCGGCGAGGGTTGTGGTCATGTCGCCATTCTTCGAGCGCGTGTCGTAGATGATGACATCGGTAAGCAGACCTGTCTTATCATCCTGATGTCCCACGCGGATGCTCATATCCGGAAGGCCGTTGAAGAACATGCCATCCTGAAATTTCAGCTCCTGGCGCTGCTCACGAATGTCGAAGAGGATGTCGTACATGCGCTTATTGGCATACGGGACGAGGTTATTCGAGATGAAGAAACTGCCGACAGCGATCATCGCAACGACAACCAAGAGAGGTCTCAATATGCGCATGAGCGACATTCCCGCCGACTTCATCGCCAAGAGCTCGAAGTTCTCACCGAGGTTACCCATGGTCATAATTGCCGAGAGCAACATCGCAAGCGGAAGACCCAACGGCACCATGTTGATAGTACCACACACGAACAACTCAATGATGGTATAGACATCGAGGCCCTTACCCGTGAGCTCGTCGATATAACGCCATACAAAGTTGAGCATCAGCACAAAGAGCACGATGCAAAAGATTGCCAACAAGGGGCCGACGTAGGCTTTCAGTACAAGTTTATGTATCTTCTTCATCTGTTTCTTCCGTAAGTTAATAGCTTAATCACAACGAGCAGCACCGCAAGGATAAATATTATGCAGCTACCCGTCGGCAGGTCGTACTCGTAGCTAACGACGAAGCCCGCAATGTTACCCACGACGGCAACGATGGCCGAGTATAGCGCGATGCGTCGGTAGTCCTTCGTGAACGTATTGACGATGACCGTAGGCATCGTGAGTAGCGACAGAAGGAGGATGATGCCCATGACCTTTATCGACAGCACGATGGTTATGGCGATAACCACAGCCATGAAGTAGGCAACCCTCTCGGCACATATACCCTGACTGCGGGCGTAGCTCTCGTCGAAGGTAAGATACATAATCTTTCGTAGCCACACGACAGCACCCACAACGACAGCCACCGTAAGCAACGCAAGCCACACGACATCGCGCCCGTTGACAAGCAGGATGTTACCAAAGAGGTAGCTCGTAAGGTCGGTGGCGTAGCCCGGACGTAGCGACATAAAGAGCGCTCCCGTGGCCATGCCTATAGCCCAGATGATGCCTATGGCGGAGTCCTCCCTCATGCGACCGCGGCGCGACGAAAACTCTATGCCAAGTGAGGCGAGCGAGGCGAAGCACAAGGCTCCGAGCGTGGGGCTCACACCCGCATAGAGGGCTATGCCCAAGCCCCCAAACGAGGCATGCGTGATGCCACCGCTGAGGAATACCATCCTTCGCGCAACGACATAACTACCTACTATGCCACACGTTACACCCGAGAGGATGCAGGCGATGAAGGCATACGCGAGGAAATCATACGCAAATATGTTCGTAAACATCGACGGCATAATACAACCGATAAACGTGCAAATTTACTTTTTTTTTGCGATACTACGAAAACTTTTTTCACTTTCGTATAACTTTTTGTACCTTCGCCCTCGAAAGCACCTCCAACAGGAGGGTTACAATAAGATTGTAAATTTTGAAAATATGTCTGAAAAAAGGGTTAGTTTTCATACGTTAGGCTGCAAGCTAAACTTCTCTGAGTCGTCGACCTTAGCGCGCGAGTTTGAGCGCGGAGGCTATCGTCGCGTGGAGCCCTCGGAGCCTACCGATGTGGCGGTCATAAACAGCTGCTCCGTAACCGAGCATGCCGACAAAAAATGCCGTAACATAATACGCAAAATACACCGCCGAAACCCCAATGCCATCATCGCCGTGACGGGGTGTTATGCGCAGCTGAAACCCGAGGCCATAGCCGAGATTGAGGGTGTAGATATAGTATTGAGCAACAACGATAAGGGCGATTTATATAAACGTGTGGTTGAACTTCAGGAGCACGACCGCGCCGAGGTGTATAGTTGCTCCGTGGAGCTGCTCACGCGCTTCTTTGCCGCCTACTCCTCGGGCGACCGCACACGCTCGTTCCTCAAGGTGCAGGACGGCTGCGATTACAAGTGTGCCTACTGCACCATTCACTATGCCCGCGGAGCGAGCCGAAACATACCCATTGCCGACATCGTACGCGAGGCTGAGGAGATAGCCGCGGCAGGGCAGAAGGAGATTGTCATCACGGGTGTCAACACGGGCGATTTCGGTCGCACGACGGGCGAGAAGTTTATCGACCTTTTGCGGGCACTGAACGAGGTGGATGGCATCGAGCGCTACCGTATTTCGAGCATCGAGCCCAACCTCATAACTGACGAGATTATAGAGTTTTGCGCCTCGTCACCTAAATTCGTTCCCCACTTCCACATTCCACTCCAGAGTGGCTCGACACGCATCCTCGGGCTTATGCGTCGTCGCTACACCGCGGAGCGCTACCGCGAGCGCATAGCGAAGATACGCGAGTTGATGCCCGACTCGTTCCTCGGCGTGGATGTCATCGTCGGCTTCCCGGGTGAGGGCGAGGAGGAGTTTATGGAGACATACCGCCTGCTTGAGGAGGTGGGAGCCTCGTTCCTCCACATCTTCCCCTTCTCGGAGCGCCCAGGCACACCCGCTGTCGCGATGCCCAACAAGGTGCAGTCGAGCATATCGACCGAGCGCGTAGAGCGCCTCGAGGCATTGAGCAACAAGTTACACAAGGCCTTCGCAGAGAGATATTTAGGCACCGAGCGCACCGTCCTCTTCGAGAGTACCGACCACGACGGCATGATGTATGGCTACACGGACAACTATCTGCGCGTCGTGGCACCCTACGACAGCCAATACATAAACACCATCTGTCGTGTTAGGCTCGACACGTTAGACGAGGATGGTAACATTCGCTCGAAAATAGTTGGATAATTCACACAAAAGTATTACTTTTGTCCGAATTTAACGACATTAACGAGGTATGTTTGACAAACTGAAAAAGTTATTTACCATAAACTCAATCAAGCGACGCATACAGTTCGCCTTTTTGAGCCTCATATTGTTGCTCTGCTTCTCGGGAGCGATGTCGCTCTTCGAGCTTGAGCGCGTGAGTCACGACACGGAGGAGATTCTGTTGGCGAGTAAGCAGAATGTGGATCTTGCAAGCGACATGATTACTGCCCTCAACGAGCAGAACGATGCCATGATTTACATGGCAGTGATTGGCGGTGGCCTAAGCGACATTGCACCCCACTTCCGCGAGTGCGAGAGCTCGATAAAGCACCTCTCGTTAGCCGTGGAGAGGGCACATACCTCGATGAGCAACACGGAGACACCCATGGCTACCGACTCGCTCGTGATGTTCACCAACCGCATAAATGCCATGGCCAAGGCCTACATCAACGGTGAGATACACGGTGCCATTGCCGCAGACTCGCTCGGCTACGAGACGACACACAGCTGGTATGTCGAGAGTTACAAGCCTGAGTATGTGAACGTGTCGAAGCAGATAACCAAGTATATGACCGGTTCGGAGAGCACCTTAGGCCCCGATGTCAACCGTCTGAGCCACACGGCGCGCCGTGCCGTGGTGCCGGTGTTCATCGCTCTTGTGGTTATGCTCGTCGTGGTGCTGATGTTCTACTTCTTCCTGCGCCACTATTTTGTGAAGCCCGTGCTGCGCATAAACAACGCCTTGGGCGACTACTTGCGCTACAGGATTCCGTTTGACGAGAACATCGCCTGTCGTGACGAGATACGCACGCTCCACGACCGCATAATAACGCTGATATCGAAACTACGCTAACGCACGGAGCATGAGAGGACACGTAGTCATACGCTACATCGGAATGGTGCTGCAATTCATCGCAGCATTCATGTTGGCATCGGCCATGGTGTCGATGCTCAACGGCTACGACTCGGCATACTACCCACTGCTGCTATCGTCATTTCTCACGGCGCTGCTCGGCATCTTCCCGCTTCTGTTCGTCGATAAGGTCGACGAGATAAACACCAAGGAGGGTTACGCCATCGTCGTGGGCTCGTGGTTTGTGGCCTGTATTGTAGGCATGTTCCCCTACCTTATCTGGGGTGGCGAGTTTAGCATCATAAACGCATGGTTCGAGAGTGTCTCGGGCTTCACCACAACGGGAGCATCCATCCTCAACGACATAGAGTTCCTGCCACGCGGTCTGCTCTTCTGGCGCGCCTCGTCGGCATGGATTGGAGGTATCGGCGTAGTTATGTTTGCACTCGTTGTCCTGCCGTCGATGGGCAAGAGTCGCCACATGCTCTCAAACGTGGAGATGAGCTCCATAGCCCGAGATAACTTCCACTACCGCTCGAAGGTCATCATCCGCATCCTGACGATGGTATACGCCGGGCTCACGTTGGCAACAACCCTCGCACTCAAATACTCGGGCATGACATGGTTCGATGCCGTAACTCACGCCATGTCGTCGTGCAGCACATGTGGTTTCAGCACCAAGAATGCCTCGGTAGCCTTCTGGGACAGCCCTGCCATCGAGGGCATCATGATGGCCGCAATGACACTCTCGGCGATACACTTCGGAATACTCTACGCCACATTCACGGGACGCAGAAACAATATCTTCCGCTCGGAGGTGGTGCGCACGTTCGTAGGTATGATGGTTGTAATCTCGATAGTCATAGCCATAAGCCTCGTAGCCGAGGATGTATACCCCACCGTTGGCGAGGCCCTGCGCCACGCATCGTTCCAGGTGGTGAGCATAACGACGACATCGGGATTTGCCACGGCCGACACCAACACGTGGACATCGTTAGCCATAGCGCTCCTTGTATTCTGCTCGGTGATATGTGGATGTGCAGGCTCAACATCGGGAGGTATGAAGGTTGACAGGTTGCTCATAGCCACAAAGGTCATACGCAACCGCATGAAGATACAGCTACACCCCAATGCCGTCATCCGCACGAAGATGGATGGCACGGTGCAGGACGACGGTGTGCAGAGCCTCGTGATGACATTCATCGTGACGTACATCCTTCTGGTGTTGCTCGGCACCATCGTATATGCTCTCTTTGGCTGCGACCTCACCACCGGCTTTACGGCATCTATAGCGTGCATCAGCAACGTAGGCCCTGGCTTTGGTGAGGTGGGCTCGATGTCAAACTTTTCGGAGCTACCGGCAGTGTTGAAGCTCACATCGACGATACTGATGCTTATCGGTCGTCTTGAGATATTCGGCTTCATACAGCTGCTTTTCATACGTTCATGGAGATAGAAAAAGTGAGAATGATGACAATAAGAAGAACGATATATACACTTACGGCTATGCTTCTTGTGCTCTCGGCAACGGCCATAGCACACAGTCAGGAGCCCCGCTTCCCGGGCCTCGAGGAGAATAGCGAATATATGGAGTTGAGGGAGCGTAACAGCATGCTCCTCGAGCGCGAGGACTCGGTGCAGAGGCTTATCGCTGCGGCACGCGAGGAGTTTAGCGCCACGCGCGACTCGATAACCAACGTAAGCGAGGCGATGGATAGGTATTCGAGCTACATCATCGAACTCGAGCAGCGCGTATTCGAGTTACGCCAGGAGCGTGGCGATGTGATTACGGCCATCAACAACATCGAGCAGCAGTACATCCTCGAGCACATGTACTCGGAGCAACACTACGACGAGGTGGAGAGCGAGGTGCAGGATAGTGTCGCGAGAGTCCCGGGACACCGCGAACTGATACTAAACGACATCTTCACCGAGTTACTTAGCGCAGAGGACTACGACGAGCTTAAGCGTGCTGAGGCCGAGGTAAGCACCATGGATAGCCTCGCAAGGAGATACCTCGACACCTATCATACGTTAGCCACCACGGCCGACTTGTACAATGCGGCAACCACCGAGGCCGAGGCCAACGAGCTCTTCGTCAAGTTCCACTCGTTGCGCGACGAGGCCGAGAGCCTCAACGACGACATTGAGAGCGTATGGAATCATATCCTCGACACGAAATACTACGCCTACGGTTACATCCTCGAGCGTCGTCTGCGCTACGACCTCCTGGATCGTTCGTCGGAGGAGTTCAGTCAGATGCAGCAGCAGTGCTCGGCAAACGACGGCACATACGCCTCGGATGCTCTCATGCACTACGCCATAGGCCGCCCCACGCTTCTCGACTTCGAGATAGGCATAGCGCGCGAATTTGAGCTCGAGGAGGCTCTTGAGGCACTCATCGCGGCGCGTAACACGCTGAGCCTCCCCGCCTACGACATCGCACCGCTGGCTATTGAGCAGCGCCTATTCTTGGACTACGAGCCTATAACCATTGGGCGCACGAACTTCTACAACGCCTCAAATCCGTTGCCCGCGTTGAAGGTATACGAGCGTGGCACGATATACCGCATACTCCTCGGCACGTTCCGCAGCAAGCAGCCCATGACACTATTTAAGGGTGTGCAGCCGTTATATATCGAGGAGGGCGAGGATAGCTATGCGTACTATGCCGGAGGCTTTGCCACGCGCAGCGAGGCTGACGAGGCACAGTTGTTCCTCAAGGAGAAGGGCTTCCGACGACCGGAGGTATGTCGCTGGAGGGATGGCGAGATGATAAACCTGAGCATTGCTGCCGAGCAGGAGGATGGCACGGAGATAGCACCCGTGGGTAGTCGCTACATCGTGGTGATGGAGTGCGACAGCATAAGCGAGGAGATGCGCACCGTGATAACTGTCGCAGCACCCGAGAAGCGCATATCGCGCATAGGCGAGGAGTTTGCCGTGGGCACCTTCACCGAGCGCTCGGAGGCCGACATCTTCATCTCGACGCTCACGGAGCAGCACCCCGAGGTGGTAGTAAAACTTAAAGAGTTGGATTTGTAATAAACGAAGAGATATGAGAAGAGCATTTCGCAGCATGGTATTAGCCGCGGTCGTAGGCCTCGGATTATCACTATGGGCATGCAGCAAGAGTGAGATTAAGAGCTTTGCCGTACCGACACAGAGCATCCTCGTGTCGATGCCCGGCGAGACGGGAACGACCGAGTTTGACAGTCGCAATATCAGCTCCATAGAGGCTACAACCATACCTAACGGCTGGGTGGTAGACGACATAGACCTCTACACCAAGACCATCACCGTCACCGCACCCTCGACCTTCGACAACGGAGAGGTTACCGAGGGCGACCTTGTGCTTACGGGCTACACGCCTACGGGTAATACGCGCGAGGTGACGATATACATCGCCATACTCCCGAATGCCGACATAGACCTGTCGGATAAGCCGGCAAACAGCTTTATTATCACGCAGGCAAAGACACGATACAGGTTCAACCCCTACATCGGAGGCTCCTCGACACCGCTCGCAACGAGCTATGTGAAGCTCCTCTGGGAGACGCGCGTAGGCCTTATCAACTACCTCGACATGCGCGACGGCAAGGTGTCGTTCTACATTGCCGGCACGCCCGAGGAGGATGACACGGAGCTGAGCCTATATCCGGGCAATGCCCTTATTGGCGCCTACAACGAGGATGACGAGCTTATCTGGAGTTGGCACATCTGGGTGACGGAGAAAAACCCCGAGGCTGCGGAGAACATCACGACACTCGGTGGCAAGGAGATGATGACGATGAACCTCGGCGCCACGAGCCTCAACGACGGCAGTGGCGACAAGGCAAAGATATTGGCATCGTATGGTCTATACTATCAGTGGGGGCGCAAGACACCCCTCCCCGGCCCCTTCTCATGGAACTTCTCGGGAAATGAGGATGCCCGCCTCTTCGACTCGGAGGGCGAGATACGCTACCTCGGATATGTGGAGTCTACGGCCGAGACGGGAAATACGGCATGGGCAAATGCCAACCCCGTGAATGTCATCAAGGGTAATGCCGACAACGGCTACAATTGGTTGGCTGAGGCTACCGACGATGCCCTGTGGAGCGATGGCAACAAGACTGAGAACGACCCCTGTCCCTACGGCTGGCGTGTGCCCGAGAGTTCGGTATTTATGAACCTCACAATCACGGATATGGATGATGCCATGACATGGGAGGAGGCACAGCCGATGTACGGATGGATGCTTAAGGATATGGTGAGCAACAAGGAGTACTTCTTCACTGCGGCAGGTCGTCGCAACTACCTTGATGGTCGCCTCGACAACATGAACACCAACCTTGAGCTTCCCGTGCCATGGTCTGGATATTACTGGACAACGACGACGGTAGGTGAGGATGCCAGGGCGCTATACTTCAACCTTAACACCAACACACGCACATGGAACGGCTTCGATGCGGCACATGCCATGCAGCGAGCCAACGCCCTACCCATACGCTGTGTGAGAGAGTAATGTGAGAACGAAAAAAAGAGAGATTTATGGCAGAGATAACATCATATCCGCACCGCGTAGAGCCACAGGAGGTGGACTTCACGCTACGCGCCTCGGTCGCTTCGATAATAAACTACATGCTCAACGTGGCGGGCACCGATGCCCACAACAAGGGCTTTGGCGTAGATGTGCTCCAGGGACAGTCGTTCACATGGGTACTATCGCGCTTGGCTGTCGAGGTACGCGAGCAGCCACGCCAATATGAGGATGTGGAGGTTGACACGTGGGTGAACGAGTTCAACCGCCTCAGCTCGACACGTAACTTCCGCGTGCGTCGTAGCGATAGCCTCTTAGCTGAGGGCGTATCACAGTGGTGCATGATAAACATGGAGACTCGTCAGGCTGTCGACATGTCTACGCTGAAGGATGTATACGAGCGTGCCATGGTTGCGGAGCCTTCGCCCATAGCCATACCGGCACGACTACGCTCAATCGAGCCCACGACGACAACGTCGCGCCCCGTGGTATATAGCGACATAGACTTCAACCGCCATGTAAACACGTTGCGTTACATCGACCTCATCTTCGACACGCTCCCCATAGAGCTTATCGAGAATAACAACGGCCTACGCATAGACCTCAACTTCATCGCCGAGGCCCGCTATGGCGAAGTGCTCACGATAGGTGCCGTGGAGGAGGGCAACACGTGGCAATTCGAGATTTCGGCAGACGGAACAAAGACACTCTGTCGTGCAAAGATAACATTCTAAAGACTTATGGAGCAGAGGGCAAAGCGCATAGCCATCGTCGGCCCTGCACACCCCTATCGTGGCGGCCTCGCCTCGATAATGGAGAGCATGGCGCGTGAGTTTCAGGTGCGTGGCATGGAGGTGAGGATTACCACCTTCACGTTGCAGTACCCCTCGATACTCTTCCCCGGTAAGAGCCAGACGGTAGATACCCCTGCCCCTCAAGACCTCAACATCGAACGTAAGCTGTCGACCATAAATCCGCTGTCGTGGTGGCGCGTAGGCAGGGAGCTGAGGCGTCTCAAGCCCGACATTGTGCTCATGAAGTATTGGACACCATTTATGGCGCCATGCTTCGGCACCGTTGCGCGCCTTGCTCGTCGCAACGGTACGACAAAGGTCATCTGCCAGATAGACAACGTGGAACCGCACGAGCACCACATAATTGACAAGCCCTGCAACCGCTACTTCCTGCGCTCGGTGGATGGTTTTATCTACATGTCGGAGCAGGTACATGGCGAACTTAAGGCCTACACCTCGGCACCGGCACTCTTTGCACCCCACCCCACGTTCAACAACTTCGGTTGTCGCGTGGAGCGTAGCGAGGCGTGCAAGAGGTTGGGCCTGGATGCCGACACAAGATACGCCCTATTCTTTGGCCTCATACGCGACTACAAAGGCTTAGATATGCTTCTCGATGCGTGGGCGGAGTTTCGTCGCGAGGGTCACAAGTTGATTATTGCCGGTGAGTTTTACGCCTCGCGCGACAAGTACATGGCGCAGATTGAGCGCTTAGGCCTACAGGAGGAGGTCATCCTCCACGACCACTTCATCCCCGATGCCGAGGTTAAGTACTACTTCTCGGCAGCGGACTGCGTAGTGCTCCCCTACAAGACGGCAACGCAGAGTGGCGTGACGCAGATATGCTACAACTTTGCCACGCCCGTCATCGTCACGCGCGTGGGTGGCCTCTCGGAGATTGTCCCCGACGGCCGCGTGGGATATGTGTGCGAGCCTACAAAGGAGGGTGTGCGTGATGCCTTGGAGCGCATATACGAAGGCGACCGCCTCCAACGCTTTGCCGAGGCTATGACAGAGGAACGCCGTCGGTTTACGTGGGAGGCGATGTGCGATAAAATCGAGGAGTTGTACGCCGAGTTATAATCTTATCTCTCTAATCGGCTGTTTCTGAACCTTATCCAACGGATACGAGGCATAGTTTACGCGCGAGAAATCAATCGCCGCGAGGTCTATCATGCGTATCTCGTTGTTGTATGCCGTCTTGTAATATACCTTACGTGCCTTGAGGTCTATGGCCGACGTCCACTGCGTAGCACTCGGCAGTTGCTTCTCGGTGGGTGCCTCCATGGCTATGGGCACATCGAAGTTGTTAAGCAGATGGAACGCCTGAACGATAGTATCGAATCCCGTGGCTCGCTGCGGGGCGCTATTGCGGAAGAAGGCGGCACGTATGAAGCGTGAGGGAGGGGTGAAGTCACCGGGCAGGCCGAGCATTGCCGAGCTACCACCAAGAGGCTCGACGGTGACATCGCCAAGCGTGAGGTTTGAGGCACTACCCGGGCGCAGGTTCACGTAGTTGGCGAGGTTGGCGATATGCCACTCGAAGCCCGGGGCGTTGGTGATGACACCCACGGTGTTATCGTAGAAGCGCGCCACACCGCCGACAATTTCCATGACGACCTGACGACCCGAGGGCTCACCTATGCGCCAATGCACCACAGCGCCCTTATCCAAGCCCACGATGGCGACATCCTTGACCGCAGCCTTAACCTCGTCAATCGTTGCAAACTGTGTGAGCATCCACTGCACAACCTGAAGGTCGGCAAGAGTCTTGGCGTTATCCGCAGCGTTATACTCCACATATTCGCCATAGCGCGGGAAGAAGAACAACCCCGCCGACAGTCCCGCCTCGTTGATACCCTCGGCGATAAACTCCTTCTCCACAACGGCTAAGCCCACAACGCCATGGCGCGCTGCGAAGGTCATGCCGTTAGCTCCCGTGGGGGTGTAGGAGCGCAGCCTCTCACCGCGCGGGATGATGACATATTCGCTCTTAAGCTCTCCATAGGCCCACTCTATCGTGCGTGCCTGAACATAGCTACCATCTGCTGCGGTGAGCGATATGCCCGTGCAGGCGATGGCGGCATGCGTGGTGCCGACAACCGCAGCAACACCCATAAACAAATTTCTAAACTCTCGAATCATACTTCAATATTTTTGCAAACAACCGTAGAGCAAGCACAAATCGCGCCACGACAGATGGAGTGTTTTATTACGTAACAACGCTTTTGCATCATATATTTAGAGCATAATAATTGCATAATCAAAAAAAAATGTTTACTTTTGTATGCTAATCGTCGCCCCAAAGGCGCGGCGAGGCTATACAAACAGAATAATCAACATATTAACTAATTATAAAACAAAAGATTATGGCAGATGTAAAACGTGTCTACACCTTTGGCAACAAGGAGGCTGAAGGTAATGGCAAGATGCGAGAGTTGCTTGGCGGTAAGGGTGCCAACCTCGCCGAGATGAACCTGATTGGTATTCCCGTACCTCCGGGATTCACCATCACCACCGACGTATGTTCGGAGTACTACAAGGAGGGCAAGGAGCGCGTTATCGAGTTGTTGCGCCCCGAGGTTGAGGCCGCTATCAAGAATATCGAGAACCTCACAGGTCGTAAGTTTGGCGACTCAAACCTTCCCCTTTTGGTGTCGGTACGTTCAGGTGCCCGCGCATCAATGCCCGGTATGATGGATACAATCCTCAACCTCGGTATGAACGACGAGGCTGTTGAGGCTGTAGCTAAGCTCTCGGGCAACCCCCGTTTTGCATGGGATTCATACCGTCGTTTCGTGCAGATGTACGGCGACGTTGTGCTCGACATGAAGCCCGCATCGAAGGAGGATCACGACCCCTTCGAGGTTATCATCGAGGCACAGAAGGAGAAGCGCGGTGTTAAGGCCGATACGGACCTTACTACCGACGACCTCAAGGAGCTCGTTGCTGCCTTCAAGAAGGCTGTGAAGGAGCAGACAGGCAAGGAGTTCCCCACAAGCGCATGGGAGCAGCTCTGGGGTGCTATCTGCGCTGTGTTCGGCTCATGGATGAACGAGCGTGCCATCCTCTATCGTAAGCTAAACAACATCCCCGAGGCTTGGGGTACAGCCGTATCTGTTCAGGCCATGGTATTCGGTAACATGGGTGAGAACTCGGCTACGGGTGTTGCCTTCTCGCGTGATGCTGCTACCGGTGAGAACATCTTCAACGGTGAGTATCTTATCAACGCTCAGGGTGAGGACGTCGTTGCAGGTATCCGTACACCCCAACAGATTACCATCGAGGGCTCGAAGCGTTGGGCTGCTGCTCAGAACATCTCTGAGGAGGAGCGCAATACGAAGTATCCCTCATTGGAGGAGGTTATGCCCGAGGTTTATGCCGAGCTTAACGGCATCCAGAAGCACCTCGAGGAGTACTTCACCGACATGCAGGATATCGAGTTCACCATCCAGGACGGTAAGCTCTGGATGTTGCAGTGCCGCAACGGTAAGCGTACGGGTGCTGCGATGGTGAAGATTGCTATGGATATGCTCCGCGAGGGTCTTATCGACGAGAAGACTGCCGTATTGCGTTGCGAGCCCGAGAAGCTCGACGAGCTCCTCCACCCCGTATTCGACAAGAAGGCTATCAAGAACGCTAAGGTTATCGTTAAGGGTCTTCCCGCGTCACCTGGTGCTGCTACGGGCCCCGTGGTATTCTTCGCTGACGATGCCGAGAAGGTACTCAACCAGACAGGTCAGAAGGCTATCCTCGTGCGTATCGAGACCTCTCCCGAGGACTTGAAGGGTATGTTGGATGCTGCCGGCATCCTCACCGCACGTGGTGGTATGACCTCACACGCTGCCGTTGTTGCACGTGGTATGGGTAAGTGCTGCGTATCGGGCGCCGGTGAGCTCGAGATCGACTATAAGGCACGTACCATCAAGGTTAACGGCTACGAGATTAAGGAGGGTGACTGGATTTCGTTGAACGGCTCTACGGGTGAGGTTTACCTCGGCCAGGTGGCAACACAGGCTGCTAACCTCGACGGTGACTTCGGTCAGCTGATGGAGCTTGCGGGCAAGTACTCTAAGATGAACGTGCGCGCAAATGCAGATACTCCTCGCGATGCTGAGCAGGCATTTGCCTTTGGTGCTCAGGGTATCGGTCTCTGCCGTACGGAGCACATGTTCTTCGAGGGCGACCGTATCAAGGCTATCCGCGAGATGATTCTCTCGGACGACGAGGCTGGTCGTCGCGTGGCTCTTGCTAAGCTTCTTCCCATGCAGCGTGGCGACTTCGAGGGTCTGTTCAAGGTTATGAACGGCTACCCCGTTATCGTACGTCTGCTCGATCCCCCCTTGCACGAGTTCGCACCTAACACCGAGAAGGATCAGAAGGATATGGCCGAGGCTATGGGCATACCTTTCGAGAAGGTTGTCGCTAAGGTTGAGGCCTTGCACGAGGTTAACCCGATGCTTGGTCACCGTGGTTGCCGCCTCGGTAACACATATCCCGAGATCACCGAGATGCAGGCACGTGCCATCATCGAGGCTGCGATGAATGTTAAGGCTTCGGGCACACCCGTGAAGGTTGAGATCATGGTTCCGCTCGTGGGTAACCATAAGGAGCTCCGCTACCAGAAGAATATCATCGACAAGACTGCCGAGGCTGTATTTGCTGAGCGCAACGACCGCATCGACTACCTCGTAGGTACGATGATTGAGGTTCCTCGCGCTGCTGTTACGGCTAACCAGATTGCCGAGGTTGCCGAGTTCTTCTCATTTGGTACTAACGACCTTACGCAGATGACTCTTGGCTTCTCGCGCGACGATATCGCTAAGTTCTTGCCTATCTACCTCGAGAAGAACATCTTGAAGAATGACCCCTTCAAGATCTTGGATCGCAACGGTGTAGGCCAGCTTATCCGTGAGGCTGTGTTCAAGGGTCGCACCACACGTCCCGACCTTAAGTGCGGTATCTGTGGTGAGCACGGTGGTGAGCCCTCGTCGGTAGAGTTCTGCCACTATGCAGGCTTGAACTACGTTAGCTGCTCGCCCTTCCGTGTGCCTATCGCACGCCTTGCAGCAGCTCACGCCGCTCTCAACGAGAAGTAATCGAGCCGGCTAATATCTCGAGGGGCTGCCTGACATCGGGCAGCCCCTTGTTTTGCACTATAATATATATAGGTATACCTCGCGGGGTATGGCCCAATAATTACATTTTTCAGAAAATTAGTTGCAATTATTTGGCTATTTCAAAAAAATGCATTAATTTAGTAGTGCGAAACGAATTTTACATTAATCTTAATATTTGAAAAGTTATGATTATCACATTTAATGAATTGCGCCGCATCAAGGACAAGTTGCCCAGTGGCAGCTCGCAGCGCATAGCAGATGAGTTGGGTATCGACGTAGACACTGTTCGTAACTACTTTGGCGGCAAGCACTTTGAGGCTAAGGAGGGTGTCGGCATACATATTGAGCAGGGCCCCGATGGTGGCGTTGTAACGCTTGATGACACGACGATATTCGACGCTGCGATGCGCATATTGAACGAGCAGAAATAATATAGCTGTTGGCCGAATAAGATAATTATTCAACCCAACAAGAATGACCGGCTGTATGGCCGGTCTTTTTTTTTGCGGGGTAGGAAAGGACGGCAGGGACGACAGCGCTCTCGCGGGCAGATGCTTCACTTCGTTCAGCATGACATATCACGCCCCCGCACACTCACCCCTTATTCTTGCGGGTTACAAAAATGTAACCCGCGGTTTGCAGGGACAGCAGGGACAGCAGGGACGACAAGGACAACAACGACCATGCGGACAGCAGCGCTCTCAATACCCTACCTCGTTGTCGTCTTTACCCTCCCTGTTGTCCCTGCTCTCCCTGCCCTCCCTGTTGTCCCTGCTCTCCCCGCGCTGCTCTTTTTTTTTCGATTTTATGACTGTTATTCCAAACTTTTTTTACATTTTTGTAAGACAATGTCCCACAGAGTGTTGTTCGTTTCGGAAATTCTTCTTATATTTGCGCCATCATGTAGCACTATGTTATGTGATGACATATTGATGAAGGTGTTTTCGCTGTCCTAAATAGAAAATCTGACAGTTTTCCAAAGACAACAGGACGAACGAACGGCACTCATTCCTTGTATAGCTATGCGGCTATGCCTTTCTGGGCATATACCCCATACTATTCAAGTGTGGGGCATTGTAGCGTTTATTGTTGTCAGGTTTTGTCAGAGCCTCTATTTAGTAAACGAAAGATCAACTCCACACTTTCTTTATTTTTTAACTAATAGGTTTTCCATTAGGAGTTGGATGGTTAAGAAGATGTGCAACATTCACATTTTTGTTTAACTATATTAATTTTTTTTCAGGTTATGAGAAAAACCAACTTTTTTGCGGAGGAGTATACCGCTCCCGAGCTTGAGGTCATCTCTACAATCGTAGAGCAGGGCTTCACACTCTCTGCCGGCATCATGGAGGCCGAGGAGGACAACTATGGTGATTTCTAAAAAACTATTGCAACTATGAAGAACATTTTTAAGAGTTTGATGCTTGTTGCAGTAGCTGCAATGGCATTCACCGCTTGTCAGAAGGACAACGACGAAACAAACAAGACAGAGCAGAAGACCGTTATCACGGGTGTTGCTACCATCGCGAATGACGACACACGTTCAGGCTTCCTTCCTAAGGAGGATGGCGCAACCTCTTACAAGTCAGCATGGGAAGGTGGCGAGACAATTAAGATCTTCTACAACGACAAGGTGGCTACTGCTACTATCGATGCTAATGGTGTCTTCACGGCAAAGCTCGAGGGTGAGGTTAGCTCTATAACTGTATGCTCTCCTGCATCAGCGTGGAACGACGAGGGCGAGTATTATGTTACTGACTGGCAGACATCGGGCGATAACAGCGTAGACCCCAGTGTTCACATCCTTAAGTCAGAGGCAACCGCTATCGTTGATGGCGCAGCATCTGTGAATATGGCACACGCTGTTGCTTATGGTAAGATGACCATTGGCGTACCTCAGGATTTTGCTACTTATCGCGTTGCAGTTACCATCAATAACGAGGCGTCTTATAGTGTCTATGGTGGCAAGAACGGCACTTACTGGTTTGCTACTAAGCCCTTCGCCGAGGTTGAGACTATCACAGTAGCTGCTTACAATGTTAACGGCCAGCGTGTTGAGAAGACCGTAAGCATGGAGGATGTTGCTAAGCCTTTGGCATTTCACGCAGGTCGCGTGTCTACTTTCAGTGTAAGTGGTCTTGCCGAGAAGATTGAGCAGGTTGAGTTTACGGATGCTGAGGCCATAATTGTTGGCGACAAACTTAATGTTACATTTAGCAACGATGACCACACGCTGCTTGTACCATTCTTCTCAAACACTTTTGAGAATGGAGTTCTTAAGACTGGAAAATGGGTATTGGGTGACAACTTCTCTTCGTATGATATAACCTTTAATAGCATTTCAGCTCAAGGTTATTACTGTACGGCAATGGAGGTCACTGTTACAGATACTAATGTAACTATTAATTTCACATGGAATGGTGACAAGTACTCAGCTGTATACAATGGTACCATTGCTGCCGACTTGGATGCACTTCCTACTTGGTACTTCTACTGCTTGATGGATTTAACAGATCGCCAATATTCGTGGGAGCATTTCGACAACTACATGAAGTGGGGCACTATTGACGAGTTGAATATCACAAATGGTATTCAGATTGCTCTACGAAATGATAACTGGGATTGGGTCATCTTTACATTCCCAACTAATGGCAACAAGTACATCACTCCTGGCACATATACCGTAGGTTCTACTCTCGGTTCAGAGAGCTACAACGCTACCAACAGAGAACTACTCACATCGGGTACTGTTGAGGTGTCGTACGACGAGGCGACCGGATATACAATTACTTTTGATGTATATCAGGGTAGCACCTCTATTAAGGGTAAGTTTGTAGGCGACCTTAGTGCTAAGGGCATAACAGCTCCTGGTACTGGCGGTAATACTGGTGGTAGCGAAGAGCCTGATCCTGAGAATCCCGGCGAGGGAGGAGATGCTACGGAGAGCTTTGAGAACTGGGTATTTAGCGCCAGCCTTGATCAGGGCGCAAGACTTATCACTGTGACAGATGGAACTCACACGGTAACCTTTACAATCAATGCAATAGCGGGTGGCACATTCAAAATAGGCGGTTATGGTGCGTTATACGCTTACAGCGTTACCGTAAACGGAGAACCTGCAGAAAGTGCTTCTGGCACAATACAAATGGATTCTGCAACAGGTTATAAAATTCGTCTCGATGCTGAAATTAACGGCGTTAAATACACTGGCACATCAACAAATGCTGTTGTTAAATGATGATTTACATCTCAATGTTTCCATAATGGAATAATTGAATAACGACACCTAACTTTTATAGTTAGTTTATAATTATGGTTTTTGTGTAGGAGCCTCCCGCGACGGGCCGCTCCTACTTTTTTTATGTCCTCGCCCCTCCCCTCCCCGCCCACGCACACAGCCCCCCGTTCTTGTGGGTATACTTTTATATACCCACAAAAATGGTGGGGTACAATGAGTTCCGATGAGTTCCGATGGGTTTCTATGATAGCGACGGCGCTGCCCCATAGGGACTCATATTAACTCATAGGACCCCATTTTTTTCTATGGGTTTCTATGAGCGTTTGGTCATCCTGAGCGGAGTGAAGGATCTATAAAGAGACCGCAGGGACAACACTCTTGCGGGCAGATGCTTCGACTGCGCTAACGCTCCGCTCAACATGACAAACAGCGCCCTGCCCCGCCCACGCCCACCGCTCTTGCGGGTATACTTTTATATACCCGCGAAAATGGTGGGGTACAATGAGTTCCGATGAGTTCCGATGGGTTTCTATGATAGCGACGGCGCTGCCCCATAGGGACTCATTTTAACTCAAAGGACCCCATTTTTTTCTATGGGTTTCTATGAAATTAAAAATAATTCCTTAATTACTCACTACTCACTACTCATTTGCAATAATCGCCCCACCACCCTTGCGGGTTACAAAAATGCAACCCGCAAAACGAATGAGTTTCTATGGGTTTCTATGAAATTGAAAATAATTCCACAATTACTCACTACTCACTACTCACTACTCATTGCTATTAGCTCACTACTCATTGCTATTAGCTCACTACTCATTTGCAATAATCGCCCCGCCATTGCGGGTTATTCGTGCGCATTATTTATCAATTAAAAACGATAAGTAATTAGCAAATCGAAAAAAAGTAGTATCTTTGCACGTTATATCATTAAATAGGAACGTAGCGTGGAGCTGATTACAAACATACTCATCGAGTACCTCAAGCACAACAAGCGTCTTGTTGTGCCAAAGCTCGGTGCGTTCATCGTAAAGCAGCCCGCAGGGGTAATACTCTTCTCCGACCTTATGCGCAATGACGATGGCGTACTGCGCTCGTTACTCATGGCATACGGCGTGAAGGAGCTCGAGGCTAACGGCATGATTGACCGCTTAGTATTCGACATACACCACGCCATAAATCGTGGAGAGAGCTACGTGATAGAGGGCTTTGGCGAGTTCGTAGCCAGCGACAACAACTCGATAAAGTTCCACCACAAGCGCGAGCCACAGGTATTTGGTGGCAACATAAAGCCCCCCGTGGAGGCGCTGAACGTCGAGCGCGAGAAGTTACAGCGCGAGGAGGCGGCACGCCACACGCACAACCGCGAGGGCAGGGCTACGCAGCGCCCACGACAGAGTGTCGCAGGCAGCGCAGCAAAGGAGGGCGACATGATGCACTTAGGCAAGCCCGAGGCCTATCTCCGTGGCCTGAAGTACGACAACAGGAAGAACAAGAAGCGCAGCGAGGAGCGCATGGAGGTGAAGCATCGACGACCATCGCTCGCGTTGGTCGTCGTAATAGCGATAATCGTCGGAGGCCTGATATGGGGCGGATGGTGGTGGCTAAAGGGCAACAACACAGCGGTGGAGAGCACAGCCATAGTTGTAGCCACAGCGACAGATGCGCTCACGGGTGCAGATATAACGATAGACACGGCCGTCATGGCGGAGCCCATGGCAAGCGTGGAGAGTGATAACGATGTAACGATGTAGCACAATGACAGCAAACGAACTTCTAACGGTAAAGCAGCGCTTCGGCATAATAGGAAACACCGAGGCTCTCAACAACGCCATAGAGGTGGCGATGCGCGTAGCACCGACAGACCTCTCGGTGTTAGTCACGGGCGAGAGTGGCGTGGGTAAGGAGTTCTTCCCCCAGATAATACACGCATACTCGGCACGCAAGCACAGCAAATACATCGCCGTGAACTGCGGAGCGATACCCGAGGGCACGATAGACTCGGAGCTCTTCGGGCACGAGAAGGGCTCGTTCACAGGTGCCATAGAGAGCCGCAAGGGTTACTTCGAGGAGGCCGATGGCGGAACGATATTCCTCGACGAGGTGGGCGAGTTGCCCATATCTACGCAGGTACGCCTCCTGCGCGTATTACAGACAGGCGAATACATGCGCGTGGGCTCGGCGAAGGTGCAGAAGACAAACGTGCGCGTGGTGGCAGCAACAAACAACGACCTGATGAAGGCGATAGCCGACGGCCGCTTCCGCGAAGACCTATACTACCGTCTGAACACCGTGCCCATAAGTGTGCCACCGCTACGCGAGCGCAAGGGCGACATATATCTCCTCTTCCGCAAGTTCGCAAGCGACGTCGCCGTGCAGTACAAGATGCCTGCCGTGGCGCTGAATGATGCCGCGCGAGCATTGCTCGAGGGCTACCACTGGCGCGGTAACATACGACAGCTTAAGAACGTGGCAGAGCAGATATCGGCCATAGAGCAGAGTCGCGACATCACGGCCGACATACTACGTCGCTACCTCCCCGACGAGGGTTACTCGGTACGCACCGTGGGCGCGAACAACAACAGCTACGCCGATGCCTCGACAGAGCGCGAGTTGCTATACAAGATACTCTTCGACATGCGCAACGACATAAACGACCTCAAGCGCATGATGACAGAGGCGATGTCCGGAAGGGTCGCGACACCACGCCCCGCAACCGCGACGAGCGACGTCGTAGGCCTCCTACCCGAGCGCACACATCGCCAGGAGGAGAGCTACGACTATGCCGACATTGAGGTTGTAGACGACATCCCCGCGCGCGAGGTGACGAAGGAGGATGTGCAGCGCGAACAGATAATACAGGCGTTGCAGCGCAACAACAACTGCCGCAAGGATGCCGCACGCGAGCTCTTCATCTCGGAGCGCACACTATATCGACGAATGAAGGCGTTAGGCATTGACGACAACATCAAATAGCGACTATGAAGCGATTGAGAAACATACTTATGAGGGCGGCCGTGCTCGTCATCGTGGCGGTGGCATGTGCCGGATGCGGATACAAGGTGACGTACAACCTATCGGGAGGCTCTATACCCCCCGAGGCGCAGACATTCTCCGTGGCATACTTCCCCAACAACGCACCGATGGTGGCACCTACGCTCAGCAACGTCCTCACCGAGGCACTGCGCGACAAATTCTCGCGACAGACGCGCCTACAACAGGTAGAGGAGGGTGGCGACTTCGCATTCGAGGGCGAGATTACGAACTACACCTCGACGACAGCGTCAGTATCGAGCGGCGACTACGCCCTCATGAACCGCCTAACAATAACCGTGAAGGTCAACTTCCAGAATGCCGTAGACCAGACGACGTCGTTCAACAACAAGACATTCTCGTCGTACACCGACTACGACTCGTCGCAGCTACTCGTCGATGTGCAGGATCAGCTTATCGAGGAGATTGTCGACGCCCTCGTAAACGACATATACATGGCCGCAGCGGGCAACTGGTAACATACGTAAGCAGATGGCAAACAACGACATATCAACACTCATCGAGCACTACCCGTGGTGGAGCGAGGGGCACATAGCCCTGGCGCGCGAGCATAAGGGCGAGGGGGCACTACCCCACGCCACGGCACTCGTTGCCATGCTGCACCCCACGGCACTAATCCCTCGACGACAGGTAGATGTCGCAAGGCTCACGTACCTCAGCCATGACGACCTCATTGACCGCTTCCTCAAGCGCGAGGAGTACCGCATAGTGGCCGAGGAGGGCGTGGCCGACGACCTCGCCGCGGTAGATTGCGACCCCGAGGAGGAGATTGTGAGCGAGGATTTGGCGGAAATTTATGCAAATCAGGGGCTATATGACGAGGCAATCGACATATATCGCAAATTAAGTTTGCTAAATTCAGAAAAAAGTATTTACTTTGCAGGACTTATTGCGACAATTGAGCAGAAAAAGAATAAAAACTGATAACGAAAAATTAAATTTATAAGCTTTATGTATACATTTAGTATTATCATGATTGTCATCGCAAGTATCTTGCTTATACTTGCAGTATTGGTTCAGAGCCCCAAGAGCGGCATGGCTGCCAACTTCGGTGCTGCAAACCAGACTATGGGTGTTCGTCAGACCACCGATTTCCTCGAGAAGTTTACATGGGCGATGATTGCTGCTATCGTATTCTTCTGCCTCTTGTCAGTAATCTCTCTTCCCAAGGCCGAGAAGCACGCAGCTGTAGGTGCTGCCGAGGTGAGCGCTGCTGTTGATGCCGCCACAAAGGTTGAGGAGCCCGAGGTTGTTGTAGGCGAGGAGGATATCACCGTTGAGGCCGAGGCTACCGAGGAGGCTGCCACGGAGGAGGTTGCCGAGTAACACCTATATCGACACACGCATGTGGGGATGGCTAAAAAATTAGTCATCCCCATTTTGTTTCGTGGCAGGTGGAACGCTATTTGCAACGTGGTGCATATAACCAATAAACACCATGCTTATGCGACGATTTTTGAAATACCTGCTCCCCATCCTCCTATGCTTTGCCGTAGGTGCTGCCGCCATGTACTTCCAGAGCGATGCCCTCGTAGAGTGGTACCCCACGCTCGACAAGCCCGCCATAACGCCACCAAATATGGTATTTCCCATCGCGTGGTCTATAATATATATATGTATGGGTCTCTCGCTCGGCCGTCTGCGGGACTTGGGCGACAAGCGCTTTCGCGGGCTGTGGTTTCTGCAACTGGCGCTCAACTTCCTATGGAGCCCAATGTTTTTCTTCATGCAGTCGCCAATATCGGGCTTAGCAATAATCCTATTGCTGGACATCGCCGTGTTGAGTTACACGATATTTACGTGGAGTACAAGCCGTCTCGCATCGCTACTGATGCTCCCCTACCTCGCATGGCTATGCCTCGCCACGTACCTAAACTTCTACATCTGGCTGTTTAATTAACGGTATTACCATGTATTTTGTCGCGAAAAAGGTAAAAACATGTTGCAAATTAGAAAATTATTACTACCTTTGCACCGCTTTATGCACAAAACTTTAATTAATTAAACAGTTATGAACAATTACGAAACCGTTTTCATTGTCACTCCCGTCCTCTCAGACGCACAGGTGAAGGAGGTTGCTGACAAATTCCAGGGCGTAATCACCGAGAACGGCGGTCAGATTGTGAATATGGAGAACTGGGGCTTGAAGAAGCTCGCTTATCCTATTCAGAAGAAGACTACCGGCTTCTACTTCCTCGTAGAGTTCACCGGTGAGGGCTCAATCATCAACACTCTCGAGACACAGTACCGTCGCGACGAGCGTATCATTCGTTTCTTAACTTTCAAGCAGGACAAGTTCGCTGTTGAGTACTCTCAGAAGCGTCGCGCTAAGCTTGCTAACAAATCACAGGAGGAGTAAACCATGGCAGAGAACACACAGCAGGGTGCATCTGAGATTCGTTATCTCAACCCCGTATCGGTAGATGTTAAGAAGAAGAAGTACTGCCGCTTTAAGAAGCTCGGTATCAAGTATGTAGACTATAAGGACGGTGAGTTCTTGAAGAAGTTCCTCAACGAGCAGGGTAAGATTTTGCCCCGTCGTCTTACGGGTACTTCACAGAAGTTCCAGAAGAAGGTAGCGCAGGCTGTTAAGCGTGCTCGTCACTTGGCGATCCTTCCGTTCGTAACCGATTGTATGAAATAATAAAGAGGAGGAGAGACTATGGAAGTAATTCTTATCAAAGACGTAGAGAACTTGGGCTACGTAAACGACATCGTTAATGTACGCCCCGGCTATGCCAACAACTACTTGATTCCTCAGGGTTTCGCCAAGGCTGCAACAGCTTCTGCAAAGAAGGTGCTTGCTGAGAACCTTCGCCAGCGCGCTCACAAGGATGCTAAGATTCTTGCTGACGCTCAGGCTTTGGCCGAGACTATCAACAACCTCCACCTCACACTCACAGCTAAGGCTGAGGAGGAGAAGATCTTCGGTGCTATCACCGCTGCTGACCTTGCTGCTGCATTGCAGGAGAAGGGCATCGAGGTTGATCGCAAGAACATCACTGTTGACTCTGTAAAGACCCTCGGCGAGTTCGAGGCTACAGCGAAGCTTCACCGCGAGGTTAAGGCTACTATCAAGTTTGCTGTTGTAGCAGAGTAATTTTCGTGATAGCGGCGCATTAGCGGCGCTTCAATCAAAAGTCCGAATGGGAAATACGTGAGTATGTCCCATCCGGGCTTTCTCATGTCAGCACCACTACCACACCACTCTGACGAAAATTTTAAGGAGCACGAAGAGACTGTAGCTATATGCTCCCATCCCAAACAAAATCCCGTAGGCTGTACGTGAGTACTATCCTGCGAGATTTCTTATTGCGATAGACTAAATCTGCTCCACTAAAATCAAAAATTATTTTCACTCATGTCAGCACCACTACCACACCACTCTGACGAAAATTGGGAGGGTGGTATCTACTTTTGTGGGGTTCTATGAGTTCTTATGTTACGGTTGCCATCGACAAAAAAAACATATTAACCCATAGGAACCCATAGAAACTCATTTCTAAGTTTCATCCTCTTTGCCACGGCTCGACAATCTTTTCGCAGCAATAATTTAGGCACAATGTTCGTTATTTGAAAAATATTGTGTAACTTTGTGCGCTTATGCGCATAAGCTAAAGGAAACGACTCTATATGAAACGCGGTTTGGGATATATGCTCGTAATGGTGGTGGCGGTGATGACCGTTGCCGCATGCAGCGTGGTGAACAACGCCATAAAGTCGGGAGATCCGCAGTTTGCCTACAACCAGGCCTTGGCGCTATACGACCAGGAGAAGTGGGAGAAGGCATCGTCACTCTTCGAGGCGTGCAGACACATATACATGGGCACACCCCGCGAGGACACGCTCACGTTCTACAACGCGCGATGCAAGTTCAAGACACACCGTTGGGATGAGGCGGCAATGCTCCTCGACGAGTACAGGCGTAAGTTTGCGCGCAGCCCCTTCATCGAGGATGCCGAGGGTATGTATGCGCTATGCCACTACTACATGTCGCCCGACCCCGAGCGCGACCAGACGATGACAACGCAGGCGATAATAGCCATAACCGAGTTTATGTCGCGCTATCCCGAGTCGGAGAACATCGACGAGTTCGAGGAGATGATCGACAAGCTCACGCACAAGCTCATGACAAAGAGCTACATGAACGCCTACACATACTACAAGATTGGGCGTTACAAGGCGGCAATCGTGGCATTCAAGAATGCGATGAAGAAGTACCCCGACTCGCCATACAGCGAGGATATGTTGTACTACACGACCGTCTCGGCATACAAGCTCGCGGAAAACTCAGTGGAGGAGAAGCAGCTCGACCGCTACATAGCGATGCTCGACCACTACTACTCGTTCCTCGACCTCTACCCCGAGTCGAAGCACCTGAAGGAGGTGGAGCGCATGGCTAAAGATGCGCGTAACTTCATCGACAAGAACAGAACGACGGATGGCAGCATGCTATAGTCGGAACGATAGAGAATTAAAACACAATATACACTATGGAGATTAAGAAGAACGTACCCGGAAACACCGTAACACGTAAGCTCGTAGACCTCGACACACCCACAGGTAACATCTACGAGAGCATCAACATCATCGCACGTCGTGCTAATCAGATTGCTACGGAGCTTAAGACGGAGCTTAACCGCAAGCTCGCCGACTTCTCTACACCCTCGGACAACTCGGCAGAGGAGACCTTCGAGAACCGCGAGCAGATAGAGATCTCGCGCTACTACGAGCGTCTTCCCAAGCCCGCAATCATCGCTACGGAGGAGTTCCTCGATGGCGAGATTTACTTCCGCCACGGCGCAGAGAAATAGTCGAAGGGCACAACGCCCATGAGGCATAAACGAGAAGATATGCTTAACGGAAAACATATAATACTCGGAATTACCGGCAGCATAGCAGCCTACAAGGCAGCTATGCTGTGCCGTCTTTTAGTAAAGGAGGGTGCCGAGGTGAGAGTGGTGATGACACCTCTGGCGAAGCAGTTCATCACGCCACTGACGATGGCGACGCTATCAAAGCACCCCATTCTCGTTGAGTTCTTCAACCCCGAGAATGGCGAGTGGAACTCACACGTGTCGCTCGGCGAGTGGGCCGACCTGTTGCTTGTAGCCCCCGCCACGGCAAACACCATGGCCAAGATGGTCACGGGCGTGGCAGACAACCTCCTACTCACGACATACCTCTCGGCACGCTCGAAGGTAGCCATAGCCCCCGCCATGGATCTCGACATGTATGCTCACGTGACGACGCAGCATAACATTGCGATACTCCGTGAGCGTGGCGTGGCGATAATAGAGCCCGCGGCAGGCGAGCTCGCAAGTGGTCTTGTGGGCAAGGGTCGCATGGCCGAGCCCGAGGATATTGTCGAGCAGGTAAAGGCGTTATTCGTGGAGCGTAACACGCTCAGTGGCAAGCATTACATCGTGACAGCAGGCGCTACGATAGAGCCCATTGACCCTGTACGTTACATCACCAACCACTCTACCGGCAAGATGGGCTATGCCATAGCCGAGGAGTTAGCAGCACGTGGTGCGCGTGTGTCGCTCGTAAGTGGTCGCACGACACTCCCTGTACCTCGCGGAGTGGAGCGCATAGATGTCCTCACGGCCGAGGACATGTACAATGCCACGGTGGAGCGTTGGGCGGAGGCCGATGGTGCTGTGATGTGTGCTGCCGTAGCCGACTACACGCCCAAGCATGTTGCCACGAGTAAGCTCAAGAAGAGCGACGACGACATGGCGATAGAGCTATGTCGCACGAAGGATATAGCCAAAACCTTGGGAGAGATGAAGGGGGCGCGCACACTCGTTGGCTTCGCCCTCGAGACCGACAACGAGGAGGCAAATGCCGAGGGTAAGCTCGAGCGCAAGAATCTCGACTTCATCGTACTCAACTCGCTCCGCGATGCGGGTGCAGGCTTCCGTGGCGACACCAACAAGGTGACGCTCATAGACCGCGCGGGTCGCCAGGAGCAGCCCCTGATGTCGAAGCGCGAGGTGGCAGCCGTAATCGTCGATAAGATAGAGAAGATAAACCGCAAATAGGATGTTAAAGAGCCTCGCCATAGAGAACTATGCCCTTATCGACTCGCTCCGCGTGGAGTGGGACGAGAGTCTCAACATAATCACGGGTGAGACGGGTGCCGGTAAGTCGATACTCCTCGGAGCCCTCGGCCTATTGCTCGGTGCCAAGAACGAGGGACAGGCACTCAAGGACACCACGCGCAACTGCGTTGTCGAGGCCGTGTTCAACATCGAGGGCTTAGGCTTGGAGCACCTATTTGAGGATAACGACATAGACTACGAGGCGGAGATAACCATCCGTCGCGTGATAACGCCCGCGGGCAAGAGCCGCTCGTTCATTGGCGACATGCCCGTGCAGTTGGCTACGCTCAAGGAGCTTGGGGCGCACATCATAGACATCCACTCGCAGCACCAAAACCTCGTGGTGTCGTCCGAGGAGTTTCGCATAACGGCGCTCGACACCCTTGCCGGCAGTCACGTCATACGCAAGGAGTACGCGACACTACTTGCGGAGCTCACCACCCTACGCTCGGAGTTACGACGTATGGAGGCCGACATGGCCACGGCACGCCGCGATGAGGAGTGGCTGCGATATACCGTCGAGGAGCTACGCGCCGCGAAGCTAAAACCCGGGGAGCAGACCGAGACAGAGCAACTATTAGCAACGCTTGAGAGTGCCGACCGCATAGGCGAGGCGCTCACCACGCTACGTAACACCCTCGACGACGAGGAGTTGGGCGCTGTGGCTACCCTCGCACGCTCACAGCGCGAGATGGAGAGCATCGGCGACCGATACCCTGAGGGTAACAACCTCGCGGAGCGTCTACGCTCTGTGGTGGCTGAGCTTAAAGACATAAGCGCCACGGCAGCAGACGAGGCCGAGCGCATAGATGCCGACCCCGAGAAGTTGCAGAGGTTGAGCGACAGGCTTAACACGATATACTCGCTCGAGATGAAGCACCGCACAGAGTCGTATGACGACCTTCTCGATAAGGCTGCGATGTTTGAGGCACAGCTCGCGACGATAGACAATAGTGACACGGCGCTTGGCGAGCTCAAGGAGCGTATCAGTGCCAAAGAGGCGGAGTGTCGCGCCACGGCAGAGAGGCTGCGCGAGGCACGACAGAGCGTGGCACCCATCATGGAGCAAAGCATCGTCGATATGCTTCGCAAGCTCGGCATGGAGGATGCCGTGTTCATCGTAGAGATAACCGCCACGGAGGAGTTCGCCCCCCTCGGCATGGATAGCGTGGCTTATATGTTCACCGCCAACCGCACGACGAAGCCCGCAGCCGTGGAGCGCATAGCATCGGGTGGCGAGTTGTCGCGTATCATATTGGCTCTTAAGGCTTTGATTGCCGAGAAGAGAGCCCTTCCCACGGTCATCTTCGACGAGATAGACACAGGCGTGTCGGGACGTATTGCCGATGCTATGGGCGACATCATCGCTAAGTTGTCGCACTCGATGCAGATTATCGACATCACCCACCTGCCACAGGTAGCCTCGAAGCAGGGCACGCACTTTGTGGTCTACAAGGAGGAGGGGCTGTCGAACATCCGTCGCCTGACGAAGACGGAGCGCGTAGACGAGATAGCCAAGATGCTATCAGGCAGTGCCATAACCGAGGCCGCCCGCAAACAGGCACGCATCCTTTTGGGATAAGGGGCAGCACTCTTCGTAGCATTGTTCCAAAAGACGACAGGGACAACAGGGACGACAGGGACAACAACGAAGTCGCGAGATAATGATTAAGGTGCTGTAATCAACGCTATATAACAGCTATTAAATTTGTTGTCAGAAGGGGTTAGGCTTGGTCTCTACATGAAATCAGCCCGGATGGGACATACTGAAGTATTTCCCATTCGGGCTGATGATTGAGAGGCCGAGAATAACCCCTTAGCACAACAAATTACAGTAATTTCTTTTTAGAAGGAATAACCAAAAACTCCTTAAGGTAGAAGGGCTCAAAGTAGGCGATATCCTCAAACCTGCCGGCATTGAAGGCATCCTCGGCAAGGCGCACGATGCCTCGCGCAGAGGGGGTAACGGCTACATGTATAGCATCCGAAAGCGTCTCGACGCACTTAGACGAGCCATTACCAAAGATAACGAGCTTGCCATCATTACGCCACGCACTAAAGCTATCCTCGGTAATAACCTCGGCAGATACATCCGAGAGGGGCTTACCCTCGTTATCGAAGACTTGGGCGTAGACCTCCATACGGCGGGCATCGACCATAGGACAGAGGCGTGCCACAGCCCACTCATCATCCTCGATGTCGAGGATGCCGGCGTCGTAGTCCTCGCGAGCTACCTCCGTGAGTGCATCGAGCGACCCCACGGCAATAAGCGGGATATTCAGCGCATAGCACATGCCCTTAGCAAACGACACGCCGATACGCAAGCCCGTATACGAGCCCGGGCCCTTACCCACGGCGATAGCATCGAGGTCGTCGGGCTGCACGCCCGTCTCGCGGAGAAGCTCATCGACAAAGAGCGCCACCTTCTTAGCGTGGTCCCTGCCCTCGTCGCTCTCCCTAAGAGCCATAAGCTCACCATCGTTAGCCAAAGCTACGGAGCACACGTCCGTGCCTGTCTCAATTGAAAGTATAAGTGCCATATCTATCGTCTATTATTCTTCATCGCCTTATCCATCTCGCGCCGAGCGTCGTTCTCCTTGATATACTCGCGCTTATCGAATGATTTACGGCCACGCGCCAAGCCCACGGCAATCTTCGCCAGACCGCGCTCGGTGAGGAAGAGACGCAGACCCACGACCGTGAGGCCGCGGTCTTGCAGTGCGCGTTGCAGTTTGTTTAGCTCCTTGCGGCTAAGCAGCAGCTTACGGTCGCGCTTAGGTACATGGTTGTTGCACGTGCCCCACGTGTACTCTGCGATATTCACGTTACGTATCCACAGCTCGTTGCGCTCGAAGTAGCAGTACGAGTCTACAAGCGAGGCCTTACCCATGCGTATGGACTTTATCTCCGTACCCACAAGCACAACACCCGCGATATACTCCTCCAATATCTCGTAGTCGAATGTAGCGCGCTTATTACGTATATTTATATTTTTATAGTCCGCCATTATCTACTCTTATTTCACGATTAGCGCCTTTCGGCATAGGTTTTGCCACCTATCACAGTGGGTGGACCCGGATAAAGGTAACTAATTCTTTTATCTTTGATATGTTTTACACATCTTTTAAGTTTATTTTCTGTTTGCACACCGTTGGCGTAGTGATACGTCGACACTCCGGGGCCCACCCTTTTTTATCGACTAAATCAATCGTCCCACGGTCTTGGCAATAGCCACACGCGCAGCCTGATATTTGGTATAAAGCGCAAGGTTGGTGCTAAACTCCTCGTCGTCCTCGTGACCTACGCCTATAAGCGTCTTAAGCTCCGCCATACGACCCTCGAGCGTGCGCCACTTGAAGAGGATGACAACCTTCGGCACACCTTCGGAGAGCTGCTCCTCGACACTCTCGATATGCACATCCTTCTGCGCCCATATCTTGCTGATGACGTAGCTGTCGTCCGACGTGAGAAGGTCGATACTCACACTCGCAACGCCATGGTCTACATTGTTGACAAAGGGGTGCGTGGGGACCTCGACACCATCGCCACGGCTCTCCCACTCCGCGCGATAGAGTTCGACTATATTACGATACACGCCCTCCCTAAGTTGCAGGCCATCGGCATCCAACTCATCGAAGATATAACGTGCCACATTGAACGTATACTCGTCCTTATCCTCCACAACCGTGAAGTCCAAGTGGCCATATCTCAGTAGGTACTTCGCCAACTCGCGCTCCAGCGTGTCTATCGTCGTGCCCACAGTGATGCGCACAGGCTCATTATGTTGTGCCTCGGGGCGCGCGACATACAACGAGTTGGGCGTGGCCGTCTGGAACTCGCGGCGCTGCTGACGTAGGAGGAAGTCCTGCGCCTCGTTGTTACCACGCACGCCGTCAAGCTGACGGGCAACAGCCACGGCCAGCACCTGCTGCTCGACATTCATAATCTCGGCACAGTAGCGCACATACTCCGAGCGTTTTATCTGGTCGGGGATGACGGCGATAGACTGCACCATGTCGGCGATAGCCTCCGAGCGCTTAAGAGGGTCGTTCGTAGCCTCGCCAAGCAACAACCGCGCCTTGAAGGCGAGGAAGTCCTGCGCATTGTCGGCGATATACTTGCGTAGCTCCTCGGAGCTATGCTCGCGGGCAAACGTGTCGGGGTCGTGCTCCTCGGGAAGGAGTACTATGCGCACGTTCATATCCTCCTTAAGGACAATATCCACACCACGAAGTGCCGCCTTAACACCCGCAGCATCGCCATCGAACATGAGGGTCATATTGCGCGTGAAGCGGCTCAGGAGGCGCACCTGCTCCTCCGTGAGCGACGTACCCGACGAGGCGACGACATTCTCGACACCCGCCTGGTGCATAGAGATGACATCGGCATAGCCCTCGACCATGATGGCGTAGTCCTCCTGCTGTATCGCCTTCTTGGCGAAGAAGAGGCCGTACAACTCGCGGCGCTTGTTATATATCTCGCTCTCGGGCGAGTTCTGATACTTCGCAACCTTCTTATCCGTGCGCAGCGTGCGGCCACCAAAGCCCACAACACGACCCGAAACATTATGTATCGGGAACATCACACGGTCGTAGAACCTATCGCGCAGTTTACCATCGCTCTCGCGCTGGAACGCAAGACCCGTAGACAGGAGGAACTCGTCCTTATACCCCGCAGCGCGGCAGTCCTCCAGGAAACGCACGCCCGACGAGGGGCAGAAGCCGAGGCCGAACTTCTTTATCGTAGCATCGCTGAAGCCGCGCAACGACGAGAAGTAGGACAGACCTACGCTACGACCCTCATCTTCGGAGAACATATAGCGCTGGAAGTACTCCGCAGCCCACGCATTGAGCGCGAACATGCTCTCGCGGTTGTTGTTACGCGCGATGTCCTCGTCGGTCATGGCCTCCTCCTTAACATCTATGCCGTAGCGCTTGGCGATGATGCGCAGCGCCTCGGGATAGGTGGCGCTCTCGCTCTCCATGACGAAGTTTATGGCGTTGCCACTCTTACCACAGCCGAAGCACTTATATATGCCACGCGCGGGAGAAACCTTGAACGAGGGTGTCTTCTCCTGATGGAAGGGACAGCACGCCTCGTAGTTCACACCCTTGCGTTTGAGCGTGACATAGTCACCGACAATATCTACGATATTGACAGCTGCGTAAATGCGGTCTATGGTTTCGCGGTTAATCATCGCACAAAGATAAGAAAGTTTTGCGGATGAGCAATGCCATATTGCGACATTGATTGTCTCCAACTAATTAATAATTAATAATTACTCACTACTCACTACTAATTACTAATTAGTTAGAGTACTCCTGCCTTGTAATATCTGACTATCTCCTCGAGCATCTCGTCCTCGCCATCGGGGTCGTATTCGAGTTTCAGGTTATTGCCAAAGAGCTTGGCAAGGGCCTGATAGAAGCCTGCGGTGAAGCCCGAGCGGAAGTCCTTGATGATGCCAAAGACCGTATGGTTGGTTTCGCGGTCGATGAGTTTGAGGAGTATCTTACCCTCGTAGCGCGTCATCTTCCATAGCATGGGCGAAATCTCATCCTTCAATGCATCCTCGATAGCCTTGGTATAGGCTCTGCGATCCTTACGTTTCTCGTACTTGGCAAGCTCCTCGTCGAGGTTTTCCATGCGCTTCGATGCCTCCACCGCCAACGGATATACCTTCTTCACGGCGCGCACCATGCGCTGGTAGTTCTTGAGGTCGCGCATGCGGTGGTATATGTTCACCGGCACGAGCGTGACATATAACACCGAATCTCCCCTACTATCCACACTCCAATATGCCGTGCGCACGCCCCTGACACGCTGGTAGCATTGCGCAGAGATAGTGCCGCAGTCGAGCACCATGAGGCACAAAAGAAGGAGTATGGCATAGCGTAGTTTCATGACACAAATGTACGAAAAAAGACGACCATTTCATATATAGATACGTTGCATTATAGAAAATTATTGCTATCTTTGTAAATAAATCATTATTTCGATATGTTGGAAAAGGGATTAAAGCACCAGAGCGTGATGCGTGTCACGGATGGTAATACTGCCGAGTTTATAGGCTCGGGCGACATGGCCGTATTGGCCACACCGGCGATGGTGGCACTCATGGAGAATGCCGCGATGCTTGCCGTAGCATTGCACCTCGACGAGGGCGAGACAACCGTGGGCTCGATGATATCTACATCGCACCTTAAGCCGTCAAAAATCGGCGCGACGATAAGCGCCATTGCCGAGCTTGTGGAGGTCGACGGCCGCAAACTGACATTTAAGATTGAGGCCTACGATGCCGATGTGCTCATAGGCGCGGGTGAGCACGTGCGCTACGTGGTAAACCGCGAGAAGTTTCTATCGAAGCTATAAAAATAGGAAAGCCGGTGCGCTCCCCCTACGTTCAGTCGACAATTACCCAAATGAAAGCCTCATCAACCAATCGACCGAACAATGCGCACCGGCAATAAACGATGGTGCAAAAGTAGATATTCTACAATGCACTGACAATAGACAGATTACCGAATTTATAACCATTTTTACTGAAATTACGCATGCCACGGCACATTAGCCCATAAGTATGTGTAAATCATGATGGTTATAGTAAGATGATGAGGCTATGAAAGAGCGTAAGCAACACGAAGTTCTCAACACTATTGAGCGTTGTAATGCCTACTTTGGCATCGCCATGTCGCACCCCATGGTGAGCATTGTCGACCTATCTAAGGTGAGGAGGGTGGACATCGCGGAGGTCAAGCTAAACCTCTATGCCGTGGTGTGCACATCGGGGCATGTGAGGTTCTACGCCCCGGGGCACATAAGCAAGAGATACAACTACGACTCGCTGAACATCGGCGGGTGGATTCTTATCTTTCACCCCGACCTTCTGGAGGACACGCTCTTGGCGCAGCGTATGTCGGAGTACGCCTTCTTCGACAACAAGGTAGATGCGGCACTGCAAGTAACCGAGAGCGAGACAGCCGTCATCAATAACTGCATACTGAGCCTCAAGGAGGAGCTGCGCAACGACACCGACCGCTACTCGCGACGCATCCTTGTGGCGGGCATCGCCGTATTGCTAAGCATCTGCATGCGCTATGCTGAGCGACAGCCGATGCTAAACATAACATCGAACAAGAATGTTGTGGCACGCCTCAACACTCTGCTCAACTACCGCATATCGCACCCTTCGGAGGATAAGGCTCTGTTCTCTGTGGCAGAGTGCGCCCGCGAGCTCGGCATATCACCCAACTACCTTGGCGACCTGGTACGCAAGCAGGCAGGGTGTTCCGCGAAGCAATATATTCAGAATCACATGCTTAACGAGGTGAAGTTGCAGCTCTCGCGCAGCAATCACACCGTCAGTCAGATAGCCATAGACCTCGGTTTTAAGTATGCCCACCACCTCACGCGCCTCTTTAAGCGCATGACGGGCATCACGCCCAACGAATACCGTAAGCAGATGCAGGAAAACAATAATTAAGCAACGTGATGGGCTCCTATGAGTTCCTATGAGTTCTTATGCGCTTGTCGCAGACAACAGATTAAATATTAATAATATTACTGTCCGCTAAACTTTCGTCATTAGAATAAATAAGGGCTGATACCAGATTCGGTGTCAGCCCTTATGGTTACCTTTGTAGTCGCAAAACAAAATCAAATGTAACCATGGGCAAAAGTACACATTTTTTCGGACAGC
>JAFTNV010000040.1 GCA_017451685.1 Alistipes sp.
GCCGAAATGCATAACTTAGAGGTTTTGCCACAAAGTTACCATCAACAATTTCAAATCAAAAAATCAAAGAGCGCTTGTAACTAATTTATACTTAATACCTTAATCGCTATGGTCCGAATTTTATCGAACCAGTAGTAATTTTTAATTAGTAATGAGTAACAGGGTTAGGGTAACGATAAGTATTGTCATCAGTGCCGTATTGTTGGGCATGGTGGTATCGTTCCTCATACGTACATGGATGCCCGTGGAGGCCTTCGACTGGGTGATGTATGGCGTAATGGTGCTTGTTGGCCTGTATGCCATATACCGCATAGCAACGCTCGCAAAGGCGTTAGGCGCGAAAGAGCAGGAGAACGAATAAAACAAGGAGTGCAGCTGAGTAGTAATCCGTCTCGTTATTGTGGAGCTACGAAGGCACTCGAAATATAAACACTTAAAAACTAAATTTATCATGGTTAAAGTAACCTTCCCCGATGGCTCGGTAAGAGAGTATGCCAAGGGGACAACTGCCTTTCAGGTGGCAGAGAGCATCAGCCCTCGTCTCGCTGCTGACTCTCTCGCAGCCGAGGTAAATGGCGCAACAGTAGACATGATGCGCGCAATCGACAGCGACTGTACGATTAAATTCTTCAAGTGGGACGATGCCGAGGGCAGGCACGCCTTCTGGCACACATCATCGCACCTCCTGGCCGAGGCTCTGGAGGCGCTATATCCGGGCATTAAGTTCGGTATCGGCCCCGCTATCGACAACGGTTTTTATTACGATGTGGACTCGCCCGTGGCTATCACCGAGGCCGACCTCGCAACCATCGAGCAGAAGATGGTGGAGCTCTCACGCAACAAGGAGGCCCTCGTGCGCACGGAGGTGTCGAAGGCTGACGCCCTCAAGACATTCACCGAGAAGGGCGACCAGTACAAGGTGGAGCTTATCACCGACCTTGAGGATGGAACAATATCGTTCTACACAAACGGCGCCTTCACCGACCTCTGCCGCGGTCCGCATATTCCCAATACAGGCTACATCAAGGCCATAAAGCTTACATCTGTTGCCGGCGCATACTGGCGTGGTAACGAGAAGAACAAGATGCTCACACGTATCTACGGCGTATCGTTCCCCAAGAAGTCGATGCTCGACGAGCACCTCGCCCTCCTGGAGGAGGCCAAGAAGCGCGACCACCGCAAGCTCGGCAAGGATCTCGAGCTCTTCATGTTCTCGCAGCGCGTAGGTCAGGGTCTGCCCATGTGGTTGCCCAAGGGTGCGGAGCTACGCGACCGTCTTGAGCGTTTCTTGCGTAAGATACAGAAGGACTATGGCTACCAGCAGGTCATCACCCCGCATATCGGTAACAAGGATCTCTACGTAACATCGGGACACTATGCCAAGTATGGCAAGGACTCGTTCCAGCCTATACACACGCCGTTCGAGGGCGAGGAGTATCTGTTGAAGCCCATGAACTGCCCGCACCACTGCGAGATTTACCGCTCGAAGCCCCGCTCGTACAAGGATCTCCCCGTGCGCTTGGCCGAGTTCGGCACGGTATACCGCTACGAGCAGTCGGGTGAGCTTCACGGCCTCACACGCGTGCGCTCGTTCACGCAGGACGATGCTCACCTCTTCGTGCGCCCCGACCAGCTGTTGGAGGAGTTCGAGAAGGTTATGGACATCGTGCTCTACATCTTCCGCACGCTGAAGTTCGACAACTACACGGCACAGATTTCGCTCCGCGACCCCAACAATAAGGAGAAGTATATCGGCTCGGACGAGAACTGGGAGAAGGCCGAGGCGGCCATCATCCAGGCATGTGCGGATAAGGGTCTGAAGACCACCGTAGAGCTTGGCGAGGCGGCGTTCTATGGCCCGAAGCTCGACTTCATGGTTAAGGATGCGCTGGGTCGCAGCTGGCAGCTCGGCACCATTCAGGTGGACTACAACCTCCCCGAGCGCTTCGACCTCACGTATAAGGGCTCGGACGACAAGCTCCACCGCCCTATTATGATTCACCGTGCACCATTTGGCTCTATGGAGCGCTTCGTTGCCGTATTGTTGGAGCACACGGCAGGTAAGTTCCCATTGTGGCTCACGCCCGACCAGGTTGTGGTACTCCCCATCTCGGAGAAGTACAACGCCTATGCCGAGGAGGTGGCACGCCAGCTCAACGCCGAGGATGTACGCACGCAGGTGGACGACCGCAACGAGAAGATTGGTCGTAAGATTCGCGACAACGAGCTTAAGCGCATACCCTACCTCTTGATCGTAGGTGAGAAGGAGGCCGAGGAGGGCAAGGTATCGGTACGTGCTCAGGGCGAGGGCGACAAGGGTCAGATGACCATTGCCGAGTTTGCCGAGTTTATGAAGAAGCTCGTAGCCGCCGAGATTGAAGCTAACAAGTAATACTTATATTAATACCGTACTAATTTGGCAGGACAATTTCCATTCCGCCCGCGCCCACAGGTGCCGGGGAATAACCAGCAGCAGAACCCGCAGCAGCAGCGCGACCAGCGCGGTCGTCGCCCGCAGCAGGAGAACCCCAACCGTATCAACGACGAGATCACGGCACCCACGGTGCGTGTCGTAGGCGAGAACGTCGAGCCCAACCTCGTGTTGCCCATCAAGGAGGCCATACGCTTGGCCGACGAGATGGAGCTCGACCTCATCGAGATCTCGCCTAAGGCTGAGCCTCCCGTATGTCGCATTGCCGACTACCAGAAGTTCCTCTACCAGCAGAAGAAGAAGGCTAAGGAGATTAAGGCTAAGCAGGTGAAGGTCGTAATCAAGGAGATACGCTTCGGCCCACAGACCGACGACCACGACTACAACTTCAAGCTCAAGCATGCCGAGAACTTCCTGAAGGAGGGCGCCAAGGTGAAGGCTTACGTATTCTTCCGCGGCCGCTCTATCGTATTCAAGGAGCAGGGCGAGATTCTACTTCTGCGCTTCGCCAACGACCTGGAGGAGTTCGCTCGCGTGGAGCTTATGCCCAAGCTCGACGGCAAGAAGATGAACATGATTCTTGCGCCTAAGTCTAAGAAGTAGACATTACCATTAAGGGGCTGACTAAAAAGTTGCTTAGCCAGCCCTTGACACCTAAGAGAGTGAATAAAAAGATGTAGTTTTAGGCTTAAGTTCCTTTTCACCGCTCACGCTCGGCATAGTCTGCAAGCAGCCTCTGCTCTCACTTAATCGCGGCGCTGCGAAGCCCGAAAAAGCGGAGTTTACTCGACGTAAA
>JAFTNV010000007.1 GCA_017451685.1 Alistipes sp.
GTGGTCCCGGCTGTTTACGAAAAATATTATGTTATTCTTTCAATTCCAGTTGAGCTGAACAGCTCGCAATACAAAGATAGCAACTTTATATATATATACAAAAACCTGCCTAACAAAAAACTTGTTAGACAGGCTCATTTTGTTGTTGTTTGCTGTCTGTTCGTTCAGATGTTTGTTGTACGCAATGTATTAAAACAGAGATTGTTCCTCGCTGTTACCGAAAGCATAGCCGAGGTGCTTGTATGCTAACTCCGTAGCCTCGCGACCGCGGGGTGTGCGCTTAAGAAAACCCTCCTTAATGAGGAATGGCTCGTATACCTCCTCTACGGTGCCCGCCTCCTCGCTCACGGCCGTAGCCACGGTGTTAAGACCTACGGGGCCACCGTTGAACTTCTCGATGATGGTAGCGAGAATCTTGTTGTCCATCTGGTCAAGACCGCGCGAGTCGATGTTGAGTGCCGCGAGGGCTACGCGCGTGATGTCCACATCTATGTGTCCCTCACCCTCGACCATAGCGAAGTCGCGCACACGGCGCAGTAGGGCATTGGCAATACGTGGCGTGCCACGTGAGCGTAGGGCTATCTCGAGTGCCGCATCGTCGTCGATGGATATGTCGAGGATTGATGCTGAGCGCTTTACGATGCCGGCAAGCACCGGAGCATCGTAGTATTCGAGGTGACACTGTATACCAAAGCGGGCGCGTAGGGGCGAGGTGAGCAGACCGCTACGTGTCGTTGCACCAACCAACGTAAATGGCGCTAACTCTATCTGTATTGAGCGTGCTGCGGGACCCTTGTCCAAGACGATGTCAATTTTGAAGTCCTCCATCGCAGAGTAGAGATACTCCTCGACGATGGGGCTCAGGCGGTGTATCTCGTCGATGAAGAGCACGTCGCCAGGAGTGAGATTGGTGAGCAATCCCGCAAGGTCGCCCGGCTTGTCGAGCACGGGGCCAGATGTCACGCGCAGCTGTGCTCCCATCTCGTTGGCAATGATGTTTGCAAGTGTTGTCTTGCCCAATCCAGGAGGGCCGTGCAGGAGCACGTGGTCGAGCGAGTCGCCACGCATGAGCGCAGCCTTGATAAATATCTTGAGGTTGGCGACAATCTTGTCCTGACCGGCAAAGTTTTCTAAGGCTTGGGGGCGTATGCGGCCCTCAAACTCCTTGTCGCTCTCAATGTTACGCATATTTCTGTCTACTCCCATAGCGGAATGTTTTGTATTCTTTTTGCAAATATACTCTTTTATGCTCAAAAATACAAATATATCCTCTTTGTGGAACGAATTTCGTTACCTCTTATCACGTAGTGATAATGATGATGAAAGAATATGCATTAAAAATATCGAAAAAAAGAGTAATTTTCAAATTAATGTCGTATATTTGTCTTTCCGAAGTTGTGCTTAGAAGCGCGATTTTGTGGTTTAAGCATGTGATTTATTGATACATACAATTACATTTATCAACTCATTAACTAACAATTAAAAACTAAACGCTATGACAAACAAGCTTTTTAAGTCATTCTTTGCCGTAGTTGCGATTCTGGGTGTAGCACTCGGTTTCACATCGTGCGAGAAGGATGGTGACAAGGTTGCGGATGACCCCAAAATTGAGGTCTCTGCTTCATCGCTCAACTTCACCAATGCTGAGGGAGAGCAGACTGTTGACATTACCTCTAACGCTAATTGGGAGGTTAAGGCTGTCAATGTTGACTGGGTGACGGTTACTCCTATGTCGGGTAACGGTAATAAGACTATCACCGTATCTGTTGCTGAGAACAATACAGGTGAGATTCGTGAGACTACGATTAAGGTTGTTGCTCTCCACGCGACACTTGGTGACTGGGACACTAAGAGCATCAAGGTTTCGCAGTCGGCTACCGAGGCTCCTACCGTAGATGAGGAGTTGCTCTATGGCGATAACTTCGATGGCGAGGAGGCAACTAAGACCTATGGTTCGGGCTCTTCATGGCCTTTTATCGACCAGTTCACTGCGTTTGCTAACGCTGAGGGCCCCGCTTCGGACAACGTAACTTACAGCGGTAACGGTGTATCTGTTCGCGCTAACTCTGCATCGAATAGCGATTATTCTGACTATAAGGGTTCAGGCTTGAACAACATCTTCTTCGGCAAGAGCGCTTACTTCCAGATTAACAATATCGCTTTGAATGCTGCTCAGGCAAGCTACAAGCTTACCTTCGGTACTGAGAAGTTTGATAACGATAATAAGGAGGCTCTCTTTGACAATGCTGAGTTCCACGTTCTTCTCTCTATGGACGGCTATGGCTGGTCAGAGATTGAGTACGAGTATGCTGGTACTGCGGCCGCTCGTTGGAATGTTGCTACCGCAAACTTCACTCTTACTACCGTTCCCGAGAACCTCTACATCAAGTTTGTTGCTGATGTTGATAGCGTATATCGTATCGACGATGTTAAGCTCTTCGTTGGCAATGGTGGTCAGCAGGTAACGCTCACTCCCGGTGAGGCTCCCGAGGAGGGTACTATCATCGCTGCTATCAATACCGCTGATGGCGAGTCTGTAAAGGTTGACGAGGCTACGGTTATCGCTATCTACAACCGCGGTTTCTTGATGGAGGATGCTACAGGTAAGCTCCTCGTTTACACTAACGAGACGGCTACCGTTACTATTGGTACGAAGGTTTCTGTCGAGGGTACTGTGACTTCTTATGGTGGCTTCAAGCAGTTTGCTGCTATTAAGGATGCTGATGGCAACTATGGCCCTGCTCCCACGGTTACGACTATTGCAGAGGGTACATTCACACAGCCCGCGCCCAAGACGATGGATGGCGCTGCTATGGATGCATACCTCAACAATCCTACTATCGAGTACGTTGAGTACACCGGTGTTTTGACTATCAGCGGCTCATACTACAATGTTACCGTAGAGGATGCTCAGACTGCTATTGGCTCAATCTCTTATCCTATCGCAGGTGCTGTTGATGCTGCCGATGGCCAGACTATCGTTGTTCGTGGCTACACTATCGGTACAAGCAGCTCGAAGTATGTAAACACTATGCTTGTTGAGTGCACCGCCGAGGGCGAGGCTCCTGAGCTTGAGGTTAAGGAGGTGACTATTGCTGGGTTCTTGGAGGCCGAGGAGGATAACACATGGTACAAGCTTACGGGTGTTATCGGCGAGATAAAGAGCGCCGATTATGGCAACTTCTATATAAGCGACGATACAGACGAGACATACGTATATGGTCTTTACGATGCAGAAGGCAATAAGGTGTTCACTTCACTTGGTCTTAAGACGGGTGACACTATCACGCTCCGTGGCCGTCGTTCATCATACAAGGAGGTTCCCCAGGTAGCTAGTGCAGTTTACATTTCGCACGTTGCAGGCGCTGAGGTTGAGCAGCCCGAGAATGAGGCTACTCTCTCGTTCGCAGATGTTGCAAACCGCACATCGTACACTACTGAGCAGCAGGTATGGGAGCAGAACGGTATTACCTTGACAAACAACAAGGGTGAGTCAACAAACAATGTTGGTGACTATTCAGCTCCTGCACGCTTCTACAAGAGCTCTAACTTGACGGTGGAGACTGAGAAGGCTATGACTAAGATTGTCTTTGCTTGCAATAGCGCTACGTATGCTACGGCATTGCAGGGCTCAATCACCTCGGGTGCTGTTACGGTTGATGGTAGCATCGTGACTGTTACGCTTGCAGACTCTGCAACGTCGTACTCTATCGCTTCGTTGGGAGCTCAGGTACGTATGAACAGCTTGACTGTTACTTTCGCTGAGTAACGATTCTATCTTTCGCTGGTGGCCTCGGGTGGGGTAGTCCTGCCCGAGGCTCTGCGAGAGAGTTTTACAAAAACGGATATAACACATATCTTAATTATAAATCATATATCGTGAAAAAGGGGTTGTTAATATTGTTTGCGATTGTTGCTGTTGTTATTGTGGGCTGCGAGAGTGGCGCAAATGAGGATAAGAACGCCAACAATGAGGTGGTGGTGAGCAATGCCTATCTCAAGGCTTCGGAGGTGGATGGTAGAAGCACGAATTGCGCTGTGGTGCTACAGGCACAACAGGGTACGTCGTACTCGGCAACCGTCACATCGGAGGATGGGTGGATTGCCTTCACTGGCAAGCAGACAACCGTGTCGAATAGGATGACAGCGACGGAGAAGGTGCTGTATCTCTATTTCGATGCCAATACTACGGGTAAGGAGCGCACTGCAACGATTGTCGTGGAGTTCGATGATGGTAGTCGTTTCGAGGAGGTGTTGATGCAGCATTGCTTCGATACATCTATAGCCTTGGAGCGCCAATGGGCAGAGCTTCCCGTGTGTGAGGAGCGTAACGGCTATCTCTATCGCACGCACTACGGACAGCTCGGCGCCAAGATGGATGCTCGAAACTACACCTTCTGCTTCGACCCCGAGGTGCGAGCATCGTTGTGGGTAGCATATCCGCTACATACGTCGCACATGACCGGTAATGGTAATCGCAACAACAGCACCTTCGGCTACGACCCCACGGTGGATGACGAGGTACAAGCCGACCTCTCGAGGTCGTACAACGGTTGGTACGATAGAGGTCATCAGCTCCCTGCAGCCGACAGAAAGTGCTCGCAGGAGATGATGGATCAGACGTTCTATGCCACCAACATGACCCCACAGCAGGGTAACTTCAACCAGAACAAGTGGGGTGCGCTGGAGGGTCGCGTGCGTGGCTTCGCATGTGCCGACACGCTCTATGTCGTTACGGGAGCATACTTCGATGGCGAGAGCCACAACTCGACGATAGATGCCTCGACGACGGATCGCTCGGGAAACAGGTGTCCCACGCCCACGCACTACTACAAGGCGCTCCTACGCACAAGCAAGGGTAACACCGGCCGTAGCATAACCGAGGCGACGGAGGCGGTGCAGTTGCGCGCCATAGTATTCTGGATGGAGCATGCCAACACCCAAAGCGTAACGACGATAACATCGGCCGACTGCATATCGGTAGCCGAGTTGGAGCGCAGAACGGGATTTACCTTCTTCCCGATGATTGACGATGCCATAGAGGCGGAGGTGAAGGCCTCGGCCGTGCCGTCGCTATGGGGCATAAGCAACTAACGAGCAAAACAAACAATAACCGTTATACTATGAGAAGAAATGTGTTAATGCTATGTGTGGCGCTATTCTCGTTTGTCACCCTGTATGCGCAGGACGAAGTGAAGCCCTACACCGTAGTCTTCTACAACCTCGAAAACCTCTTCGACATCTACAACGACCCCGAGACTCACGACGATGAGTTTACGCCCGAGGGTGTGAAGAAGTGGAACGAGATTAAGTATCAGAAGAAGCTCACGAACATGGAGCGCGTGCTGTTCGACATTGCGGCGATACAGAAAGAGTATCCTATCGTAATCGGTGTGTCGGAGATTGAAAATCGCACGGTGTTGGAGGACCTTATCTCGCAGCCCAAGCTCGCGGGGGCGAACTACCGCATCTGTCACTACGACTCGCCCGATGCGCGTGGCGTGGATGTGGCGTTCCTCTACCGCTCGGATGTATTCAAGCTCGAAGGCTCGGACAATATCAAGCTCAAGGTCGAGGAGCTACCCAACTTCCGCACGCGTGACCTTGTGGTCATGTGGGGAACAATCGAGGGTGAGCCCTTCTACTTCCTCGTGTCGCACTGGCCCTCGCGCCTCGGTGGTAAGGATGCCTCGCAGTTCAAGCGCGATGCTTGCGCCAAGCAGATACGCGAGATTAAGGACTCGCTCCTAAACGAAAACCCCGCGACGAAGGTTATCGTCATGGGTGACTTCAACGACGATGCTACGGATGCGAGCATCGTGAAGGTAATGGGTGCCAAGGGTAAGACAAAGGAGCTCGTTGCGGGCGACTTCTTCAACCCCTACAACCAGATGTTGCGCGCAGGCCTCGGCACGTTGGCATATCAGGATGCGTGGAATCTCTTCGACAATATATGTGTTACGGAGAACTTGGTGAATGCCAAGGAGGGTGAGTTGCGCCTCGTGAAGGGCAAGGGCATGAAGTATTGGGGTAATATCTTCTCGCGCTCGTACATGCTTCAGCAGGAGGGTCAGTACAAAGGTTATCCCCTGCGTACGTTCGTCACGAACAACTTCCAGAATGGCTTTAGCGACCACTTCCCCGTATATATTTATATAGGTAGGTAATTAATTCATACTTCTATGAGGAAATTTATACTAACAATCATTTGCACGCTTCTATGCCTCGGTGCCTATGCGCAGACAGGAGGTATGAAGGGTGTGGTTGTGTCGCGCGATGGCAGAACGCCCATTCAGGGTGTTCAGCTCTATGTTGACGATGTGGCTGTCAACACGACGACAAACCAAGACGGTGAGTTTATCATCGAGGGCTTGGCTCCGGGTCAGTATATGTTGCGCTTGGAGGCTCCCGACTTCGAGGATTTGGAACTTATGGTGCGCGTGAAGGAGCTCGTGCACGACATGCAGAACGTAGTCATGGTGCCCTCGACGATGATGATGATTGACGACTCGGCATTTGCCGAGCTGGACACGGATGTGGAGAGTGCGGGCGACTCTCAGGCGTTGCCAACATCGCTCTCGGCATCGAAGGATGTGTTCAACAACATCGCCTCGTATCGCTTCTCGGAGATGCGCTTCAACGTGCGTGGCTACGACTCGCAGTATCAGGATGTATATCTCAACGGCATACGCTTCAATGATGCACTGACGAGCTATGGCCCATGGTCGCTGTGGAGTGGCTTGAACGATGCCACACGTAACCAGGAGACAACAACAGGCCTCGAGATGTCGGACTTCGGCCTAGGTGGCGTGGCGGGTACTACCAACATCAACGCCCGCGCCTCGCAACTACGTAAGGGCTTCCGTGCAAGTGTTGTAAACTCTACGCAGCTATACCGCTTCCGCGCCATGGTGAGCTACGCCTCGGGTGCGCTGGACAACGGCTGGTCGTATGGCTTCACGCTCTCGACACGCCAGGGTGGCAATGGCTACGTGGATGGCGTATACTACAACGCTTACGGTTACTTCCTCTCGGCAGAGAAGGTGTTTAACTCGCGTCACCGCCTCTCGGCAACGATACTTGGTACTCCCACAACACGTGGCGCACAGCAGGCATCTACGCAGGAGGCCTACGACCTCTGGGGCGACAACTACTACAACCCCAACGTGGGCTTGCAGAATGGCGAGGAGCGAAATGCGCGTGTGCGCCGCATGCATGAGCCTATCGCCATGTTGAACTACAACTGGCAGATATCGGAGAACACCAACCTCTCGGTTGCTACGTCGGTGCGCTTCGGATTCAATGGCTACTCGGCACTCACATGGTACAAGGGTGAGGACCCCCGTCCCGACTACTACCGTAAGTTACCCTCGTACTATGGCGACCGCCTCGAGCGTCGCATGATGCTCAATAAGTTTGCCGAGAACAACGACATGACACTCCCCTTTAGCGATGTCGACATCGAGACCGACAAGTTGAAGTATAAGGAGTATATGCAGAACTGGGATGGCTATATCGACTTCGACGGTCTCATCCAGGACAACATGATGGGCGATGTGGATGTGGAGAAGTATGGCGAGGGTCATCGCTCGGTGGCGATGATCGAGGAGCGCCACACCGACCAGATAGACTATAACTTCGCAGCACAGCTCGGTCACATCTTCCGTGGTGGCTCTAAGCTGACGGCGGGCTTGCGTGCGCGTGTAAATCGCACGGAGTACTACTCGACGGTTAAGGACTTGCTCGGTGGCGACTATTGGTTGGATGTTGATAAGTTCGCTGAGCGCGACTTCGGTAACAACGTCGAGGCATACCAGAACAACATGGCATACTACCGCGAGCATGGCCAGGCACAGACTGTGCGTGAGGGCGACAAGTACGGCTACGACTACTACGCACACGTGCGCCAAGGTCAGCTGTGGGCTATGTACGAGATTTCGGCTGGTGGCTTCTCGGCAAATGTAGGTGCCGAGGTGGGCTTCTCGAGCATGTGGCGCGAGGGTCTTTGGGAGAAGGGCTTGTTCCAGAATGCCAATGCCGGTGGCGACCGTGGCAAGACATCGCTCGGCAACTCGGACAAGATTAACAACCTCACCTACAAGGTGAAGGCTAACCTTTCGTACCAGTTCTCGGGTGCTCACAGCATCGACCTCAACGCTACGGCGATGCAGAACGCCCCGATGTTCAACAACGCCTTCGTGTCGGCACGTACACGTAACCAGATAACCCCGGGCCTCGACTCGGAGAAGATTTATGGTGCAGACCTGAGCTATAACCTACGCCTGCCGTGGATACGTGCTCGCCTCTCGGCATACTACACGCAGATGATGGATCAGTCGAAGGTCATATCGTTCTACGACGATACGCAGAGCTCGTTTACCAACTTCGCAATGTCGGGCATCGACAAGCGATATATGGGTGTTGAGCTCGGCTTGAATATTCCCATCGCGTGGGGCCTCTCGCTAAATGGCGCTGTAAGCTATGGCGACTATATCTACACCTCGAACCCCAAGTTCACGCAGATGATTGATAACTCGGCAACGGATGTCGTAAATAGCGTTGTTAACTGGAAGGGCATGAAGGTGGAGAGCACGCCGCAGACGGCCATAAACGTGGGCCTTAACTTCCGTGGCCCGAAGAACTGGTTTGCCTCGGTGGACTTCAACTACTACGATAGGTTGTACCTCTCGATGAACCCGATGTATCGTACCGAGTATCTCCAGAAGGAGCTTATGCGTATCTACGACTTCTCAACCCTCGAGACGGGTCGTCAGAAGGCATACGTCATGGATATTATCGACGGCATACGTGCTCAGGAGGAGTTGGGCGATGCCTACACCCTCAGCGCAAGCATCGGTAAGAACTGGTATATCAAGTATAAGTATACGCTCGGCTTCAGCCTTCAGGTGAACAACATCCTTAACTGCCAGACGATTCGCACTGGCGGTTACGAGCAGATGCGTCTGAACAAGATTTCTGACCCTATCATCGCTCCCAACAGCGAGGGTGGCATGTCAATCATCCAGAAGCCTACGACATACTCGCGTTTCGACTCGAAGTATTTCTATATGACGGGTCTTAACTACTATCTTAACATTTACTTCAGATTCTAACGGCTAAACGTATGATTACTATGAAACTAAATAGATTTTTTGCATTAGTGGCCATCGCTTTCTTGGCCGTTGGCTGTTACGAAAAGCACGAGATGGTCGCTCCTCGCGAGTTGTATACCGATAACTCGTTTGAGGATATGTTCCCCGAGGCTGAGCATATCACCATTGCGGAGCTTAAGCATGCCTATGGTACTATATCAAACATGGGTGTAAATAATGATGGTTGGAAGACCACCATGTATAAGTTTGTCGGAGAGATTCCGAGTACTTGGGAGCCCAATGATGAAGATTATAAGCCAGAAGAGCATATTATCTTCGAAGGCGAGGATGTATACATCAAGGGTAAGGTTGTGTCGGATGATGATGCCGGTAATATCTATAAGTCGCTCTTTATTCAGGATGAAACATCGGGAATTGAACTGAAACTCAATAACAATGTAGGCCTTCGCTACAAGAGAGGCTCATGGGTATATGTACGCCTTAAGGGTCTTTGTCTTGGCAACTATCGTATGATGCTCTCGATTGGTGGCGCACCCTCGGAGTCGTATAATAAGGCTGGCAAGCATAAGTATTATGCCAACTCCAATATCGAGCTGCAAGATGTCGTGGATAGATACGTATTCCCCGGCGAGATGGCCGAGGAGGGATTGCGCGTTGGTACGTATGAGCAGTGGAAGAACGACCCTGCGAGTGTCGATATTATCACCGTTACACCCGAGAACTATGTAGAGGTATTCTCTCCTACTTCGGTTACACTCGAAGGCAAGTTTACCTCTTCATTTAGCATGAATCAGCGCGAACTTATGTTTGGCCGCCAGATACGCTTCGAGGGGCTAGAGTGTCGCTATGCAGGTGTCCCTGCTCCTGTTTTCGATGCTGAGGGTAACCTCACATACGACGAGGAGGGTAAACTTGTTACCTACACAAACCCTGCTATGAAGAATGGCTCGTATGATAATATCTACCCGAGCTGGTTGTATACCGATCCGGGCCAAGGTGTATCAAAACCATGGTATCACTGGGCCTTTAAGGAGGATATTACAGGTCGTAGCCTCTATGGCTCGGTACTCTTTGCCTATGATATGACGTCGCTCAATGGTTCAGCAAATGGTGTGTATGCCTTACGCTCAAGCGGCTACTCGCGCTTTGCTCGTCAGAATGTATGTAAGGATGGCGAGAAGGCTACAATCACAGCTATATATGGCATCTATGCACAGCGCTCGGACTATGCTGCTAATGACGATGACTGGGCGACGTATCAGCTGACGATTAACAGCCTCGCGGATATAGTTTTCGAGAATGGCGACAAGGCGCTCCTTACGGACGAGCAGGTTGCAGCGCTTACAACGGAGGATATGAAGACTGTGCCTTGGATTGATGAGGAGGGCGAGTCGGAGATGTAATTTCACGTGACAATGGGTCATCTTCGACCCATTCCTTAAAGTAGGAGTCCTCGGGCTGTACGTTATGTACTATCCCGAGGACTCTTACTTTAAGCTTTTACTCGTTGAGTTCCAACCAGCGCAGCTCCTTCTCGTCGATAAGGGAGATAATCTCCTCGATGCGCTTCGATACCTCGGTGAGGCGGTCGTAGGGTAGTGTGCCCGAGGATAGTTCGCCTTCGAGTGCCGTGCGCTCATCGCCAAGGGTTGCGAGGTCGGCTTCGAGTTGCTCCAACTCACGTTGCTCCTTGAACGACAACTTACGTTTTTCGCGCACCTGTTGCGGTTTAGCCTTGGGCGCGGCATTGCTGCGCTGCTCACTACGCTCCGTAGCCTCGCGCTCGCGTATATACTCGCGGTATTCGCTATACTGACCCACGAAGTCCTTGATGCGACCCTCGCCCTCGAAGACAAAGAGGTGGTCGACGCACTTATCCAAGAAGTAGCGGTCGTGCGACACGATGATGAGGCAGCCGCTGAACTCGCGCAGGTACTCTTCCAAGACGTTGAGTGTCATGATGTCGAGGTCGTTTGTCGGCTCGTCGAGGATAAGCATATTGGGGTTACGCATAAGCACCGTGAGCAAATATAGGCGGCGCTGCTCGCCACCGCTGAGGATGTCTACACGCTTATTGAAACTCTCGTGCGGGAAGAGGAAGCGATTGAGGAACGTCGTGGCCGATATAGTATGTCCGTCCGAGGCCTTGACAACCTCGGCAATCTCCTCGACACACTCCAAGACCGTTTGCCCCGCCTTGAAGCTTATGCCTCGCTGCGAGTAGTAGCCTATGCGCAGCGTCTCGCCTAACTCTATCGTGCCGCCATCGGGCGTGAGAGCGCCGGTAATAAGGTTTAGGAAGGTACTCTTACCCACGCCATTGCGCCCCACGATGCCGAGGCGCTCGCCACGGTTGAACTTATACGAGAAGCCGTCGAGCATCTTGCGCTCACCAAAACGTAGCGACACATCCGTGCAGTCGATAATCTTACGCCCGAGGCGCGAGGTGGCAACATCTATCTCCACGCTATCCGTTGCGAGGTTGACAAAGGCCTTATCCTTAAGGTCGTAGAAGGCATTTATGCGGTAGCGTGCCTTGCCTGTGCGGGCTTGTGGCGTGCTGCGTATCCACTCTAACTCGCGACGAAAGAGGTTGCGCGACTTATCTATCTCGGCCTGCATGTTTTGGTAGCGCTCCTCGCGCTTCTCGAGATACTGGGTATAGTTACCGCGGTAGGTGTATAGCCTGCCACGGTCTATCTCCATGATGGTGTTGCACACGCGGTCGAGGAAGTAACGGTCGTGCGTAACCATAAGCAGCGTGCAGCGCGAGCGTTGCAGGTAGCCCTCAAGGTACTCTATTATGTCGATGTCGAGGTGGTTTGTGGGCTCGTCCATGATAAGGAATTCGGCATTCTGCAACATCATACATGCCAGCGCCACGCGCTTGGCCTCACCTCCCGACAACTCGCCCATGGGCTGGTCTATGCGCTCGAGCTTGAGCGACGACAGCACCTGGCGTATATTCTGCTCTATGCTCCACGCCCCCGAGGCATCCATGGCGGCAATGGCACGCTCCAGACGACGCTCGTCACCCGAGGTGAGCGCCGCCTCATACTCGCCAATCTCGGGCGAGAGGTTACCCATGCGTGCGTATACCTCCTCGAAGATTGTGCGCTTAGGGTCAAACGTGGTATTCTGGTCGAGGAAGGCCACGCGGATGTCCTTCATAAACTTTATATCGCCACCACGGTCGGAGCTCTCGATGCCCGCAAGAATCTTCAACAATGACGACTTACCCGTGCCATTCGGAGCGACGAGGGCTATCTTGTCACCCTCGTTGATGTTGAAACTTATGCCCTCGAAGAGCACACGGTCGCCATAGGATTTCGATATGTTTTCTACCTGAAGGTAACTTGCCATTGTATAGGGTGTTATAGTGTTTTACTTATTCTAAGGTTTAGGTCGTAGGCAAGGCGCTCGCCACTCGCGTAGTGGATGATGCCCACGTAGGCGAAGCCCAACTTCTCGAGCATCGCAAGCATGCGTACGTTGCCTCGGTGAGTGTCGATGCGAAAGGCGTGAATATCGCCCCCGCGCGCCACATTCGCTGCATGGTGCATAAGTTCCATGGCAACGCCCCGACGACGAGTGCCGCCCGCCACACATAGGCGGTGTACGACGACATAATCGTGCGGTGTGTGCCACATATCATCCTCTATTTGAAGGTATGCCTCCTCGCCCGTAAGGACGATGGCGGCGTAGCCTATCGCCTCGTTATCACTATCCGTGAGCACGTAGCCTATGCCACGCTCGATGTCGCTCTCTATAACACTGCGCGAGGGGTAGCCATCCTGCCACTGGTCGATGCCGAGGTCGCGTAACGATAATTGAGCATCGCCTACGATGCTCAATATCCTATCTATGTCGTATGTCGTGGCTTGGCGTATCATCGGCGTTGTGATATGTCGCGTATCTTGCGGTAGATGATTGAGAAGTTGAAGACGATGATTACCGCCGTGAGCACCACGCCAACGATGATGGCCGTAGTGGGCGAAGCCGACAGTGCGAAGCCCGCAATATCGGACAGGTGACCCATATATATGCTTTGTGCGACAGCGACAATGATGATGCTCAACACCAACACCGAGAGGTTTAGCGCCAAGGTCATCATGTTGTACGGCATGGCCACGCGCGAGGGTGTGTAACCTATGAGCACAAGATTCTCCAACTTTGTGATGTTCTTTTGCAGGAGGAGGTATATGCTTAGCGTGAGAATTATTATCGACAAGATGCTGAAAATTACGCCAATGCCCACTATCACCGCAACACATACTTTAAGCAGGAACAACGCCTTGCTACTCTCCGATGGCTTATCCTCGGCAGCATAGCCATGCTCCGCGAGGTAGCTCGTAACCTCGGGGGCTCCCGGGTTCTCCACCTCGAGAATTAGGCGTGTAGGCTCATCCGCATCAGCATCGGCATAGTAGCCATTTGCCCACGACATAAACTCCATAGGCACGAGGATGGTGTTCAGACGATCGGAGAAGCCTACGACACGCCCAACGTAGTCGTCACGGCGACCATTGCCACTAAGGCGTATACCGAGCTCCACGCGCTTAATCATATCCTCGGTAATCTGCGGTAGGTTTTGTGTCTGGCTGAAGCCGAAGTTGTAGAGATTGAGGTAGTTGCGCGGGAGGATGATGGGAATGGTGGCATCCCCTGGCTTAAACCTCCAGTCGCGACTCGTGACATCGATAAAGTTGTCGGGCACAGCCTCGAAGAACATCATCGTCGAGAGGCGGCGGCCGTTGAACATGATGCTGCCGTCGACCTCGAATTGTGAGGCAGCAAAGAGACCGAGATCCACGACAAAGGGTTGCTCGCGGATGTCGGCGATGTCGTCGGCACAAAACGTGGGGGCACCGATGCCTACGCGCTCAACGGGGCGCGTGACAATCATATACTCGTTGCCGATAAGCGACCTTTCGCCCGTAAGCATAGGCTTAACATCGCTATATATCTGCACGCCGGCGAGTATCACGGCCATGCCTATAAGGTTGGCGGTGAAAAATACGGCAAGCTCAAAGATGCTTATGTGCTTGCGTAGAAGTTTCCATATAAGTCTCATAAGCACAGGTGTTTGTCGTAGTCTATGTTCATGTGTTTGCCGATAGATGTGGCAATCACCGCAGCACCCTTCGTGGCGGCATCGCGCAGTATGATGTCGCGCATGATGTCGCTATTGCGGTCGTCGAGATGCGAGATAGGCTCGTCCAAGAGGATAAATTCGTATGGCTGGCATAGCGCACGGATAAGGGCTACGCGCTGCTGCTGGCCGTAGGACATCCTGTCGATGCGCGAGTGTAGCTTATCGCCTATGCCCAACTCCTCGAACCATGCCACAATTTGCTTCGTGGTCTGCGTGTGGGTGAGGTTGTTCTTCACCTCCACATTCTCCAGTGCCGTAAGCTCGCCAAAGAGTCTTAGGTCTTGGAATAGGATGCTTATATGGCGTTGGCGTATCGTGCTCCACCTGTCGGCAGATAGGGTAGCGACATCCTCACCATCGAAGAGTATCGTGCCGCGGTAGTCGCCACGCTGACCATAGAGGTAGCTGCACAGCGACGATTTACCCGTGCCCGAGGCCGCCTCAATGAGGTAGCGCTTGCCACGCTCAAGACTCACCTCCGTTGCCCAAATGTCGGAGTGGAGATCTCTGCGCGAGGCGAAAATCTCCGGCACGACATTAGATAGCGTTATTTTATCCACAGTAAACGAGAGTGTTATAGGTTCTGCATAATCTCACCCACGAGCGTAGGCATGAATACATCGACAATCTGCTTTAGAGCGTTTGTCTGCTCATCCTTGAGGACGATGACAATCTCCGCCTCCGTGAGGCTTGGCTGCGAGAGGTAGATGTAATCGCACATGTCGACATATTGCGCGTACATATCTCTTACAACGTAGTCCATGTCGTTCATAAGCATCTTGTTTGCAGCCTCGATATAGCTGTAATCCATGAGGTTGTCCACATCGACAACAACATACGAATAGCTCTTCTCGACATAGGGAAGCCAATCGGCATCGGCAACAGAGCCATGCTTACGGTCGTACGTGGTATTTATGCCGGCATGGAAGACATTATCATCCTGGCCTATAGAAATATCGAAGCCCGAGAACGTGCCGTAGTAATGGTTGCTGTCCTGACGATGGAGGAGGCCTACGGTGAACTGTCCGAGGTTAGATATTATGTAGTTATCCGTAACATCAATTATTGCAGATGCAGCGATGCTCCTAAACGAGGCGTTTGTGTGGTATTCATCGTAGAAGTTATCGTAGTAGCTGTCATAGTCACCCTCGATATCCTCGATGGCAAGCGTGAGATCACCATTGATGCTCTCGATAGCATCACACGCAATGCCCGCAATCATATTCACCTCGAAGGTGTTGTACTCCGACTCGGTGAAGTACTTGCTCGCAAGAAGAAGCTCGATGGCCTCGGCATAGCGCTTGCCGTTCATGCCTATGTTGGCAACGATGGCTGCATCCTCGCTGATGTAGTCGAGGTGCTTGTTATTCGTGCGCTTGGCTATGCCCTCAAACTCCGTGGTGTCGATGCCGTTGACCGTAGTGCGCAGGACGACGTGCCCGGGCTCGAAGGTTAAGGAGATGATGGCGTTAGCATCCTCCTTGACGTATGCGGCATAGGTGTTGAGCAGGTCTAAGGTCTCCTCAATCTCCACAATGCTATCCTCGTAGTATGAGTCCACCATGGCCATCTCCTCGTATTCGGCCTTCGTCGTCTCGAGCACCTGGCGCAACATGCTCATGCCCTTATAGCAGTTGGCATAGATGGCTATGTCACTGCTCCCGAAGATGCTGAGGTTGCTTATTGGGCGCTTAAGAGCATCCGTCGCCTCCTTCGTGGTAACCTCGCCTGAGGTGTTCGACACAACGACAAGATGCTTGTTGTTATACGCTGCAATAGCCTCTCTGTCAAGGCGTATAATGCGGTTGTTGCCATCGCGCTCAACAACAAGAGGCTCGTTGCCATCCTGCTCCATCATAAACGACATCAGAGCGATAGTCTTGTCGACATTCGCCACATCCTTAACATCGACAACGAGAACGAAGCCTCCCTCCTCGTTGAAGTATGCGTATGCGGGCTTCTCGATGTTAAGGCCCGTGGTGCTAAGGTCGGTGATGATATTCGAGGCATGGTCGCCATGCGAGCGCTCGGTGATGGCCGACGACATCATCGTAGCCAGGAGCTTACGGTTGCTGGCGTCAATATGCTCATTGAAGGCCCCCTTCGTGGCGAGCTGGTCTATGTTGATATACGCAACCATAAGGTTGTCAGACACTTTGTGCTGCGGCACCTCCGACGAGGCGCTATCGCTGCCACATAGTTTTACGATGGCAAATGTCACTGCCGCAGCTGCGACGACGCCCATACAAGCAAAAATCCACTTTTTCATATTGATATAAAACATTATAATTTATCGTAGCACAAATATACGCATAATTTTTCAAATTATATCACCTATGTTAATAAACATCTGTTTCGAACGAATAGGTATTCGTACCTATTGTTTTTTACGCGAAAAAAGATTAAATTTGCACGATAAAACAGAACTTACTGTGAGTAAAATCATATAAACTTAGATATGGAGAATTTCAAGCCTACAAAGTACACGTTGAAGTGTGTTGCTACAGACCGAGAGTTTGAGGATAACGGTTGGATTTTGGATGATGCTGAATGTAAGTCGCCATCGCTTGTGCGTGCCATCTACGACAAGAAGCAGATAGAGGTCAAGGCCGACGAGTATGGCCTCTACAAATTTGCTGACTGGCTGCCTGTGCGCCGTATGCTCAAGGGCTCCTCGGCACCTGTGACGTATAAGAGCGAGGCGTTAGCCAAGCATTTAGGCTTAGAGAACCTCTGGATTACGCTCAGCGGCTATGCCCCGAAGCATGGCGTGAGGATGACGACATGCTCGTTCAAGGAGACGGAGGCCTATAGCGTATGTGCCCGCATCGACGAGCACGAGGAGCGTGTTCTTGTTGTTGCCTCGGCCGGAAATACGGCACGTGCCTTTGCCCGCGTATGCTCGGACAACAACATCAAGCTATTGCTGGCCGTTCCTGCGGATAACATTGATGCTCTATGGTTTACGGAGCCTATCAACGACTGCGTGAAGCTTATCGCCTGCGAGAAGGGTGGCGACTATTTCGATGCCATCAACCTCAGCAATATTGCGCTTAAGTCGCATAAGTTCTATGCCGAGGGTGGCGCGAAGAATATCGCTCGTCGCGATGGCATGTCGACGACGATGCTCTCTGCCGCAACGACGATAGGCCGCATTCCGGACTACTATTTCCAGGCTGTAGGTAGCGGCACGGGCGCCATTGCTGCGTGGGAGGCAAACATGCGTCTTCAGGAGGATGGTCGCTTTGGTAGCAACTTAGCGCGCCTTGTCGTGTCGCAGAATGCTCCGTTTGTACCGATGTACGATGCGTGGCGTGCCGACTCGCGCGATATGTTGGACTACGATGTTAGAAAGGCTCGTCGCGATGCCGAGTTGATTGAGGCTAAGGTGCTCTCTAATCGTAAGCCTCCATACAGCCTTGCCGGTGGTCTGTACGATGCGCTGAAGGCTACGGGGGGCGATATTATGGTGGCCACGAATGCTCAGTCGCGCCGTGCATGCAAGCTTTTTAAGGAGCTCGAGGGCATCGACATTTATCCTGCACCCGGTGTGGCGTTGGCATCGCTCATTAAGATGGTCGAGGCGGGAACGATAGATAAGAAGGCCTGCATCATGCTTAACATCACGGGTGCCGGCGAGGAGGCAGCGAAGCAGAACCGCGAACTTTTCTATCTCAAGCCGAGCAAGGTATTCTCGTTGACACCCGATGTTGACGAGGTGGTAAACTATGTTGAATCACTCTTTTAGTAAGATTATATAAAGCTATGCTATATCCTATAAAATTCAAACCGCGCATCAAAGAGCGCATCTGGGGTGGCCAGGCAATATTAAAGAAGAAGGGCAAGGCAGCAGCGCGCCTACCGAAGGATAAGGCCTATGGCGAGAGCTGGGATTTATCATCCGTGAAGGGCGATGTGTCGGTCGTAGCCAACGGCTTCCTCAAGGGCAACAACCTCAATGAGATTATCGAGGTATACATGGGCGAGCTTGTTGGCGAGGAGAACTTCGAGCGCTATGGTCTGGAGTTTCCGCTTTTGGTGAAGTACCTCGACTGCAACGACAAACTATCGGTGCAGGTGCACCCCGATGATACGCTTGCAGCGGAGCGCCACGACAGCTTCGGTAAGACCGAGGCGTGGTATGTCGTCGACTGCAAACCGGGTGCTACGATATATCTCGGCTTTAAGAATCTGGAGCTCACGCGCGAGGAGTATATCTCGGCCGTTGCCGAGTCGCGCCTCGAGGAGTTGCTGAATAGGGTAGAGGTGAAGCCTGGCGATGTGTTCTTCATTCCTGCGGGCACGGTTCATGCTCTTGGTGCCGGCTTGGAGGTTGTCGAGGTACAGCAGACATCCGACGTCACGTATCGCATCTACGACTGGGATAGAGTAGATGCCTCGGGTAAGGGCCGCGAGCTGCACACTGCCTTGGCGGTCGATGCTATCGACTTCGAGGCCGACGCAGAGCTTCTGCACCGCAAGTACGACTTGCAGAAGGGTGGCGCTCAGACTGTTATCGAGTCGTCGTACTTTACGATGACGCTCCACGACATCGACGAGCGCAAGGTGCTCGACCGTGCATCGCTCGACTCGTTCATCATCTACATAGCTCTTAATGGCTCGGTGCGCATCGTGGCAGATGGCGTGGCGGAGAGCCTCGAGGAGGGCGAGGTGGTGCTCATCCCTGCCGAGGTGTCGGAGGTAGAGATTGAGGGCAATGCTAAGTTAATGGAGGTGTACATCGCAAAGTAGTAGACTTATGCAACCACAGATGGCCATAATATGTGAGAATACGCTGAGCGCCATGGCTCTGCGTAGCCTGCTTGCGGATATGGTTCCGGGCATTGATGTGGTATGCTATAATAGTCTGGATAAGCTCCTCAGAGAGGAGGCTGTCGTCGCTCACTACTTTGTTTCGGCATCGGTATTATTCCACAATGCCGAGTATTTTCAGCCATATATGCGCCGTACTATTGTTCTTAGCGAGGGCGAGGCGTCGCCCTTTGTACAGTCGGGCTTCCGCACCATCGACATTACAGAGTCTGAGCAACATATAGTACGCGCCATTATGGAGATTCATCGTGCAGGACACCCCTTGGGGCAGCATCCCAATGTGGGAATGCCGACATCCGAAAAGCCCATGCTGTCATCACGCGAGAGGGATGTGCTGGCCTTGGTGGTTAAGGGGCGTATCAATAAGGAGATTGCCGACGAGCTTAATATATCGCTCGCCACGGTGATATTTCATCGTAACAACATCTCCGAGAAGCTACAGACGCGCTCCATCGGCCGCATGACGATATATGCGGTGCTGAATAATATCGTGCAACTTACGGATATATAGGCTAATACTCGCGTGCACCAAAGATGGCCGTGCCGATGCGTACCATCGTCGAGCCGTACTCCAAGGCGATAGGGTAGTCGTCCGACATGCCTATGGATAGCGTGTCGAAATCATTGCCGAACAACGGCTTAAACTCATTGAATATAGAGCGTATATGCTCGAAGTCGCGACGGATGATGCTCTCGTCGTCGGTGTTTGTCGCTATGGTCATCACGCCACGCACACGTACATGAGGCATAGTATCAAATGCTCCCGAGGCTATATATGCGCGTAGCTCCTCGACATCCCAGCCCGACTTTGTCTCCTCGTCGGCAACATGCACCTCGAGGAGTATATCTATGACTCTCTCACACCGTGCCGCCTGCTTCTCGATCTCGGCAACAAGGCGGTCGGAATCCACGGATGCTATCATCGACACAAACGGAGCAATCATCTTCACCTTGTTTGTCTGAAGATGGCCTATCATCGACCACTCGATATCCTTCGGCAATACCGCAGCCTTAGCAGCCATCTCCTGCGGGCGGCTCTCGCCAAAGATACGCTGACCGGCATTATACGCCTCCTCAATGCGCTCGGCAGGGTGGAACTTCGACACCGCAACAAGGCGTACTCCCTCGGGTAGCGTTGCCCATATTCTATGTAGTCTCTCTGTGATATTCATGATGTAAGAGTTTTAGCAACGCAAAAATACAAATAAATATCCAATAGTGGAATAATGTAGCATAAAAAATCCGCCCGACACGATTGTCGAGCGGATTATCGCGTATGTATGGTCAAATTACATATAATAGCTAATGCCAGACATATCAATCAAGGTGTAATCTCCCTCGTAGATAACAGTATGCTTCTCCTCGATGTTAGAGATGGTCATCGTGACATTCAGCGTCACCTTGCCATCATCGACGATAAGCTCACCCTCGTCATACTTTACCTGATCCGTGCTTGATGATTGATATCCTTCAGCATTGTTGTACTGCATCCAGCTGTACACGCGCATAAACATATTGGGCCAACCCTGCGAAGCCTTGTCAAGCTGATATGTTCCTTTGGGCACCTTGTAAGGATTGCTCTCATCAAACTTGTCGGGAGCAACATACAGGTCTACGAAATAGTAATACGCATCAGGCACGTTGTCATAGTCGTGACCATAAATAGCCTCATTCGAGCTAAAACCCTTATCCGAGAAAGCAAGGTAGTAGTTGTAAAGATTATCCCAATTTGGGTCTGCACCATAGTAGTGTCCCGTAAGTATCGGGGCCTTAACATCAACATCCGTGGGATCAGGGTTACCCTCCTGTGTGATATTGACATCTACCGAGCTCTCGCCATACGTAATGGTAATAACACCTGCGCGTAAATCAGGCGTATTATTTCTACGTGCCTTATATGAGATTTTACCCATATTCTGGTAGTTGAACTCACCAAGCCAGTCTACACTTGCCGTAGCCTCCACGGTCATGCCCTCCACGGGGTTGATAAGCTCGTACGATATGATGCCGGTAACATTACCCGGGCCAATCGTCGGATTTAGATTCGAGGTGACCTTAACACCAGGAGCATCAGTATCCTCGTTGCCTGAGTTCTCATCACCGGGATTCTCGTTCTCGTTGCCACCCGGAGTCTCCTCCTGATTGTTGTTGCCATTCTGGTTGCCTGGCTCATCCGTAGGCTCACATGCCGCGAGGGCCAACATGGCGATAGTGAAAATTGTGAAGATTCGCTTCATTGTAATAATAGTATTTTGGTTGTACACATTAACTTATTGTGCAAAGATAATATTATTTTTTGTAAATAACACTACGAAACGATATATTTTGAAAAACATTCCTATATTTGCTAAGAAATTTACGCAGAACTATGTCGCGACTTATATATATCATAGTATCTCTTGTCGCTGTAATCACACCCCTAAAGGTGTGGGCACAGCGCATCGCTGAGATTGATAGACACATGGTGGGTTACGGCCTCGTTGATATTCAATCTCTTGACGACAGCATACTTGTCGACCTCAAATACTCCACGGAGGATAATTTTGTGGGCGTGGACATGTATGGCAACCTTGAGCGCGCCTATCTCGAGCCCTCGTTTGCTAAGCGCGTTGTTATGGCCCAACGACTGCTCAAGGAGCGACACCCCGACTTGACGCTACTAATATACGATGCAGCGCGACCTATCAGTGTTCAACGCCGTATGCGCGAGGCGGTTATTGGCACTCACCTCGAGGCATTTGTTGCTGATGGTACACGTGGTGGCAGACATAATTATGGCGTGGCCGTCGACCTTACAATAGCCACAAATGATGGCGCGCCCCTCGATATGGGCGCGGGTTTTGACGAGTTTAGCCCCGCTTCGGCAGTGAAGGACACGCCCGACACATCGGATGCTGCCACGCGCACAATCAAGGTATATACGGATTATGTTAACTCGCTGGTTGATAGCGGGGTAGTGAGCCGTGATGCTGCGCATAACCGCATACTTCTGCTCGAGGTTATGTGTGAAGCAGGCCTCGTTCCTTATCGCCGCGAATGGTGGCACTATGAGGAGGTAATATCTATTTCAGAAACACGCAAACGGTATAAGTTGCTTGATTTTTAACACCTTACCACATCGTGGCAAAGATGTGTATCGAGTCTTTGACGATGTAGAACATGAGCATCGCCCCGACAATTAGTTTCACGCCCGAGCCTACAACAAACGACAATAGCGAGCCGAAGCCCACCTTCAGAGCCTCGTCGAATGGAATCTTGCCACCAATCATCTCGCCAACGACAGCACCGATAAAGGGGCTTATGATGATGCCCACGATGCCGAAGAACATACCGACGAATGTGCCTATCGTTGCGCCCGTAACTCCCGCCTTTGTGCCGCCAAACTTCTTGCTCATGTATCCGGGAAGTATGTAGTCCATTATCATTACCACAACGGAGATTACGCCCCAGATGATAAGTTGATTCACCGTTATCGTCGAACACGATGTGAAGTAAAGACACACCATGCCACCAAACGAGAGCACCGTTCCGGGCAACACAGGAATTATAACGCCCAATAATCCGATTATTCCTGCAATTATTGCAATTATAGCGAGTGTGATATCCATATTATACTTTTGTCGTAATATTTACATTATGTTAAATAGTGTATTTCCCAAAATAGTTTAGTGCCTCTTGAAGGTATAAAACTTGGATGCAAGGAAGCTATAAACAACTGAGATTATCGTTGTGAGCAACTTTGACGGTGTTGGCCAGATGTGGAGCGCCTCGACAAAGAGTTTCATGCAGACATAGTTAATAGCAAGAGAGCCGACAACAGTAAGGGCATAGCGCATCAACTGCGTACGCGAACTTATAGTCGTTGCACGAAATGCTATGTTACGATTGAGCCAAAAGCCCGTAAAGAATGTTATCGGAAAGACAACAATCAACGAGGCGATATGTGGCGATATAACAACTATGCCGAGGTCGATAAATTGCTCTGCCACAATGAAGTGGTATATAACGAAATACCACATCGCATCGAGCATCATATTTGTACCACCACACAGTGCGTAGCCAAATATGTTGCGCGAAACAAGGCGCTCGATGGGTTTAATGCCATAGAGCCTATCAACAAGCGATATTAAAACCCTCTGTAGCGACATCCTGAGTCCTTATCTATAGCGTTTTGGTGTATGAATCCACATCTGCGCGAAATCGTTCTTATACTCGCGCATAAACTCCTCACAATCAGCATTATCAGCACTGCCATATATAGCAACGGCATACATCGAGCCGAGCACATATACCGAGCATGTCAGCTCGGGCTTACGACGCTTGATATCGCGTATGGCACGCTCAGCGTTTTCGCGCGTCGAGTAGCTGCCAACAATCACACGGTGGCGTATATCTTTAGCCTCAGTCCAAACCTCCACCGCAGGCTCCTCGATAATAACCTCTGGCTCCTCTATAACGATAACCTCCTCCTCGATATTGTCCTCGGGCACGACAACCTTCTCTGTAACCACCTCTTGAACAGTACAGGGAACATCGACAATCTCATCTTCGCATTGCATTGAGAAATAAAGGTATGCACTACCGACAAGAACGACAACAAGGGCAACAAGGACAACAATCCATCGCATAGCACTACCCTGCTTTCGAGTTATTTCAAGGTTGGTTATCTGGTTGTTGTTTAGTGCGTTAAGAAGTTCATTGTCGGTAATAAATGTTTTATCCTTAAGCACGCCTACACCGCTAATTTGCAGTACATTACAATCCTTAACCTTTGCAGTCCAGCGCTCAAAGATGTCGTTTGCCGTGGCCGTATCTACCGAGGCCGTTCGGGCGATGACATCGACGATAGATACAGCCTCAAGGTGCGACGAGAAGCTTACGGCATAGCGTGGTGCGATGGCCCTCTTACCATCGGTCGTGGCAGCCGTACGCTCGATATAGAGCGTGCCGATGGTCGGCAGATTTACTGCACGTTCTGCAATGAGCGTATTGAAGATTAGTCCGTTAACAGCCTCTACCATAACTACTTCTTACTCTTTTTGTTCTTGTCCCCCTTGGCGTACATCTTATTGGCATGCGCAACGACAGCGCCCACATCTGCAACTGCGGGGCGACGCATCGCGCGGAAAATCATATATACACCTATAAGTATAAACGGTATACTCAACAGCTGACCCATGTCGAGAGCCATGCCCGCCTCGAAGTCCACCTGTCGCTCCTTGAGAAATTCGAGGAAGAAGCGCGTGAGGAAGATACCAATCATCGCGATGCCGAAGAGCATGCCCGGGCGACGACGACCTAAATCTTTACGATAGTAGAGCGCAAGTATAATTGCGAATGTCAGGAAGTAACACAACGCCTCGTAGAGTTGTGCCGGGTGGCGCGCAGGTATCATGTCGATAATCTCCGCGGGCACATCGCCCTCGAACTGCATCCATGCTTGGCGAGCATCGTGGTATACGAACTTAAAGCCCCAAGGCACATCCGTGGTGTAGCCGACAATCTCGGAGTTGAAGAGGTTGCCGAGGCGTATGATGGCACCACTGAGAGGTGCTACGATGGCTATACGGTCGAGGCCCCAGATAAATGGTAGGTGGTTGCGCTTGACGAAGAACCATATACCCAAGATGATGCCTATCGTTGCGCCATGACTTGCCATGCCACCATCGCGTATGTCGGTGATTATACGCCATGGCTCCGGCAGGTATGTTTCGGGCTCATAGAAGAGACAGTGACCCACGCGGGCACCAATGAAGGTACCGAGGACTATCCACATGAAGGCCGACTCGAGCGTGCGCGGAGGCAATCCCTCATGTTTGAAGGTGTAGTGGCACACACGCTCCGCAGCGAGGATAGCCAATGCCCACATAAGGCCGTACCAACGTATATCGAGCGTTCCCAACATGAAACATGTAGGATCCCAATTCCAAACTATAGATAGTGCATTCATCGTTTATATACAGGTTATTACAAGTTTTATATTTAGTATTAATTTAACTCTCCAAGATGGCTATGCGGGCTACGACACGCCATGCGCGCGACACCTCCTTGCGGTCGATAAAGATATCGGGATACTCATCGCGATTGCGTGCCACAAGGCGCCATTTATTGCTATCCTTGGCAACGTATCGCACCCTGCGCCACTCTACCCTATCACCGAAGATTAACACATACTCGTTGCCCTGGATTACATCGTCAATCTCCACCTCGCGGAGTATCAGGTCGGTGGCAGCCGAGAGCGTCTCATTCATGGCACGTGATGTGGAGCGCACAACGAGGTGACTGTCAGTGATATATGGCAGATGCACCTCACCCTGGATGGGCGCGGCATCTATCGCGTGCATCGTATCCGTGATGTCGTTGTTGTAGAATGGTAGCCTCTCGCTCGCGTGGTGTGTATCGGTGAGCATATTGCCTATGCCCGAGAGCAACCACGTGCGGTCAATCATCGGAAAATATGCCGTAATGCGGTCGGCAAGGTCTTCCGAGATGCCATAGTTACCCTTCTTGATGTGGTATAGGTTCTCGGCGCGTTGCAGTCCTATATGGCGCGAGAATGAGTTGATGGTCATCCCTGCCCACTCGATGACCATCATCAGTCGTTCCCAATTAGCGTATCTGTTCGTCATGAGCTAATAGTAATATATGTGAGCTCAGCTGGCTCAAGTTGCACTCTTTTTGTATGGCGCGGTGTGCATGTTTCAAAAAAAATATTATACCTTTGCACCACGGCTCCGTAGTTCAATGGATAGAATTTAAGATTCCGGTTCTTACGATGAAGGTTCGAATCCTTTCGGAGTCACACCGAGGATGGCATCTTGTCATCCTCGCTTTTTATCGCGACATCTCGCCCATCTATCCTTCGCTCCGCAAAGTTACAATATTTTTCTAAATACAACCTATTTTATGTAATTTTCTTGCAATTTTCTACAACAAGGCGATAGGCCTTCGTCGTGCTGCAAAATATTAGAATATTTTGTCGGCATGTTTTGAATTTTCGTAATTTATTCTTATCTTTGTGCGTTTTATATTGAAAATATAAACTAACACAGATATATGAGTACCGAACAGGAAAAAGTGATGAAACACGAGGAGGAGTATTCGGCGTCGAATATCCAGGTCCTCGAGGGTTTGGAGGCTGTGCGTAAGCGCCCAGCGATGTACATTGGCGACATTGGAGAGAAGGGTCTTCACCACCTTGTTTACGAGGTTGTGGATAACTCTATCGACGAGGCCTTGGCGGGATATTGCAACGACATCTATGTGACAATCAACGAGGACAACTCTATCTCGGTAAAGGATAACGGTCGAGGCATCCCCACCGACTGGCACGAGAAGGAGGGCAAGTCGGCATTGGAGGTCGTGCTCACCGTGCTGCATGCCGGTGGTAAGTTCGACAAGGGCAGCTACAAGGTGTCGGGCGGTCTTCACGGTGTGGGTGTGTCGTGTGTGAACGCGCTCTCTACGTTGCTCGTTGCGGAGATTCACCGTGGCGGTAAGATATACAAGCAGACATACTCGAAGGGTACTCCCACATCTAAGGTGGAGATTGTCGGCGACTGCGAGGATCGTGGTACGACCATCACCTTTAAGCCTGATGCTGAGATTTTCACACTCACGCAGGAGTATAAGTACGAAATCCTGGCTAACCGCCTCCGTGAGTTGGCATTCTTGAATAAGGGTATTCACCTCACGCTCACGGATATGCGCGTGAAGGATGAGGAGGGCAATCCCCTATCGGATCACTTCTACTCGGAGCACGGTCTTTCGGAGTTTGTGGAGTATCTCGATGCTACACGCGGACAGAAGATTATCGAGAACATCATCTACCTCGACACCGAGGAGAGTGGCGTTCCTGTGGAGGTAGCCATGCAGTACAACGACTCGTACTCGGAGAATGTACACTCGTACGTTAATAACATCAACACCATCGAGGGTGGTACTCACCTCACGGGCTTCCGCTCGGCACTGACACGCACGCTTAAGAAGTATGCCGAGGATAGCGGCATGCTTGCTAAGTTGAAGTTCGACATCTCGGGCGACGATTTCCGCGAGGGTCTTACGGCCGTTGTGTCGGTGAAGGTGGCAGAGCCGCAGTTTGAGGGTCAGACAAAGACGAAGCTCGGCAACGACGAGGTTGCAGGTGCCGTAAATCGCGCCATGTCGGCAGCGTTGGGCCACTACCTCGAGGAGAACCCGAAGGATGCCAAGGCTATTGTGCAGAAGGTCATCCTCGCGGCACAGGCACGTCATGCCGCACGTAATGCACGTGAGGCCGTGCAGCGCAAGACGGTGCTCTCGGGTGCCGGCCTTCCGGGTAAGCTGGCAGACTGCACAAGTCGCGACCGCTCTATCGCTGAGATATTCTTCGTCGAGGGTGACTCGGCAGGTGGCACGGCAAAGCAGGGCCGCGACCGTAACTTCCAGGCCATCATGCCTCTGCGTGGTAAGATTCTGAATGTGGAGAAGGCTCAGGAGCACCGCATGTGGGAGAACGAGGAGATTAAGAATATGTTTACAGCCTTAGGCGTATCTATAGGCACGGCTGAGGATAGCAAGGCGCTGAACCTCGAGAAGTTGCGCTACGACAAGATTATCATCATGACCGATGCCGATGTCGATGGCTCGCACATCGCTACACTGATGCTTACGTTCTTCTTCCGCAAGATGAAGGCGCTCATCGAGAATGGCCACATCTACATCGCCACGCCTCCGTTGTACCTCGTGAAGAAGGGTAAGCAGGAGCGCTACTGCTGGACGGAGAAGGAGCGCGACGAGATATCTGCCGAGTTTGGCTCGAAGGGTATTCACATCCAGCGCTACAAAGGTCTTGGTGAGATGAACGCTCAGCAGCTGTGGGATACGACGATGAATCCCGACACGCGCATCCTGCGTCAGGTGACGGTGGAGAATGCTGCCGAGGCTGACCGCATATTCTCGATGCTCATGGGCGACGAGGTGCCTCCGCGCCGCGAGTTTATCGAGAAGAATGCTCACTACGCAAACATTGATGCATAGAGATTGTTAAATAGAGGGTTGCGCCAATGGTGTAACCCTCAATCATAAACTACTACTACACTATGAACGTAACAGTAATTGGCGTTGCCGGTGGCACGGGCTCGGGTAAGTCGACACTCGTGAAGCGCTTGCAGGAGGCCTTCCGTAACGACGATGTGGCTACACTATGCCACGACTTCTACTACAAGGCGCACCCCGAGCTAACGTACGAGGAGCGCACGAAGCTCAACTACGACCACCCTGCTGCCTTCGACACGGACATGCTCGTGGAACATATCCGTACGCTCAAGTCTAACGTACCCATCGAGCACCCCGTATACTCGTTTGTGGAGCATAACCGCACGGACGAGAGGGTACTTGTCAAGCCATCAAGGGTTATTATAGTTGACGGCATCCTAATCTTTGAGAATAAGGAGCTTCGCGAGTTGATGGATATCAAGGTGTTTGTCGACACGGATGCCGATATTCGCTTGGCGCGCCGCATCCTTCGCGATGTATGCGAGAGGGGCCGTACGATGCAGTCGGTTATTGAGCAATACACCACGACGGTGAAGCCCATGCACGAGGAGTTTGTCGAGCCCTCGAAGAAACACGCTGATGTGATTATCCCGGAGGGAGGCTTTAACTCGGTGGCCGTAGGCATGCTCATCCAGAATATTCGTTCACTTATAGATAATAAATAATGTATATGCGAAAGATATATATGTACGCGACCATCGCCGTCGCACTTGTAATGTCGGCATGTGGCTCGGAAAGAGCTGCGGAGAGTGACTACCTCGTTGTAGTATCGGAGGCTGTCATGGCCGATGGCGAGTGGGCGACTGTTGCCGAGGCTCTTGCTACGAAGCACGATGCTGAGATTGTGACCTACGCGACTGCTCCACGCGATGCCATGGAGACGATACGCGAGGCTTACCCGCGCTATGTGGCGATTGTGGATATGCCCGAAAATATAGGCCGTGACTTTGTCATTGATGTGCATAAGCTCTGCCGCGAGGTGGATGACGACATCTATGGCGATTTCCTGTGGGGTATCATCACGGGCTACGATGCTAAGGCTGCGATGCGCATGGTCGAGAATAGCACCGAGCCTCTTGTCGTGCGCGATGCCGTTGCTACCATCATGGAGCTTAACTCGGCAAAGTGGTTCGACAACTACGCATGGGTCGACGACCACACCAAGGGTCTCTGGGGTGAGAAGCGTGGCAGCGATGCTGAGATCGTAACGGGCATGGTTGCCCCCGAGGAGGTGCTGGGTAAGTTCAAGTCGCTGTATGAGGCCTACGACCCCGACCTCGTTGTCACGGCAGCACACGCCACGCAGAAGAACCTCGAGATGCCCTACTCGCTCGGACACTTCAAGCCGCGCGATGGTAGGCTCTATGCCCATAACATCTTTACGGACGAGGAGAGCTACATCATAGAGAGTGGCAAGCGCAGAGTATATACGGCCATTGGCAACTGCCTTATTGGCGATGTGAACAACACGAAGGAGAGCATGGCTATTGCGTGGATGAATGGCTCGAATGTGGCGACCATGGTGGGCTATGTGGTGACTACATGGCATGGCCGTGCCGGCTGGGGTGCTATGAAGTATTGGGTCACAGCGCCCGAGCGCTACACCCTCGCGGAGGCTGTGTATATGAATCAGCAGGACTTGTTGCACCAGCATAACGAGTGGACCCCCGCGTTGTATGACACCGCCTACGACTTCTCTAACGACGACTTCTGGGGTGAGCTTGAGTGTGCCGGCGCGCGCCTTGGTGAGGTGCTCGGCCGCGAGGTTGACTTCAACGATGCTGCGGACTGGGATATGATAGGCTTCTGGCACGACCGCGATGTGCTGGCATACTACGGCGACCCGAAGTGGGATGTGCGCCTACAGCCCGTGGAGGCGGAGTGCGACTATACGGTCACATCGGCAATGCGCGATGGCGAGTATGTCGTGACGATTACCACCGACGAGGATTTTAACCTTGAGCGCATGCTGGGCGATAAGTTCAAGCAGGAGCATGTCCTCGACCTGCCGTTTAACTACTTCTTCCCTGAGCGCCTCGACAATCCACGCTTAGCCGAGGGCCAGACGTGGGATGCCGTTGTCGATGAAAACTTCCTCTTGGTCTACAACCCCGCCTTCGAGCCCGGCAAGACTTACGAGATACGCCTCTCGGTGGAGTAAACAGTGCATATAAACAGATAGCGGGTGGTTGTGGCCACCCGCTATTCGTTTATATGCGTGCTACCCTACTCGCACATCTCGAATATGCGCTCTACATCCGCGGGGGTGAGCGTCTTGAAGCCCTTGATGTCGCCATAGCGGCACGCCTTCTTGGCCATAAGCGGGAAATCCTCGCGCTTGATGCCCACCTCTGTGAAGGTACGTTGCAGACCAAGGGTGTCGAATAGGAACTCGGCCGTCAGGCGTATGCTCTCCTTGGCGATTGTCATCTTATCCATCGAGGCATCAATGCCAAAGACATTCACGCCATACTGCACATACTTATCTACCGTCGTCTCGTCCAGGCAGTACTCCATCCATCGGGGTGTGAGAATTGCGAGGCCGAGGCCGTGCGTTATGTCGTATACGGCCGAGAGTTCATGCTCCATAGGGTGACAGCTCCATGCCTTACGCTTGCCACCATTGATGAAGCCGTTGATGGCCCACGACGATGTCCACATAAGGTTGGCGCGTGCCTCGTAGTTCTCGGGCTCACGCAGAGCAACAGGAGCGTACTTGACGATAGTTTTGAGCATGCCCTCCATGAAACAGTCGAGCATGAAGACGTCCTCCTGAGTGTTGAAATATACCTCTATGATATGCGACATCATGTCGGCAGCACCGCAGGCCGTCTGATAGCGGCTCACCGAGAAGGTGAGCGTGGGGTCGAGGAACGACACACGCGGCTGCAATGCCGGAGCAAGGCGGCCGAGCTTATCGCCCGTCGTGAGGTTGGAGATAACGCCTCCCGAGTCCATCTCCGAGCCCGTGGCAGCAAGTGTGAGGATGGTAACAAGGGGCAGGGCGCGCTCAATAGGCTTGGCGTTAGCACCGAAGAACTCCCACGGGTCGTGCTCAACGTATGCACCGGCAGCCATAAACTTCGCAGCGTCGATGGTCGAGCCACCACCAACGGCAAGGACTACATCCACGCCCTGCTCCTTGCAGATGCGCACGCCCTCCCTCACCGACTCGATGCGTGGATTGGGCTCGATGCCCGAGAGCTCGAATACCTCCAATCCTGCGTTAGATAACTCCGATATAACCTTATCGTACAGTCCGATACGCTTGATAGAGCCGCCACCGTAGGCCAACAACACACGCTTGCCAAACTGCGATAGCTCCTTGCCGAGATTTCCTAACTGATTCTCGCCGAAGTACACCTTCGTGGGGATATTATAAATAAAAGGATTCATAATGCGGTAAATTAATATTGTTACGTTACGCAAAGATAGGATTTTTTTTATATCTTTGCAACGCATTTTTGCAAATAACAGATAGAGTTCATTAGACTATGTTGAGTAGAAGATTGCTCAGAGTGAAGGTCGCAAAGAACCTTTACGCTCATCTTAAATCAGGCTCCGACAACCTCAAAGCCTCGGAGAAGAACCTTGTAGAATCTATCGACAAAGCATACGACCTATACTTCCAGATGATGGCACTCATCGTGGATGTGGCACGCTATGCCGAGGAGCGCATAGAGATAAATAGGAATAAGAAGTTGCCCACATACGAGGATTTGAATCCTAACCGTCGCTTCGTAGACAATGCCGTTGTTCACCTTATCGCCAACAGCGACTCGGTGAACGATGTCATCGCTCGTCGCAAGCTGTCGTGGGCGCCCTATGCCGATGCGGTGAAGGATGTATACAATAGGATGGTGGAGTCGGAGTACTACAAGAGGTACATGTCGGCATCCATATCGACATTCTCGGACGACCGTCGCTTTGTCGAGGAGTTTTATACCGCCCTCGAGGAGGACGAGGCACTGAACGACTTGGTAAACGACATGTCGCTCATGTGGACCGACGACTACGGTTTCGCGCTATATATGGTTGTGCGCACGGTACAGAATTTGAAGCAGAGCCACACCGAGGTTAAGGTGTTGCCCAAGTTCAAGAGCGACGACGACCTCGACTTCGCAAAGACCCTCTTCGTGAAGGCGTTGGCAAACTACGAGGATAATCAGGAGATTGTAGACCGCTATACGAGCAACTGGGATGTCGAGCGTGTGGTATTCATGGATAGCCTCATTATCTCGATTGCTGTGGCCGAGTTAATGTACTTCGAGTCGATACCTGTGAAGGTTACACTCGACGAGTGGATTGAGATTGCGAAGTACTACTCGTCGCCCACGAGCAGCACCTTCGTAAATGGCGTTCTCGACAAGATTGTTGCCGACCTACAGCAGGATGGCCGCATAAAGAAGAGCGGTCGCGGACTGCTCTAAGCGCGAATATGAGGCGTAGGGCTATCATCACCGCTGTTGCCATCGTCTTGGCGATTGCTACGTTTGCCACGATACGCATCGTTGACTCCGTGGCAGACAACCGTCGCAGGGAGGCGAGCGAGGAGATATTTGAGGGCATCGTTGCGGAGGTAAAGGATGATGAGGTGTGCGAGGTGCTGGTAGATTTGGGTGTTGTGCCCTACTCTTCGACCACGACACAGCGTATACGCCTGATAAACAGTGGCTCGGAGCCGCTGGTGCTCGTGGACTACACCACGCAGTGTAGGTGCATGTGGCTCGACTTCGAGCGCGAACCCATAGACGTGGGCGATAGTTGCGATGTGGTGCTCAGCTTCGACTCGCGTGGCGAGTGGGGCTCGGTGGGTAACTATATGGAGATAGCCACATCGCGCGAGAACCACCCCATAGTGCTATGGATAGGCGCTGAAGTGGAGTGAAGATTGGCGTGTAGGACGAATATTTTGCAGTGACGATAAAATTACCTATCTTTGCATTGATGTACCGCAAGAGTGCAAACAAATAAACATTAAACTATAAAGACTATGAACTTACTTTTTATTCAAGATGAGGCTCCCGCAGTAGTTGAGGAGGCTGTAGTTGAGACACAGACCGTAACAGAGATTCCCGCAGATGGTATCGCTGCCGAGGAGGCTGCCGCAGTTGAGGCACAGCCCGCAGGTGGTGGTTACACCTTCTGGATTATGATTATCGCGATGATTGCCATCATGTACTTCTTCATGTGGCGTCCCGAGTCGAAGCGTCGCAAGCAGATGGAGAACTTCCGCAAGGGCTTGAAGAAGGGCGACAAGGTTATCACCGCCGGTGGCATCTATGGCGTTGTTAAGGAGGTACACGACACCTCAATCCTTATCGAGGTAGACAGCAACGTAACGCTGCGCATCGACAAGAATATGGTTGTAGGTGATCCCGCAAATGGTATTCGCCAGTAATCGTATTAATAAGATAAATGCGGGGGCTATCGTGATAGTCCCCGCATTTATTATTGTGTCTCCGCGTCTATTACTTCTTCTCCTTGAGAAGGTCGCGAATCTCCGTAAGAAGCACCTCCTCCTTCGTGGGCTCGGGCTCGGGAGCCGGTGCAGGTGCGGCAGCAGCGGCTGCGGCAGCCTCCTCTTCCTCCTTCTTGCGTAGCGATGTAAGCTTGTTGATAACCTTAATCATCACGAAGATGCTCACGGCGATAATCAAGAAGTCGAGGCATGTCTGAAGGAAGGCGCCATACTTCCACAGCACCTCGGGCGTGACAACCTCACCCGCCTCATTCAGAACAGCATCCTTAAGCGTAACGCCGAGGTCGGCAAAGTTCTTGTCGCCAAGGACAACACCGAGCGGAGGCATGATGATGTCGTTAACGAGCGATGTAACAATCTTACCGAAGGCTCCACCGATGATAACACCGACAGCCATATCCACCACATTACCCTTCAATGCGAAGGTCTTAAACTCTTGTAAAAGTCCCATAGTTATTGCTTTTAAGTTAATAATTGTCCGTTTCTATGACAAAATTAACTAAAAAGTTTTAATTATGCAACACTATGATACCTAACAACACCGAGAAGGGGCGCACGGCAACCAAACCGCACATCCCCTTCCGTGGCCAACAGCATGTCGGCAGTTAAACTTTATACTTAACTATGCAATGGAAGATAAAGGTCTTAGTCGATGACAACAGTCTCGTCAACCTCGATACCCCAGTCGAAGAGGTCGGCAGCACACTGCATCTGCATGTCGGTAATCTTGTCGACATCGGCCTGGGTGCCATCCACCAGAGCATCGAAGAAGGCTGTCGTGGTGTGGTAGGTGCGCTTAATCTTATGCGAGAGACAGTCGTAGAAGGCGCGCTGTGCCTGGTGATTGAGGCCCGCGGGAAGGATGCCGTCGGCAACAAGCTGCGGATAGGGGAAGATGTTACGCAGGTTGTGCGGGTCGGTATTCAGCTCCTCGACGATGGTCGACACCACGTACACCTCCACCGTATCGCCACGCCCGGGGAGCTCGACAAAGGTGGTATATACGGGGTAGTCTATCTCTATGGCCTCGACAACATCGCCCGAGAAGTCGATAAACTCGGCCTCGGCAAGGTTATCCAAGTAGACCATGTCGCGGTAGGCCCTAAGCTCCTCGCGTAGCTTATTACGCTCCGCCTCACCCCACTTCTTCTCCTTCGCACATCCACTTCCGAGGATGATGGCCGCGAGGGCCACAATCGTAAATAGATACTTTTTCATTGTCATAATCATTGTTTTGGTTTATCCCCACCCTCTGCAACTTGCGTGCCATCGTAGAGTGATGTTACGTAGACGGTAAAAACGGGAAACATCGCCATGCCGAGGATGGGAAGAAGAACACACAATATCTTACCTATGGCCGTCACGGGGAATATCTCGGCACCCACTGTTGTGAGGTTCATCCACGACCACCAGAGGGCATCACCGAAGTTAGCTACGGCATGGTTTACCGGAGCCTCATACTCGTAGAATAGGAGCGCTGCGACATATCCCGACAGGACGACCGTGGCGACGTATGCCCACAAGAGGCGCGTGGTGCGGCGTTGTATGAGCCAGCGCAGGGTGATATAGAGCGCCATAACGCTGCGTAGCACGACTACCCCACTCATCACTATCTGCGCGGTATGCGAAAGCGCCATATCGAGGTAGACAGCAATGGCGTGGTACGGTATCGAGAGCACCAATATATATATGTTACGCGCGAGAAAATGCAGGGGCTTCGTATCGTGAGCCATGAGCACGAAGAAGTCGAGGCAGTAGATGAGGCACACCACAGCCGAGGCCATGGTAAACCACGAGGTGAAGGCCTCGAGCTCGCGATAGTATATTATCTCGAGCGAGAGTGCCACAAGGAGCAGGATGCTCGCAACAAGTGCAAGGATGTTTGTGATACGTAGAAGCATAACCAAATGTTTGCACGTCGCGAACAAGAATCGTGCCCGAGAAATTTATCGAAGTCCTTGCTCGTTTAGCATTTTTATATTATTTTTGTGTAGTTGTATTAACCAAAAAAACTACGTATCATGTCACTCAAACAACTATTTTCATGCTTTGCCATCGTCAGCCTCATGTTCGTTGTAGGCTGCGAGGATAAGGCCGGCGATGTGGATAACGCAAAGCCTAACAACCCGACCGACACCCCCGAGGAGCCCGAGGCTGCGACCTTCGAGCTCGAGAAGGAGACATTGGAGTTTACTGCCGAGGGTGGTGATGCTACCATCGCCTACACGATAACCAACCCCGTGAAGGGTGGCGTTGTGCTCACCGACTGCACCGAGGGCTGGGTGAAGAACCTCAGCACGGCGACATACGGCTCGATAAAGTTCACCGTGGCACCCAACTACACTAACAAATCGCGCGAGGCCGTCATTAATGTGACATATACGGGTGTCGAGGATAAGTTCTCGATAAAGGTCATGCAGGAGGCATCTACCGACCCCGTGTTTGCCATCAAGATTGTGCATAACGCACCCCGCATGCTGATGCTCGATATCACACCTGCGGATAAGGAGACGGCCTACGTGTGCGACAGATATACGCAGGAACATATCGATGTAAACAACCTCGGCACGGATGCTGCGCTGTACAACTATCACCTCAAGGCCATGGCATACACAGCTGAGAGAAATGGTCAGTCGCTCTTTAACTACCTCAAGAACAACTCATACACGGGCAAGGCGATGGATGTGGAGTTTAATGAGCTCTACCCCGATAAGGATTATGTCGTGTTCTGCTACCACATAGACCTCAATACCGCCGAGATTATCGGTGACATCTACCGCGAGGTGATACGCACCGGCAAGCCCGAGTTATTGGATGTAGAGCTCGGCATGACATTGGAGGTGGCGAACAACGCCATAAACCAGGTTATAACCTCGAGCGATGCCGATGTATACTTCAATACGGGCTATATGCAGATGGACTACTTCAAGTCGTACTACCACGGTGCCTCGATGGAGGAAGTATTCCCCGCGAAGTGGAACGAGACGGTCATCATTCAGATGTCGTTTGGCAAGAGCGTAAGCCAGATTCTCGATGAGTTCTGCAGGAAGGGCTCGCAGACAATCGCGAATACGGGCCTCGCAAACTATACGGAGTATGTGTTCTACCTCTTTGCTGTAGACACCGTGACGGGCTTCGTGGCCTCGGAGCCTATATTTGCCACCGCGACGACGACGAGCGCTGAGGACTCGGGCGTGACAATCGAGATTACCGTGGAGAATATCCTCGCCAATAGCGCCAGCATATATTGGAAGGCTAGCGACCCTGCCGCCACCTTCGAGCGTAGTTTCCTCACCAAGAGCGAGTACGATGCCCTTGGCAGTAACGATGAGGCGCGCTTCGCAGCGCTGCGTGCCAACTACACATCCTTCTATGTGGCTACGGGCGAGACTGACATGAGCCCCACAAGCCTCGAAGCTAACACCTCGTATGTAGCATTTGCCTTTGGCGTGGATGGCGAGACCCCCAACACGCGCATCTTCACCACGGAGTTCAGAACCCTCGGTGATAAGCCCGGCAAGTCGAACATAACAATTGCGTGGGACAAGCACTACAACCTTGCTGAGGTGGCTGCCGCAGATGCCACGCACTGGGGCGACTACGCTACATACGCTAATAGTGCCCTTGTTCCTGCCACCATCAGTGGCGTGACAAGTGGCGACGATGTGTACATCATGCTCTCTACCCTACCTATTGACTACTACAACTACGACACGGAGTGGATACGCGACATCGTCAACGATAAGTATAAGGTGAACTACTACGCCAACTATAACCTTATCATGGAGTACGAGCGCGAGTACACCATCATCGCCATAGCACGTGATGCCGATGGTAACCTCGGCACGCTCTATAAGGGTGAGGCGTGCCTCTACAAGAGCGACTCGGCAGCCGCCGGCAGCTACGTCTACAAGGAGAATAAGTAGAGTTAGCCTGACCAAAGATAAGACCGCCTGAAAATCCTCGGGCGGTCTTGTTATTTGCACTCCGCTAAAGAAAAAACCTCTCGATATTTTGTATATTTGGAAAATAGACGTATCTTTGCCTCGCAAATGGGGGTTTAGCTCAGCTGGTTAGAGCGCTTGCATGGCATGCAAGAGGTCGTGAGTTCGAATCTCATATCCTCCACAAAAATGCGAAGACACTCGTTGAGTGTTTTTTTTTGTAGAGGAGGATTCTGCCCGCGAGAACGGGGAGGGGCTTCACCCTGTCATGCTGAGCGTAGTCGAGCGTTGCGATTAAGCCGAGAGCAGAACAAATTTATTTGTTATGCCGAGGCGCAGCAACGAAGAGGAACTCAAGCATTTGCCCGCGAAATGCTGCCCGCTTGGTCGTTGTTATCCCTGTTGTCCCTGCTCTCTTTATAGTTCCTTCGCTTCGCTCAGGATGACCAAGCGCCCATAGGAACTCATAGGAACTCATCGTACCCCATAGAAACTCATCAAAAATTGCGGGTTACGTTTTTGTAACCCGCAAGAGTGAGGGGGCGTGTTGGTGTAGGCGGTGGAAAAGAGAGGACAAAGACAACAGAGAGATAAACGACTATGCGGACATTATCGACCGCGACCTCGTTGTTGTCCCTGTTGTCCCTGCTCTCGCTATAGTCACTGTTGAAGATCCTTCGACTGCGCTAACGCTCCGCTCAGGATGACAAAACGCCCATTGTAACTCATCGTAACCCATCGAAACCCATTAAAAAATTGCGGGTTACGTTTTTGTAACCCGCAAGAGTGAGGGGGCGTGTTGGTGCAGGCGGTGGAAAAGAGAGGACAAAGACAACAGAGAGATAAACGACTATGCGGACATTATCGA
>JAFTNV010000008.1 GCA_017451685.1 Alistipes sp.
ACCATTCTGACAACAAATGTGCTCGCCCTCAAAATGCTGGCGCATTTTAGGCACATATTCACAATCCCCCTAAATCCCCCTTTGAAAAGTGGGACTTTTAATTAGACGCTAAGTAAACTCCGCTTTTTCGGGCTTCGCAGCACCGCGATTAAGCGAGAGCAGAGGCTGCTTGCAGACTATGCCGAGCGTGAGCGGTGAAAAGGAACTTAAGCCTAAAACTACATCTTTTTATTCACTCTCTTAGGTGTCAAGGGCTGGCTAAGCAACTTTTTAGTCAGCCTCTTTTTTAGTGCTGCTATGGCGCGACCACGGTGGGATATGGCATTCTTATCCTGTGCGGTCATCTCGGCGAAGGTCTTGTCGTAACCATCGGGGATAAACAGCGGGTCGTAGCCGAAGCCCTCTGCGCCCGACTCCTCGGTAGCGATAACGCCCTCAACGATGCCCTCAACCTGCTGCTCCACGCCACCACGAATGAGCGATACGACGGTGCGAAAGCGCGCACGACGGTTGTCTACGCCCTCCAACTCGGCAAGCAGTTTGCGGTTGTTGGCCTTGAAGTCGTGACCGTCGGTGGCATAGCGTGCCGAGTGCACACCCGGAGCACCACCCAGCGCTTCTACCTCCAATCCTGTGTCGTCGGCAAAGCAGTCTAAGCCCGTGCGGTCGAAGACGTAGCGCGCCTTTATCAAGGCATTCTCGTCGAGCGTAGCACCCGTCTCGGGTATATCCTCGGTTATGCCCACCTCCTTGAGCGTAACGAGCTCATAATCATCACCCAACACGGCTCTCACCTCCGAGAGCTTATGGGCGTTGTTCGTTGCAAAGACTATCTTTATCATCTTGATTTCCCCCCCCCTCGTTTTAACGTGCCACCTCCAATTCGGCCAGGCGGTTATCCATGACTATCTTGTCGATGATGGTCTTCACGACGGTGTCAATCTCCGACTGCTCGGAGTAGTCCGCGGGGCACACGTGGTTTACGCGGTTGTCGCGGATAAGGTCGTTGAGGGTGTTGCGCTGATCCTCCGCCTCGGGGTTGTACACAGCAATGGAGTGACCGCCGAAGTTCTTGACAAGCCTCATGCAGGGGATGTCCGTGGTACCGTCACCGAAGTATATCATGCGGCTGAAGGGCACGGGGCGCTTGTTCTCCTCCATGAAGCGGTTTACGTCCTTAGTGTCGAAGACCGACTCTACGCCCTTGTTTATCTTGAAGATGAACTGCGTCTTGTTGGTGTAGTTCACCGCCACGGCGGGCCAGTAGGCTATGCCGTCGACGTTGTAGAGAAACGAGCAGGCGTAGATGTTCTTAAACTCGTGGGCTATGGCCGTGCCCTCGATTATCTCCTTCAGTCCCGAGGAGTTAACGTAGTGGAGTATGCGCACGCCACGCTCCTGGCCGTAGCTGTTGATGCGCGAGAACCACTCCTCGACACCGCGGAAGAAGGTCACGTTGCGACCCGACTCGCGGAAGGCCTCGCGCCTGAGCGACAGACCCTTAGACTGCGCCGCCTGAAGCATGCGCGCCATGTATGTGAGCACCTGGTCGGCATCCTGCTCCTCGGCCAGTGTGTTTGCCTCGTGCCAGAACTCCATGTTGCTCTTACCCACGGCAGGGATGAAGTCGTACTCCTGCATGTTGCCCGGGGCTAACGTGCCGTCGAAGTCGTAAATGAGTGCTACGGTAATTGGCTCTTTCATCTTTGTTGCTATAAAAACTTCATTATGATGGCAAATATACGAAAATAATCACTATTTTTGCATGTAGGAATATTAAAATTTGTAAAAATATAGGATTATGGAGTTTAAGGATGTTGTAAAGAAGCGCCGTTCTACGCGCCGTTTTACGGGTAAACCTGTTGAGATAGAGAAGCTTCAGTCGGCTATGGAGTTGGCCCTACGTGCCCCCTCGTCGAAGAATACACGCTCTACGCGCCTTATGGCCGTCACGAATGTGGATAAGGTTCACGCCCTCGGTCGACTGAGAGATTGGGGCTCGAGCCTTCTTGAGGAGGCCTCGGCAGCTATCGTCGTTCTTGGCGACGAGACGGCAAGCCCCATGTGGCAGACAAACGCTGCGATTATGGCCACGGTGTTGCAACTTGCACTTGTGGACGAGGGTCTTGCCTCATGTTGGGTGCATGTGGGTGACTACCTTACGCTTAAGGACGAGCCTGAGAGCCAGCGCAGTGAGGACTACGTGAAGGAACTTCTCCCCGAGATACCCGCAGGATATAAGGTGCTGTGTGTAGTGGCAATAGGCTATGCCGACTATACACCGAAGCCTCTGCCTGAGTATGAGGGCCCCGAGCGTATATTGTTTGCGAAGTAGAGTGTTCTCGAAGATATGTCGTATGTGCCGATGTGGGTGTTTTGCCCGCCTCGGCACAACGTGTTTTATGGTCGTTGTTGCAATAATCTTCTACGAAGATGCGTTTATAATGAGAAAAAAATGTATCTTTGCAAGTTGATTATGCGTAAAGTAGTAAACATACTCGTTTGTGTCGTCGCGCTCATAGCCTCGGGATGTACCTTCTCCGATGGCGATGGTCGTCGCGACAATGTGGATAATGTCGTTGCGAGGGTCGATAGGAAGTGCCTCATGCGTGACGATGTGGTGCGCGATATGCCTGCGGGACTGACGGGGGTAGATAGCGCCACGTTTGTGCGTATGTATGTCGACAATTGGGTGCTCAACCAACTTAAGATGCGCCGTGCGGAGCAGGTGCTCTCGTCGTACGAGGATGACATCGAGCGCCTTGTTGAGGACTATCGCCAGTCGCTCATCATGCGCCAGCTCGACCAATACTACATCGACAACGCCATAGATGTGGAGATTACCGACAAGCAGCTCTCGGCATACTATCGCGCCAATGCCGCCTCGTTCAAGCTCGACCATAATATCGTGCGCGGCGTTATCGTCAAGGCCCCGCGCACGTTCCGTAATACCACGACGCTGAGCACCGCACTTAAGGGTGTTGTTAAGAGCGACAACACCGAGGAGGTTGCTGCCATCGTCGAGAAACATAACCTGCTGATGACCGACCTCACACCGCAGTGGGTGTCGTACTCCGACTTCTTGAGTAACCTCCCCACGGAGCGCTCACGCTCGTATGCCGACCTTCTGGATAAGGATGGCGTGCAGCAGATGACCTCGGACGATGCCACCTTCTACTTCATCATCGTTGATGTTGTGCGTAAGGGTAGCATTGCGCCCCTGGAGAGTGTGGAGAACGACATTCGTCGCAGGCTATATGCCGAGCGCCGTGCGGAGATTGTTGGCGATTACGAGGCTGAGCTTAAGCGCGAGGCTGTGGAGGCGGGGCGCGTGTCGCTCAAGGATACGGTGTTGCTTAAGGCCATGCGCTATCGCAAGGAGGAGATTACGGCCGACACAGAGGTGCGCGAGGCGACGGAGAATATCGACGAGATGGATTTAGAGTAGTAACGTAAGAGAAGAGAGGATATGATTAGAAAGATTATGACGGTGGCGCTGTGTGCCACGATGATGATACTTGTAGAGGATGCCACAGCCCAGGAGCGCCGTCAGGTGATGCTCGATAAGGTTGTTGCCGTTGTGGGTGGCTCGTCGATACTCCATTCGGAGGTTGCGGAGTATGCCGAGGCTCTTGTTGCCGAACGCAGACAGATGGGCTACACCTCGGATAGGGATCCTCAGAGCGAGGCTCTCGAGGCGCTGTTGGAGCAGAAACTGCTCTACAACCAGGCGTTGATTGACTCTGTCGAGGTTAACACTGCCGACCTCGCAGGCCGTATCGAGAACTACTTGCAGATGCTCATCACGGAGGAGGGCGGCATCACGGCCTTAGAGGCTAAGGAGCACATGCCCATCTTCACCTACCGCGAGATGCTGCGCCAGAAGTACGAGGAGCAGTCGTACGCCCAGTCGATGAAGTCGGAGGTGGTGAGCAAGGTCACGGTCGTGCCCGGTGAGGTGGAGCGCTTCTACAACAACATAGACAAGGATAGCCTCCCGATTATCGGTGAGCAGTACGTATACGCCCAGATTACGAAGTTCCCCGCCTCGCTGAAGGATGCGCAGCAGCGCACCAAGGAGCGACTGTTGGATATGCGTGAGCGTGTGATTACGGGGCAGACGAAGTTCTCGGTATTGGCTCGTATGTACTCGCTCGACGGCTCGGCCATCCATGGTGGCGAGATGGAGCCCATGGCGGCATCCTTCTTCGTGCGCCCCTTTGCTGAGGCGCTGGAGAAGCTTAAGCCCGGACAGATATCGGAGATTGTGGAGACGGAGTACGGCTTCCACATCATCGAGCTCATAGATAAGAAGGGTGACTTGTACCACTGCCGTCATATCGTCCTGCGCCCCACGTTTACGCGCGACGAGCTCATGCAGCCATCGCGCCAGCTCGACAGCGTTGCCGATCTTATACGTCGCGACTCGATGACCTTCGATGAGGCAGCCCTCAAATTCTCGGACGATGCCACGTCGAAGTATAACGGCGGTATCGTGTCAAATAGCGACGTGTTGGAGCGCATGGGTGTATACGATGGTGCCCGCCTCACGGCTACGCGCTTCCTGAAGGAGGACTTCAGCGCCCAGGGTGGTAAGTCGCTCGACGACTATAACGCCCTTATGCGCCTTAAGGTGGGCGAGGTGTCGGACTCGTTCCAGACATCCGACCTTATGGGTAACCAGATGAGTAAGATAGTGAAGCTCGTCGAGATAATACCTGCACATACGGCCTCGCTCAAGGATGACTACATACGTCTCGAGGAGATGGCCTTGCAGAAGAAGCAGGATGCTGTATACCGCAAGTGGCTGTCGGATAAGATACGCTCGATGTACGTATATATCGACCCCGAGTATCGTAGCGACGACTTCGAGAATAAAAACTGGATTAAGTAACCTATGCCGAGAAAGATAATAACACCCTTGGTTGTCGTGTCGCTCTTCGTTGGTGCGCTTATATATGCCGCCAGCGGTCGCGACTATGACCACTATGCGGACTATGACAGCAGCCTCCTCGCGCCACAAAAGTCGTCGGAGCGCCGCATGGTTGACATGACGGCCGACGATAGCTACCTTATCGAGAAGGGTGACTCGACGATATTTATCCTCGTGGGTAACTTCGCGGCGCACCACAACGGCACCGTTATACTTGCCGATAGTGCCGTGCGCTACTCCAACCAGAGCTTCGTGTGCTTTGGCGATGTGCTTATCAACCAGAACGATACGTATGCCTATGGCGACCGTGCCGAGTATAACCGTAACAATAGCACCGCAACGATATACTCCGACCTTATCAAGGTTGTTGATGGCGAGGCGGTGATGTATACCTACCACTGCACGTTTAACTCCTCAAGCAATATGGGCCACTTCTACGGTGGCTGCTACGTGGAGAAGGGCGAGAGCCTATTGGAGGCGGAGCGTGGCTACTACAACACCGACACGCACGACCTCATCGCTGTGGATAGGGTGGAAATGCGTGACGAAAAGTACCTCATGACGGGTGACTCGGTGATATTTAACACCCAGACCGAGGATGCGCGTTACTTCACCAATACAAACATCTGGAACGATAAGGACGAGTACCTCTTTGCTAACGAGGGCTCGTATACCAAGGCCAGCGACCTCCACTACCTCACGCGCGATGCCTACATCCTCTCGCCCGAGCGCGAGATATGGAGCGACACGATAGAGTATTACCGCACCGAGGGTCATATCATAGGCCGTAGAAACATACAGATGGACGACACCACGCAGAAGGTGCTCGGCTTTGCCGACTATGGCGAGTGGTGGGACGAGCCGGGCAACGCCCTCTTTACGCGCCGCCCCTCGATGATAAACTACGACCCCACGCAGCCCGACTCGCTGTTCCTCTCGGCCGACACGCTGTGGATGTATACCATCGCTGTGCCCCCGCCACCACGCCCTGTGGCCGACTCGTTGGCCGAGGTGCGCGATACGCTCGCTAATGGCGATATGGCGGACACGGCTACTATGCCCGATGTTGAGGTGCCTGAGAGTGGGGTGGAGAGCGCCGCTGAGGATGTTGCCGAGGTTACCGTTGCCGACTCGGTGAAGGGCGCTGAGCCCTCGCTCCCCGAGAAGCCAGTGGCTGCTGGTACGGTGGCCGGCAGGGAGCTTCCTAAGCCGGGTGGCGATATGCCGCGTGAAAGAGATACGAGGCGCACTGAAACTGCGGTAGAGAGTGCTACAACGACGGAGGTGCCGAGCGTGGAGAACGAGGCGGAGATTGTTCGCGATAGCGTTGCCGTGGATAGCGTTGCCGTGGATAGCGTTGTTACGGATAGCCTTACGGTTGACAGCCTCACAGTGGATAGCCTCACAGTGGATAGCATCGCTATGGATACCGTTGCCAGGGATACGGTGCCCCTCACGAAGCGTCAGTTGCGCTACCGTGCCAAGATGGAGAAGCGCCGTGTGCGTGACTCGGTGCGTGCTGCGGAGAAGGTTGTGCGCGACTCGATAGATGCCATCATTCAGGCTGAGCTCGACTCGGTGCAGCATATTCGCGACTCGCTCTTCAAGATAAAGATTGACTCTATCGTGGCAAAGCGTATAGAGAAGAGCTCGCGCCTTGCCGACGAGGAGGCGGCGCGCTTGGCCCGCATAAAGCAGAAGGCCGAGGAGCGCGAGCGACGAAAGATAGATAAGGCCAAGGCACGTGCGTTGAGGCGCGGTAAGGAGTATAAGGGTAAGGATTATACGCTCGATACGCTCGCGCAGGATACGCTCGCGGCGGATAGCCTTCGCAACGAGCGTGACACCCTCGGTCGCGACACCCTCGCTGTGGACTCGCTGGCCGATAGTCTCGCGCGTGACAGCATCGCCGAGCGTCCCTTCCCCGAGGATAGCGTATACAAGATGATTAAGGCCTACCGTCGCGTTAAGATGTATCGCTCGGACTCGCAGATTGTGTGTGACTCGCTCACGCTTATGAATACCGACTCGATAATACGCCTATATATCGACCCCGTATTGTGGCAGGAGACAAACCAGATAACCGCCGACTCCATGGCCATACATACGCGCAACGAGCTACTGCACAAAGCCCACTTCATGGGCGACCCGATAATGGGCTCGGAGATAGATACGGCATACTACAATCAGGTGAAGGGTAAGGATATGATTGCCTACTTCGAGGATGGCTCGGTATACCGCAACGATGTGAATGGCAATGCGCAGACGATATACTACATGCAGGGTGAGGATGACCCCGAGGTTACGGGCATGATGTATATCGAGAGTGCCGCGATAAGCTTCTACCTCGTCGATGGCACGATAGATAAGATTGCATACAAACAGAACCCCGAGTATGTGTTGTACCCCATAGGCATGGTTCCCGAGACACAGGTGCGCAAGCTCCCCGACTTCGAGTGGCACAGCGACCGTCGTCCTCTGCGCGACTCCGTCTGCGACCGCGAGATACGTGCTACGCGCCGCGAGGATGCCTCTACGCGCCATAAGCCCCACTTCCGCATCACCGAGCGCATAAACTACGACCGTCGTAGGCTCGTGGAGAACCGCATGTGGGAGGATCGTGTCGATGAGCTCACACCCGAGGTTATCGAGTGGCGTAACTCGCGCCCGTCGTACCAAAAACGCAGATGATGATGAGAAGCCTTAGATATATCCTCGCCGTGGTGGCGCTCTGTTGTGGCTATGCGGCACATGGTCAGCATGCGGGGCAGATGGAGCCCGCCCGCACACGCCTTGTGCCATACGCTACGGCCGAGGCTGCCAAGGAGCGTGCGACAGCGAAGCAGCGATATATGCAACCCATCGAAGAGTGGGCGGAGAGCGATGGCGTGCTACGTGGTGAGTTTACCTACCCCTTCTCGTGGGTTGAGCGCCGTGTATATCTGCGCATCGAGGGTGCACATAGCCCCTACGATGTCTTTGTCAATGGTAAGCGCGCCGGAAGCTCCTCGAATGGCTTTGCTGCTGCGGAGTTCGACATCACGAAGATAGCGCGCGAGGATAAGAATAGCGTCGAGGTGCGCCTCCGCGGGGATGATGCCGTTGCGAAGATAGAGTGCTTCGACCATGCGGCACCACAACCCAAGGTATACATTATATCGCAACCGCGCGTGCGCGTGCGCGATATCGAGTGGCGCGCAACACGCGGCGTGGGCGAGGTTGTGAATGTGGACTTCAGTGTCGTCATGCATAATGCCACGCTTGGCGAGAAGACCTCGCGCCTATATTACGAACTCTATATTAACGATACTGTGCGCCTTGCTGCCGGCCATCGCGATGTTGTGCTCGGCATGTATGGCGTCGATACTATGCGCTTTGGTGCTACGGTTATGGACGATGCGCTCTGGAGCGCGGCATCGCCTACGCAACTTAGCCTAAGACTTAAAAACCGTATCGCGGGTCGCGATGTGGAGTTCTACGATATGGCAGTGGCGTTGCGCGAGTTGAGGTATGAGGATGGCGCATTTAGGATTAATGGCGATGTGGTAGATATGAGGTGGCACGAGGTGTCGCCCACGATTACGGCTGAGGAGCTTCGCGCGCTATGCGCTGCGGGTCACGGAGCCCTGCGCTTCACGGCGGGCGGTGTCAGCGACGAGCTGCTCACGCTTTGCGACGAGCTGGGCGTGTATGTGGCACTCACGGCGCCTATCAACTCCTCGGGTGCGGGTATGTCGCGTAAGCGTGGAGGTAACCCCTCGAATGACCCCGCTTGGCGTGAGGAGTATACGGCGCGTACTGTGCAGATGATACATACCTCAAAGCGTCACGCCTCGGTTGTCGCCTACTTCCTGGCGGACGATAGCGCTAATGGCGTGTGCCTCTATGATAGCTATATCGCGGCTAAACGTGTTGCGGGCCACCGTCCCGTATTCTATGCGGATGGCGGTAGGGAGTGGAATTCGGATGATAACAGATAAATTTGCGCTTGTGACGTGTAGAATGTTTGGGCGTGATTTATAATGCTTTAACAATCTTGCGCTGCGAAGAATAAAAAAAAGTGCGATTTTTTTTGCAAAAAGATTTGGTGGATTAAAAAAAGTGCCTTATCTTTGCACTCGCAATCGAAAGGTTAGCAAATGCCTCTTTAGCTCAGTTGGTAGAGCACGACACTCTTAATGTTGGGGTCCAGGGTTCGAGCCCCTGAGGGGGTACTGAAAGCGAGAAACGAAAGTTTCTCGCTTTTTTGTTGTTGCTCAATGAGTTAAGCAACCCGCCCTGGGGCGCACCAGTGGCGTATCGTGGCTGTTTTGTCCATATTTGTCCATCGGCTGTCTAACTAAAACAGACAAATGCGACAAACCTTTTTGAAACCAATAACCGAAAGCTTGGACATAGGTTTCGGGTAATCTTGCCCCACTTTCATTAATCTGCGATAATCTTTGCAGATAGTTGCGAATTAACTTGACACTTCCGAATAGTGAGCTTATGTTTGCACTCGTAAACGGCTCATTGAAAGGAATTTGCATAATGTCAACCTTTGTCTAAACATTGTCTATGTTTGTCTAAAAATTGTCTATGTATAGATTCTTTCAGCCGTTTTTAGTAGCGTAATTTTGCAATATAAATAGTACACTGTAAAAACGATTAGAAGCTATGAGAACAGAAATGTTAAGGATTAAGATGATTGCCCACAAAGGCAAACCAAACAAAAGTGGACGAGTACCGATTTTGATGCAACTCACCATTGGTAATCAAACATGCCACATCAGCACCAAACAAACAATACTTCCAGAGAGATGGGGCGATGGTAAACCCAGTGGACATACACGCGATGATCAAGCCATTGCCGCTGTTCTTGATGAGTATCGCACCAAAGCCTACAATAAATTCCTTATAATGCAGGCT
>JAFTNV010000009.1 GCA_017451685.1 Alistipes sp.
CGATGAGTGAAATCCCCTATAAAACAGGCTCTTACTATATATTTGACCGTGCATATAACAAGTTTAAGCAGTTGTATAGCATTGACCAAATAGGAGCCTATTTCGTAGTCCGAGCAAAGAAGAATCTGCAATACAAAGTCATCAAATGGAAACGCCGACTACCTCAGAATGTGCTCTCGGATAGTACGATTGAACTCACTACTTATAAGTCCTCAAAGGACTATCCGAAGAGATTAAGGTTGGTGCGCTACTACGATGAGGAGCAAGAGCGAGAGTTTGTATTTCTTACGAATGCAACTCATATATCTTCGCTTTTGGTTGCAGAACTCTACAAGAATCGCTGGCTGATAGAACTGTTCTTCAAGTGGCTCAAGCAGCACCTCAAGATAAAGAAGTTTTGGGGCACTACGGAGAACGCTGTGAGGATACAAATTTATGTCGCCATTAGTACTTACCTCTTGGTTTCAATCGTCAAACACGATATGCAACTCGACAGAAGTATTTACGAAGTCTTGCAGATTTTGAGCATTTCGCTGACTGACAAAACACGCTTAAAAGACCTCTTCGACAAAACTAAATTTCAATATGACAAAGAACCTACCGACCCTAATGGGCAAAATTTATTTAATGTTTAACCAGTCCCAAATTTTTATGGGACACTAATGTGCAAAAATATTAAAAAAAGCAAGAGGCGCACCCCTTGCTTCTCTATCGTAGGTAAATCGGATAGAATTACTCTCTGGTCTTATTACGCAGCATCCGCGAAATCTCGGCGACGCTCTTGAGCCATGCCCATGTTATCATCGTGAGGGCAAAGATGTCCACGGCGATACACACCGCCCACATCATCGGGGCATCTACGCCAAAGTCTACGATAAGCGGGGCGATAAGGGCGCCAAACGTCGCGAAAAGACCGAGCACAAGGATTATGTCTGCGGCATTCGCAAGCACCGCCTCGCGAAATATATACTTAGCCTTGGGCTTGGGCTCAGCGTTGGTGTAATTCTCGCGTTCTACCACCTCACTAATGCCCTCGGGCTGTGGCTCCATATCACTCTCCTCTGGCCTGTCGGCATGGCAGTGGGGACATGTCTTTAACTCGGCATCGACTAACGAGTTGCAGTTGCGGCATAGCCACGTGTTCTTATCTGCGCTATTCATACTCATACTCCTATTTTTTAGCCTCCGCGCTGTGGTCAATATCGCATCCTGCGCAGTTGCCCGAGCAGATGTTATCCGAGTCGCAGTCGTTCAGTCCCATATCCTCGCGTGTCTCCTGCACGGCGCACTTTATGCCCATCTTCTGCATGTTGGGATTTGTCGAAATCTCGGACTGTATGTGGTGACCCTTGAATATATACGTGAGCGACATCGCGAGGGCGAAAAACGCCACAACCACGACGGCAGCAATGATTGTTACAAGTAGTGTCGACATCTTTTTTTTATTTTTATAATGCTAAAAATGCTCGTTTTATTGTAAAACTCGGTGCAAATTTATATATTTGCGGAGTAATTTGCAAATGTTATAGTTCGTCGTTAGATAACGGCCGTATATAATTGTTTTATATTCACTTGATTAGTCTATGAAGATAGTAATTGCCGGTGCAGGAGATATGGGCACGCACCTCTCGAAGATGCTTAGCGGTAATGGTCACGACATCACCGTTGCCGACGTTGACCCTAAAGCGTTGGTTGAGGTCGGCAACCTCGTCGATGTTGTCACGGTCGAGGGTGACACCACGCAGTTCTCGGTGCTCCGCAAGGCGGGTGTGCGTAAGTGCGACCTCTTTATCGCCGTGCGCTCCGTCGAGAACGACAATATCCTCTCGGCTGTTATGGCCAAGCAGCTTGGTGCGAAGAAGGCCATTGCGCGTGTTGATAGCAACGAATACCTCGAGCCCAACAGCAAGGAGATATTTATCGACATGGGCATCGACTACCTCTTCTATCCGGAGCAGATTGCCGCACGCGAGGTCATCAACCTCCTCGGCCACACCTCATCGACCGAATATGTGGAGTTTGCTGCGGGCAAGCTCTCGATGGTAGCTTTCCGCCTTGAGCTCACCTCGCCACTACTCGGTCGCACGGTCATCGACCCCGAGTATAACGATGAGGATCTTGAGTATCGCGTTGTTGCCATCGTGCGTGGCTCGCAAACGATAATACCCAAGCCCGACGACCGCTTCGAGGAGGAGGATATGGTCTACGCCATCACGCGCCATAGCGCCACGCAACAGGTCGTAGAGCTCTCGGGACGTCGCGAGCGCGAGATTCGCAATATGATGATTCTCGGTGGCTCGCGCATAGGTGTGCGTATCGCCAACGAGCTGCAAAACAAGGTGAACATAAAACTCGTGGATTACGATGCCGATAAGGCCTTCCGCCTTGCTGAGCGCCTCGATAAGACGCTTATCATCAACGAGGATGGCCGCGATACGGAGGCTATGATGGAGGAGGATCTTGCGGGCATGGATGCCTTTGTTGCCGTGACGGGGCGTAGCGAGACCAACATCCTCGCAGCGATGCTCGCCAAGCGCATGGGCGTGAAGAAGGTTATTGCCGAGGTGGAGAACATCAACTACATAACCCTCGCCGAGAGTATCGGTGTTGATACCATCATCAACAAGAAGCTCGTCACCGCCTCCAACATCTTCCGCTTCACCATGACCACCGATGTGCAGGCCATCAAGTGCCTCACGGGTAGTCAGGCCGAGGTGCTCGAGTTTATCGTCAAGCCCAACTCGCCCGCGACAAAGTCGCGCATACGCGACCTCGGCCTCCCCGAGGACTCTATCATTGGCGGTGTTGTGCGTGGCGACCGTGTGTTTATCGCTGTCGACGAGACACAGATAAATGCCTACGACCGTGTTGTTGTGTTTGCGATGCCGGATGTGGTTATGCGCGTGGCCGAGTTCTTCAATTAATTTGTTGTGATAATGGCGCATCTACTTCCGCTAACGAATTATCTCGTCAATGGGCAGTACGCTTTAGTACAGCCCATCGTCTCGAAATTCGCCGAGCGTTGTATCTGCACCATTCTGACAACAAATTAGGTTCCTTATTGTGATAATGGCGCATCTACTTCCGCTAACGAATTATCTCGTCAATGGGCAGTACGCTTTAGTACAGCCCATCGCCTCGAAATTCGCCGAGCGTTGTATCTGCACCATTCTGACAACAAATTAGGTTCCTTATTGTGATAATGGCGCATCTACTTCCGCTAACGAATTATCTCGTCAATGGGCAGTATGCTTTAGTACAGCCCATCGTCTCGAAATTCGCCGAGCGTTGTATCTGCACCATTCTGACAACAAATAATGTTGCTACCCGCAATGTCATCCTGAGCGAAGCGATAGCGTAGTCGAAGGATCTGGATTTTAGGAGGTAAAGAGTTATAAACGATAACTCCATAAACTCGCATAAGAGTAAAAAAAAGAAAAAACAAAATAAAACACTAACCACTATGTATATAGCTATAGCAGGAAATATCGGTAGCGGCAAGACCACGCTCACCGAGATTCTAACGAAGCGTTATGGCGCGAATGCTTACTACGAGGATATCGCCAATCCTTACATCAGCGACTTCTACGAGGATATGGGTCGCTGGTCGTTCCATCTTCAGCTGTGGTTTCTCGGAAGCCGCATACAGCAGACGCTGACGATGTTGGCCGATGGCTCGGATAACGTGGTGCAGGATCGCACCATATACGAGGATGCTCACATCTTTGCCGACAACCTACACTCTATGGGATTGATGGCGAGTCGCGACTTCGACACCTACATGAAGATGTTCAACATCGAGCAGAGCCTCCTTCCGCGCCCCGATGTGCTCATATACCTCAAGGCGAGCGTGCCCACGCTTATCTCGCAGATAAAGATGCGAGGCAGGGAGTATGAGCAGAATATCGACGAGGAGTACCTCAGCCGCCTGAACGACAAGTACAACAACTGGATTGAGAATATCTACGAGGGCCGTGTGTTGGTTATCGACAAGGATGTCGATGATTTTGTTGCCGACCCCTCGATTATCGACCGTATATGTGCCTCGGTGGAGGAGATGTGTACGGGTAAGCGCCAGCTCTAAAATTATGACAACACCGCTACCCGAGGAGTTCGTAAGAGCCATGCGCCAGCAGCTTGGCGACGATGCCGAGAGCCTCTTTGTGGCCCTCGACGCGGAGCCTGCCGTATCCATAAGGCTCAACCCCGCGAAGTCTGCCACGACATACGAGGGTGAGGGTGTGGGGTGGTGCCCGTGGGGTAGATACCTTGCCGAGCGCCCGCAGTTCACACTCGACCCGCTGTTGCATGGTGGCGCATATTATGTGCAGGAGGCATCGTCGCAGTTCGTGGCCCATATCCTTCGTGATGACGACCTTTGCGGTGCGCGCATCCTCGATATGTGTGCTGCTCCGGGTGGTAAGACGACGATATACTCTACGCTTGTTGGGCGTGAGGGTCTGGTTGTGGCTAACGACATTAACCGCAGTCGCACGTTGGCATTGGCCGACAATGTGCAGCGCTGGGGCATGGGTAATGTTGTTGTCACGTGCAACGAACCCGCACATATAGGGGCTTTTGAGGAGTGGTTCGATGTCGTTGCGGTGGATGCCCCCTGTTCGGGTGAGGGCATGTTCCGCAAGATGGAGGAGGCGCGCACGGAGTGGTCGCCGACAGCTGTCGAGCAGTGCGTATCACGCCAGAGGGATATTCTCACGGAGGCGTGGCGAGCGCTGCGCCCTGGCGGCAAGCTCATATATAGCACCTGTACCTTCAACGATAAGGAGGATGAGGGCATCGTCGAATGGCTGATGTCGGAGTATGACGACGAGGTCGTTGCTGCCGAGACGGTTGCCACGGATGAGGAGTGGGGTATTGTGCGCAGCACGATAGGTGTGGCGCAGTGTTTCCACTTCTACCCTGGAAGGACACGTGGCGAGGGCTTCTTTGCTGCGGTGGTGCGTAAGCGCGAGGGCGCTGTGCGCAGGACTACACCCAAGGCACGACGTAAGGTCTTCGCTCCGGTCGATAAGCGCGACTTGGCGGAGGTTGTGCGCTGGGTGGATGATGGCTCGAAGATGGCATTTAGGCTTGTGGGCGATGTTGTCTACGGCTACCATGGCGCTGTTGTTGATGATGTTACGCGCCTTGCGGAGTCGCTCTCGGTGATCTACTCGGGTGTCGCTATGGGTCAGTTATTTAAGGGACGTCTGAAGCCCGAACATCCGTTGGCGCTGTATGTGGGTCTTAGCCCCGATGTAGTCCCCACGGTCGAGGTGTCGGAGGCGGATGCTGTCGACTACCTTCGCAAGCAGGATATTGGCGCTGCACAGTTCATGGAGGGCATAAATGTGGTGAGCCATAAGGGCGTAGCCATAGGCTTTATTAAACGTATAGGTGCGCGCTGCAATAATATGTACCCCAAGGATTTAAGAATACAGAAATTATAACTTAATACTATATAATAAGATGGCAAAACTACTCTATTCGATGGGCGAGGTTACGGAGATGTTCGATGTAAACGCATCGCTCATACGCTATTGGGAGTCGAAGTTCGACTGCATTAAGCCTCATAAGAACAAGAAGGGTAATCGCATGTTTACCCCCTCGGATGTCGAGAACCTGAAGCTCATATACCACCTCGTCAAGGAGAAGGGCATGACGCTTGAGGGTGCCAATAAGACGATGAAGCGTCGCGGTGGCAGCGTCAAGCGCGATGTATCCATCCTTGAGCGCTTGCAGAATATCCGCGCCATGCTCGTCGAGGTGCGTGAGTCGCTGGGCGATAATAGCCCCGTGGAGTATGAGGCTCCGATTGAGGCTGTCGCAGACCTTATCGCCGATGTCGAGGAGGAGGCAAAGCGCGAGGTTGTTGAGGCGGCTACTGCCCCCGAGGCTGCCGAGCCCGAGGTGGCGCCCGAGCCCCGTCGTCGTGGTCGCCCCCGCAAGGTCGTTGAGCCCGAGGCTGCGGAGCAGCCCACAGTGCGCCGCCGCAAGACGAAGAAGGGTGACGAATCCAAGGAGCTCTTCCCCTTCTACGAACAGTCACTATTCTAACTATGCCGCAGTATGAAGATACGTGAGCTTGTTGCTGAGATTGAGGCGTTTGCACCGCTTCATCTACAGGAGAGTTATGATAACTCGGGCCTCGTTGTCGGCCGTATGGACGATGAGGTGCATGCGGCACTTCTTGCTGTGGATGTCACCGAGGAGGTCATCGACGAGGCGGAGCGCGAGGGATGCGACATAATCATCACGCACCACCCTATAATCTTCACGCCACTTAAGCGCCTTAACTCGGCTACCTATGTCGAGCGCTGCGTGGAGCGTGCCATACGTCGTGGCATCGCCCTCTACGCCTGTCATACCAACCTCGACAGCACACCCAACGGCATGAGCTGGCATGTGGGCTCTATGATTGGCCTTGGTGCTATGCGCGTGCTTGAACCCCGCAAGGATAACCCCGATGCGGGCTTCGGTGTTGTGGGTACGCTGGCATGCCCCGAGAGCGCCATGGCGTTGCTTCAGCGCATAAAGGCTATATTCGATGTTGGCGCGATACGCTATAGCGATATTCCGTCGGATGACTTCATGGTACGCACCGTGGCGGTATGTACGGGTGCCGGCCGCTCGCTTATCGACGATGCCATGGCTGCTGGTGCCGACCTCTATATCACTGCCGACCTGCGCTATAACGACTTCATGTCGGGCGAGGGGCGTATGATTTTGGCCGATATTGGCCATTTTGAGAGCGAATTTTGCGCAATTCGCATTTTATATGATGTAATATCAAAAAAAATGTCTAACTTTGCGGTTCGCAAGAGCGTATGCTCTCGCAACCCGATACACTATATGGTCTAAGGGGCTGCTATGCAAGCGCGAAGACGGCAAACATTATAGGCGAAAAAATAACTAAATAACAACTATATGGCACAGAAGAAGACAAACGATGTTGACTACTCGATGCAGGAGAAGATTATGGCACTCTACGAGTTGCAGAAGGTCGACTCGGCTATCGACGAGATTAACAAGGTTAAGGGTGAGCTTCCTCTCGAGGTTCAGGATCTTGAGGATGAGCTTGCAGGACTCAACACGCGCATTGAGAATATCAATGCCGAGATTGAGGAGATCAACACTCTCACACGCCAGCGTAAGCGCGAGGTAGACCAGGCCAAGATTATGATTGGCAACTACAAGGAGCAGCAGAATAACGTGCGCAACAACCGCGAGTTCGATGCTATAACCAAGGAGATAGAGTACCAGGAGCTTGAGATTGAGCTTGCTGAGAAGCGTCTCAAGGAGTACTCTGCACAGATAAAGGTTAAGAAGGCCCTTGTCGAGGAGACCAATACTCTCGTTGAGGAGCGCACCATCGACTATAAGGCGAAGAAGGAGGAGCTCGACTCTATCGAGGCCGAGACGGCACAGCAGGTTGCCGAGCTTATGGCTAAGGCCGAGAAGGCTAAGGAGCCTATCGACGAGCGCCTACTTACGGCCTACAACCGCATCCGTAGCAACGTACACAATGGCCTCGCTGTTGTCACCGTTACGCGCGATGCGTGTGGTGGCTGCTTCAACCGCATACCTCCCCAGCGTCAGGTGGATATCCGTCAGGGTAAGAAGCTGATTGTGTGTGAGTATTGTGGTCGTATTCTCGTCAGCGAGTAATTTTCGATTATAGGGCAGCATCTACTGCCGCTAACAAAAGTGCCGTCAATGGAATGTACGTCGAGTACTATCCATCGACGGTACTTCTTTTGTGATGCACCACATCTCACGACTTCTGACAAGAAATTAGTCTTGCGTTAATAAGCACATATTATCACTAATTAGCGCTCATTCTCGTAGGCGTACTCCGTGGCGCGGTTTACTTGGTCTAAGAAGGGCTTGCACCCCTTGAAGAGCTCCGCCGTGCGTTCGAGCCAATCATCCTGCATGAGCCATGCGTTGTCGATAGGGTGGCTAAGTATCAGTTCCCTCTGGCGGAGGAGCGCCTCACATTCGGGTGCCGCGTTATAGCCGCGCGGTGTGCGCTTTAGGGCATTCGTCGTGTCGAGTTCAAAGCCGCTCGTTGCGATGTTGTGCAGCATCTCGATGCCGTTATCCTCAATCTCCTCGCGTAGGCTGCGCAACACGTATGGCTCGGGGCACACGTTGCCCGCGGCGAGGAACGACCCCTCGCCCCATGTGTGACCCTTGGGCGATATATGGAGGTAGTAGCCGCCATAGCCGCTCCTCTTGCCACCGCGCACGATGAAGGTGCTGAAGAAGTCCTTATACGGAGTCTTATCCTTCGAGAAGCGCGTGTCGCGGTATATGCGGTAGGTGCTGTTGGCGACCGTCGCACCCTCGACCGTGGGGTCAAACTGCGCGATAAGCGCGATAAGGCGCTCGGTGTTGGCCTGATGCTTGGCTAATGCCCTGCGGTAGCGCTCCTTGTTTTGCTCAAACCACGCGCGGTTGTTGTTGTCGTGTAGTTCAGTGAGGAAGGATAGTATCTCTTTCATACTTTACATAGTATAAAGGCTGGCCAAAGGTATTGACCAGCCCATTATATAATAGGTATACGTTTATTACCAAGCGAATAAGGGGTACTCGGCCATCATGGCGTTCACGTCTTTGCGAACAGCGGCGATGTTTGCCTCGTTCTCGGGATCCGAGAGTACGCGGTCGATAAGCTCGGCGATGTAGTCCATCTTATCCTCCTTCACGCCACGTGTTGTGATGGCGGGAGTGCCGAAGCGCAAGCCCGATGTGGTGAAGGGCGTGCGTGAGTCGAAGGGCACCATGTTCTTGTTTGTGGTGATGTCGGCAGCAACGAGGCACTTTTCAGCAAGCTTACCCGTGAGTTCGGGGAACTTGGTGCGGAGGTCAACGAGCATGAGGTGGTTGTCTGTACCACCCGATACAATCTTGTAGCCACGCTTCGTGAGGGCCTCGGCTAAGGCCTTAGAGTTCTTAACAACCTGCTGCTGATACTCCTTATACTCGGGTGTGAGAGCCTCGCCAAAGGCTACGGCCTTGGCTGCGATGACGTGCTCGAGCGGGCCACCCTGAATGCCGGGGAATACTGCCGAGTTCAATATCTGCGACATCTTCTTTACGACACCCTTGGGTGTTGTGTAGCCCCACGGATTGTCGAAGTCCTCACCCATGAGGATGATGCCGCCACGAGGGCCGCGGAGGGTCTTGTGCGTTGTCGAAGTAACGATGTGAGCATACTTCACGGGGTTGTCCAAGAGACCTGCGGCGATAAGACCTGCGGTGTGGGCCATATCTACGAGCAACAACGCGCCAACCTTATCTGCAATCTCGCGCATGCGCTTGTAGTCCCACTCGCGCGAGAATGCCGAAGCACCACCGACGATGAGCTTGGGCTTGTGCTCAAGGGCCAATGCCTCCATCTCGTCGTAGTCGATGTTGCCTGTCTCCTCCCTAAGCTTGTATCCTACAGCCTTGAAGTACATACCCGACATGTTCACGGGCGAGCCGTGCGAGAGGTGACCACCGTGCGATAGGTCGAGACCCATGAATGTGTCGCCGGGCTTTAGGCATGCGAAGAATACCGCCATGTTTGCCTGTGCGCCAGAGTGGGGCTGCACGTTGGCGTATGCTGCGCCATAGAGCTTGCAGATGCGCTCGATGGCGAGGTTCTCAATCTTATCTACAACCTCGCAACCGCCGTAGTAACGTGCTGCGGGATAGCCCTCGGCATACTTATTAGTACATACAGAGCCCATAGCAGCCATCACCTGGTCGCTAACGAAGTTCTCCGATGCGATAAGCTCAATGCCCTTCATCTGACGTGAGCGCTCCTCGGCGATCAGGTCAAAAATCTGTAAGTCTTTGTTCATATTAGTGTTATAGTAAGGTTTATATTTTACGTTTCCAACAAACAAAGGTAATAACTAAATTTGGAAAATCAAAACTCACGAATCATATTTTTTGCCAATAACTCGCTATATATAACATATGCGGACTACAATGTTGTAGCCCGCATATGTTATATGTCTCTTAATATAAGTGAGGTAATCATATAGAAACTTTTTAATGATACCCCAATTAAAATTAACCTAATAAACATGTTCGTTTTGTTCGAAGTTGTTCTTATGGGGAATTATTTTACACACCTTCAGTATTATACTTTTTGCTAAGGTAATAATAAATAATTAAAAAACAAATTATTTTGGCGAAAAAGCTGTAAAAAATGTGAATATTGCGCTGTAATTATGGTATGGCAAGGCTATTGCTTGCCGAGAAAAAAAACGCTTGAACGTATGAAGGTAAATACTGGTAAGGGTACGATGCCGCTTGTGGCACTCGTAGCTATATGGTCGGTATCGGCCATAGTGTCGCTCCCGGGGTTGGCAATCTCGCCCATCCTTGCGAAGCTCGACACCATCTTTCCGCACGCCAGCGAGTTGGAGGTCGAGATGCTCGAGTCGCTGCCGTCGCTCTTGATTATCCCCTTTATGCTCCTGGCGGGAAGGTGGTCGGTGAAGGGTAATAAGCTACAGTTGCTTATTGCCGGCACGGTGATATTCTTCCTCAGTGGCGTGGGCTCGCTCCTGTCGCATAGGCTTGTCGAGCTTATCGTCTGTGGTGCCATCATGGGTATAGGTGCGGGCATGATTATACCCCTATCTACTGGCCTCGTCGTCGACTACTTCACGGGCGACAGGCGTGTCAAGCAGCTCGGCATCAGCTCGGCGGTGAATAACCTCACGCTCGTCATTGCTACCTCGCTCAGTGGCTACCTCGCGGGCGTGGAGTGGCACTTGGCCTTTGCTGTATATCTGCTACCCATTGTCACGTTGGTGCTTATCCCCGCCCTCGGTCGCTCGAAGCCCGCACCCGAGCCACCGTCGGGTGCGCAGCATAGGCAGACGGCACTCAATCGTAAGATGATAGTGGGCATTGCGCTCTTCTACTTCGCCATAACCTACCTCTCGCTTATTGTCACGTTCAACACCTCATACCTCGCAGCACGTGCAGGGCTCGATAGCTCGCGCTCGGGGCTTATCATCTCGCTCTTCTTCCTCGCAATCATGGCCCCGGGATTCGTGCTTAACACCATCATCGCCAAGCTCGGCAGCCGAACAAATGTATGGTCGCTGTTGGTTATGGCCGTGGGCCTCGGCATCATGTCGCTCGCGCACCCCTCGATGCTGTCGCTCTCGGTGGGGGCGATACTCGCAGGCCTCGGCTATGGCGTGATGCAACCCATCGTTTACGATAAGGCAGCGACGAATGCTCCGCCCGAGTTGTCGACGCTTGCCCTCTCTATCGTCATGGCTGTTAACTACTTGGCTATCCTTGTGGCTCCGTTTATCATCGACGGTGTGAACTATATCCTCCATACATCGAAGCCCGAGTCTCCGTTTATGATAAATGCCGTTGCTACGCTTGTGTTAGCCATCGTCGCTGCGGCACTGCATAAGAGTAACCGTGTCTTCGGCTCCGACGATTAGCGCTAATTTTTGTATGGTTTTCATGTTTTCAATCTTTTTTTTGTATCTTTGTATGATTAACAGCAAATACAATTAAAAGATTAAAGATATGAGAAAACTATTTTTTGCAGTCCTCGCGCTTTTTGCCGTGGGCACACTTTCAGCACAGCAGGATGGTGGCGGTATCTCGGCAGAGATGCTGTCGGAGTTGCGCGCAGCGGAGCGCGATGCCGTAGCCGAGAAGGCGGCACGTAACGCCCTGGCCCTTAACTCAGTGTCGGAGCTTGCGACAAATGCCGACAACCTCGCGATGATTGACACCCACTTCTCGCACCGCGTGAAGACTAAGGGCATCACCGACCAGCATCAGTCGGGTCGCTGCTGGCTGTTTACGGGACTCAATGTCTTGCGTGCCAAGATGATTGACGACCTCGACCTCAGCGGCATGGAGTTCTCGCAGAACTACCTCTTCTTCTACGACCAGCTCGAGAAGTCGAATCTCTTCCTTCAGGCCGTCATCGACACCAAGCACCTGCCTATGGAGGATCGCCAGGTGGAGTGGCTGTTCAAGAATCCGCTGAACGATGGTGGTCAGTTTACGGGTGTGTCGAACCTCGTGATGAAGTATGGCGTTGTGCCTGCGGAGGTTATGCCTGAGAATTACCAGTCGAACAACACCGCGCAGGTGGGTAACCTCATCAAACTCAAGCTCCGTGAGTTTGGTCTTACGCTTCGTGAGCAGCGCGACCGTCGCGCTCCCGTGGCTTTGAAGGTCGAGATGCTCAAGGAGATATACTCGATGCTTGTACGTGCCTATGGCGAGCCTCCCGTGGAGTTCGTGTGGACACGTCGCGATAAGGATGGCAACGCGGTGGAGACTAAGAGCTATACGCCGCAGTCGTTCTATAAGGAGTACTTCGGTGATATAGACCTTGAGAATGACTTCGTTATGGTCATGAACGACCCCTCGCGCGAGTACTACAATGTATATGAGATAGACTACGACCGCCACGTGTACGATGGCGACAATTGGGTATACCTGAACCTTCCCATCGAGGAGGTTAAGGCCTTGGCTATCGCCTCGATAAAGGATAATACGGCGATGTACTTCTCGTGCGATGTCGGCAAGTATCTCCTCTCGAAGAAGGGCACGCTCGACATTAATAACTTCGACTATGAGTCGCTTATGGGTGTTGACTTCCCGATGAATAAGGAGCAGCGCGTGCGCACCTTCGCAAGTGGCTCGTCACACGCCATGACACTTATTGCCGTAGACCTCGACGAGGAGGGCAACGCTAAGAAGTGGATGGTAGAGAATAGTTGGGGCCCCACGGCAGGATGGCAGGGTAATCTCATCATGACCGACGAGTGGTTCGAGGAGTATATGTTCCGCGTGGTTGTCGATAAGAAGTATATCCCCGCAGAGACTCTCAAGCTCCTCGATAAGAAGCCCGTGAAGCTTCCTTCGTGGGATCCTATGTTTGCTTACGAGGAGTAGGATTATGGCCGAGGAGATTGAACGTAAATTTTTGGTTGTGGGCGAGTATAAACATCTCGCCCACAGCTCTTCGCACCTCGTCCAGGGCTATATAGCCTCGGGGCGTAGGACGGTGCGCGTGAGGGTTAGCGACGATAGGGCGTGGCTCACGATTAAGGGCCCCTCGCGCGATGGCGGCCTCTCGCGCTACGAGTGGGAGCGTGAGATTGATGCACGCGAGGCGCTGGAGCTCATGCAGCTTGCCGAGGGTGCGCTCATAGATAAGCGTCGCTGGCTTGTTGAGTATGCGGGCCATACCTTTGAGGTCGACGAGTTCGCGCGTGAGAATGAGGGGCTCACCATCGCGGAGGTGGAGCTGTCGGCCGTGGATGAGGCCTTCGAGCGCCCGGCATGGCTCGGTCGCGAGGTTACGGGCGAGCGTAGATTTTATAACTCACACCTAAGGGCACACCCATACGCTAAGTGGAGCGCCGAGGAGCGAGAGTAGGTGCTATATTTCTGATTGTTATATGGTTGCATCGAGTATGGTGTAACCATATTTTTTTGCTTATGGCACGATAATAATTATTGATAGCGCTGTGTTGGCATAATGAATAAATTTTGCTATATTTGCACGCTATTAATATACACAGATGGAAAACAAAGAACAAAATATATTACAGGAGCTCGAAACGAGCGATTATAAATACGGCTTCGTCACCGATATCGAGACCGATACCATCGGCCGAGGCCTCTCTGAGGATGTCGTAAGACTTATATCGGAGAAGAAGGGTGAGCCCGAGTGGATGCTCGAGCGAAGGCTCAAGGCCTACCGCCATTGGCTCACGCTGCCACACCCCGAGTGGGCGCACCTCGACATTCCCGAGATAGACTTCCAGGATGTCATCTATTATGCTGCGCCCAAGCAGACAAAGAAGCTCAACTCGATGGATGAGGTAGACCCCGAATTGAAGCGTACCTTCGATAAGCTCGGTATTCCGCTCGAGGAGCAGATGGCCTTGGCGGGCGTGGCGGTGGATGCCGTCATGGACTCGGTGTCGGTGAAGACTACGTTCCGCGATACGTTGGCCGAAAAGGGCATTATCTTCTGCTCTATATCGGAGGCTATCAAGGAGCACCCCGAGCTTATTAAGAAGTATCTCGGCTCGGTTGTCCCCTACACCGACAACTTCTACGCAGCGCTTAATGCCGCAGTCTTCTCTGACGGCTCATTCTGCTATATCCCTAAGGGTGTCCGTTGCCCTATGGAGCTGTCGACGTACTTCCGCATCAATGCCGAGGGCACGGGTCAGTTCGAGCGCACGCTCATCGTTGCCGACGAGGGTTCGTATGTGAGCTACCTCGAGGGGTGCACGGCACCGCGTCGTGACGAGAATCAGCTGCATGCTGCCGTTGTGGAGATTGTTGTGGAGAAGGATGCCGACGTGAAGTACTCTACGGTGCAAAACTGGTACCCGGGCGATAAGGATGGCAAGGGTGGCATCTACAACTTCGTCACCAAGCGCGGTATCTGTCGCGAGGGTGCACATCTGTCGTGGACGCAGGTGGAGACAGGCTCGGCTATCACGTGGAAGTATCCGAGCTGCATCTTGCAGGGCGATAACTCGTCGGGCGAGTTCTACTCGGTGGCCATGACCAACAACTACCAGCAGGCGGACACGGGTACTAAGATGATACACATAGGCCGTAATACACGCTCTCGTATCGTGTCGAAGGGCATCTCTGCGGGCTTGTCGCAGAACGCCTATCGTGGCTTGGTGCGCGTGGCTAAGGCTGCGGATAATGCGCGTAACTACTCGCAGTGCGACTCGTTGCTTATTGGCGACAGGTGTGGCGCACATACCTTCCCCGTCATCGACTGTCATAACCCCTCGGCTGTCTTGGAGCATGAGGCTACGACATCCAAGATTTCGGAGGAGCAACTCTTCTACTGTAATCAGCGCGGCCTCACGACTGAGGATGCTGTGGGTCTTATAGTCAATGGCTATGCCCGCGAGGTGTTGGCAAAGTTGCCTATGGAGTTTGCCGTAGAGGCGCAGAAGCTGTTGGCGCTGTCGTTGGAGGGCAGCGTGGGATAGAAGCTGTCTAACAGAACTACTTTTGTTAGACTATTTAAGAATTGAGTAAAAACGACAATATAACTATGTTAAAGGTTGAAAATCTACATGCCAATGTTGGCGATAAGGAGATTTTGAAGGGTATAAACATCGAGGTTAAGGCTGGCGAGGTACACGCCATCATGGGCCCTAACGGCTCGGGTAAGTCGACGCTCGCCTCGGTGTTGGCCGGTAACGAGAAGTTTACCGTCACGGAGGGTAAGGTCGAGTTTGAGGGCGAGGATCTCCTCGGGCTGCCCATCGAGGAGCGTGCGTTGAAGGGCTTGTTCCTCGGCTTCCAGTATCCGGTGGAGATTCCGGGTGTTACGATGGCAAACTTTATGAAGATTGCGGTCAACGAGCAGCGTAAGTATAGGGGCTTGGAGCCTCTTGCGGCTGCCGAGTATTTGAAGATGATGCGCGAGAAGAGTGCCATCGTCGAGCTCGATGCTAAGCTTACGGCACGTGCTGTGAATGAGGGCTTCTCGGGCGGCGAGAAGAAGAAGAACGAGATATTCCAGATGGCCATGCTCAACCCTAAGCTCGCCATCCTCGACGAGACTGACTCGGGTCTCGATATTGATGCCCTGCGCATCGTGGCCACGGGCGTCACGCGCCTTAAGACTCCGGAGAATGCCACGGTTGTCATCACGCACTATCAGCGCCTCTTGGACTATATCGTCCCCGACTATGTGCACGTATTGTATAAGGGTCGCATCATCTATACGGGCGATAAGAGCCTCGCGCTGAAACTCGAGAAGGAGGGCTACGATTGGCTTATCAACCAATATGAGGAGTAGGCTATGATTGCGGATGGAATTATTAATCAGTTGGGTGCTGCACCTTTGGCCGCCGATGGAAACATCTTTGGGGGTGTGTGGTGGCTCAGCCTTACGGATGACCGCGACGTCGTCGTAGGGCGTGAGGCACGCGCTACGCTTGTTGTGGTTGATGGTGCGGGAGCCCACGATATGAATATAGACATCATGGCGGGTGCGGAGCTGTGCATCCTGCATGTTGTCGCAGAGCGTGGTGCCTCGCAGATTGCCGTTGCTGTTGCCGAGGGTGCCACGTGCCTCGTCACGGAGGTCGTCGTTGCCGGTGCGGATACACGTATCGTCGCAAGCCTTATGGAGCGCGGTGCTCGCTTTGAGCTTGGCGGAGCGTTTATCCTCACGGACGAGGATAAGTCGAGCGTTGCGGTGGATGTAAATCACCTTGCCGAGGAGTGTACGTCGAAGACATCGTATAAGGGTGTTGCCTCGGGTAAGGCACATGGCAGCTTCTCGGGATTGGTATACGTAGCCCCCGGGGCACAGCGTACCGACTCGGTGCAGTCGAGCCGCAATATAACCATGGGCGAGGCACACATCGAGACACTCCCGCAGTTGGAGATATATGCCGACGATGTTAAGTGTAGCCATGGCGCCACGGTGGGACAGATGGATAGCGATGCGGTGCTGTATATGCGTCAGCGCGGCCTTGACCTCGCTACGGCCAAGCGCTTGCAGATTGAGGGCTTCGTTGGCGATGTTGTCCTTCACAGTGTTGTTGAGGGTGTCGAGGAGTTGCTTTCGGAGCTTGTTGCCGAGAAGCTAAATAGGTTGTAATATGGCCTTTGATATAGATAAGATACGCGCCGATTTCCCGATACTACAGCGCACGGTAAACAACCGCCCACTTGTATATTTCGACTCGGGCGCCACGGCACAGAAGCCCCTTGCTGTCATCGAGCGCGGGGATGAGCTTATGCGCCACTATAACGCCAACATACACCGCGGTGTTCACCATCTGTCGGGTAAGATGACGGAGTTGTACGAGGAGGCGAGGGAGCGTGTGCGTAGGTTTATCGGCGCACGTGAGCGCGAGGAGGCGATCTTCACCTCGGGCGCTACGGCATCTATTAACCTTGTGGCGTATGCGTGGAGCGAGCGCTTCTTAAGGGCGGGTGATAATGTCGTTGTGAGCGAGATGGAGCACCACTCCAATATCGTTCCGTGGCAGATGGCCGCCGAGCGTAAGGGTGCGGAGTTGAGAGTGTTGCCCTTCGATGATAGGGGTGAGCTCAGGATGGAGCTCTTGGATACGCTTATCGACGAGCGCACGCGCCTTGTTGCCGTAACGGAGGCCTCGAATACGTTGGGCACATGTCCCAACCTTGAGCCTATCATCTCGAAGGCACATAGCATGGGTGCTGTCGTCATGGTTGATGGCTGCCAGGGTATCGTTCACGGTGGCGGTAGGGTGGCCGAGCGTGGCTACGACTTCTACGCCCTGTCGGGACATAAGCTCTATGGCCCTACGGGTATAGGCGTGTTGTATGGCCGCAGGGAGTTGTTGGAGGCCATGCCCCCGTTTATGGGTGGTGGCGACATGGTCGATAAGGTGACATTCGCTAAGACGACCTACGCTCCGCTGCCACTGAAATATGAGGCCGGCACGTCGAACTTTATCGGTGCTGTGGCTCTGGCCGAGGCTATCGCCTATGTCGAGAGTATTGGCGTGGCTGCTATCGAGGAGCATGAGCAACACCTGTTGCGCGTTATGACTGAGCGCCTTGGCGCTATCGAGGGCTTGCGCATCTACGGCACGGCGGAGAATAAGTGCCCCATCGTGTCGTTCACGGTTGATGGCACACACCCCTACGATGTGGGTATGATTCTCGATAAGTTGGGAGTGGCAATACGCACGGGACACCACTGTGCTGAGCCTGTTATGACACACTTCGGCATTACGGGTATGTGTCGTGCCTCGATAGGCATGTATAATACCGAGGCCGAGGTCGATATTTTGGCACGTAGCGTTGAGCGTGCCGTTATGATGCTTAAATAGAGTGCTATGTTTATAGTTTTGGAGGGGCTCGATGGAGCCGGCAAGTCGACACAGATAACGAAGCTGAGGGCTATGTTCGAGGCTATGGGCGTGCAGTCGGAGTACCTACACTTCCCGCGCTTCGATGCTCCGGTGTATGGTGATCTTATTGCCCGCTTCCTGCGTGGCGACCTCGGCACGGTTGAGGGTGTAAACCCCTACCTCGTGGCGCTGCTCTATGCCGGCGATAGGGCCGATGCCGCGGCGCAGATACGCGCATGGCAGGCCGATGGTAAGGTTGTTATCGTCGACCGTTATGTATACTCAAATATAGGCTACCAGTGTGCTAAGATTGCCGACCGCGAGGCGCGACAGACGCTGCGCGACTGGATTCTTCGTACCGAGTACGAGGAGTTTAACATCCCACGCCCCGACTTGTCGTTGTTCCTCGATGTGCCCTTTGCCTTCACGGAGCGTAAGCTGACGGAGACACGCGAGGGTGATGATAGAAGCTACCTTCAGGGGGGTAAGGATATACACGAGGCATCGCTCGACCTCCAGCGTAGCGTGCGCGAGGTATACCTCGATGCTGCTGTGGCGTACGACGACTTGAAGGTTGTCGACTGCTCTACCGAGGATGGCGCTATGGCCTCGCCCGAGGAGATATACCGTCGTATTATGTTCCATGTTGAACCTCTTATAAAGCGATAGGTCGCGCGATGTTACGCTTTGTGTTACAGATGCTTCGCTGGTTGCTTGGTGCGGTGTTTATCTTCTCGGCAACCACAAAGTTTATCGACCCTGTAGGCACATCACTGTTTGTTGATAATTATCTTGCGACATACTCGCTCGAGGCTCTTTTGCCCGCATCTGTGGCTCTTGGCGTGGCGCTCTCAGTCGCGGAGTTTACGCTGGGCACTGTGCTCGTTGTGGCTGTTGCCCGTCGCGTGGTGGCACTCCTCTCGTTGCTTATCGTCGCTATCTTTACAGTCGTTACACTTTTAAGCGCTACGATACTGCCTATTGGCGAGTGCGGATGCTTTGGTGAGGTTGTGAGCCTCACGCCATGGGGTACCTTTGTGAAGAATGTAGTGCTACTATTTGTCGCCTTTATTGTGTGGCGCACAGCAAAGAGAGGCCACGTGTGTCGTCGCGATGTGGTCGTCCTAATCCTTGCCGTTGCCTTGTCGCTCGGCATCAATCTATACGCCCTAAACCATCAACCTCTTGTCGACCTTATGCCCTATAAGGTGGGCACGGACTTACGCTCCGATGTTGCCAAGGAGCGCGAGGCGGAGATGTTGTATAGCGTGCTACAATTTAGAAACATGACGACGGGAGCCATCGAGGAGTTTCCGGCAGATGCTACGACATGCTGGTTGCGTGACGACTTGGAGTATGTCGATGTTGTTACGCATACAACATCCGCCGACAGTGCCAAGTATTCTGACTTTAGAGTGTACGATACAGAGGGCGAGGATGTTAGCGAAAGGCTCCTTTCTCGTGCGGGGCGTGTGGCGTGGATTACGGTGTACGATGCCGAGGCTATAGATGATGAGTGTATAGAGGCTATACACCATATATATGACCTATACCCCTCGTCGGCCGTTGTAGTGCTCAGTGCTGTGGCCGATGTTGATGCAACGCTCTTCCCCGATACCGATATATATAGCATTGATGCCAAGACCCTCCGCTCCATCAACCGCGCAAAGGTGGGTGTTGTGGTCGTGAACGATGGCATAGTCGAGTATAAAGATTCATTGTAACCATACGGTGTGCTCGTGGCAAGATAATTGACCATTCCCGAGGGAACGGTCAATTTTTGTTATTATGCACAGATATACAACACTCCTTCTCCTCCTTTTTGTGGCATGTGGTCATGCCGCGAAGCCAGAACAGCGTGCTGTGCAGCCCGTCAAGGCTGTTGTTGCGACGGCTACGGAGTACGTTAGCCGTGACTTTGCAGCGCTCTCCACGGCAGATGATGCCGTAAACTTGGCATTCAAAATATCGGGGCGCGTGGTGGATATACCCGTTGCCAAGGGTATGATTGTTCGGCGCGGGACACTCCTTGCGGAGCTCGATAAGAGGGATGTGGAGTTGCAGGTGTCGGCAGCTCATGCCGCCTATCGCGAGGCGCAGTCGCGCTTAGAGCGTGCCGAGCGACTGCTCCAGCATGATGCTATCTCGGAGCAGGAGGTGGAGTCGTTGCGTAGCACCGCAACACAGCGACTCTCGGCGTATCAAAATAGCCTCGATATGTTGGACGACACGCGCATTGTGGCTCCGTTTGACGGTATCGTTGAGCGCACGTATGTCGATGCCTTCCAGCGTGTTGCCTCGGGCGAGACTATCGTGCGCATCGTCGCGCCCATAAGTACAACAATAGGCTTCACCGCCCCCGAGAGCCTTGTTGCTGTGCTGTCGGAGCCTACAACACGCTTCGAAGTGCGCTTCGATGCCTACCCAAATGTGGTGTTTACGGCCGTCATCAAGAGCTTCGCACGCACCTCGTCGGATGCCCTCGGCTTCCCCGTGTCGCTGCGCCTCACGGATGTGGATAATAACCTCTACCGCATATCCCCGGGTATGACATGTATCGCCACGGTCATCACGCCCGAGAGCGACCGCCGTGCCGTCACGCTGCCTCTTACGGCTATATATGCCCCTATGGGTGATGACGACTATGTGTGGGTTATAGATGCCGATAGCCGCGTGACGAAGCGTAGGGTGGTGCTTGGCGCTCCTACGGGTGAGGGCGATGTTGTCGTCCTCGGTGGCATAGATGCGGGCGAGAGGGTCGTTGTCGCGGGCGTATACCATTTGAGCGATGGTGAGAGTGTGCGCGTTGTTGAATAACTAAATTATTGTCAGTATGTTTAATATATCGCGCTACTCGATTACTCACCCCACGGTCATACGTTTTATGCTGTGGGTGATGATTCTTGGGGGTATCTACGCCTTCTACGCCATGGGCAAAAAGGAGGACTCCACGTTTGTCATTAAGAGTGCCGTTGTGGAGTGTCGCTACCCGGGAGCCATGCCCGCGGAGGTGGAGAGCCTTGTTGTCGAGCCTCTTGAGCGTGAGATACGCACCCTTACATCCGTATATAAGATAACCTCCGAGGCTCACTTTGGCTATGCCCGCATCCTTGTGGAACTAAGCCCTCAGACATCGCCCGAGCGTATACCCCAGGCGTGGGACGAGCTGCGCCGTAAAGTTAGCAATGTGGAGCCACGCCTCCCCGAGGGTGTCGCTTCCGTTGCGGTATACGACGGCTTTGGCGATGTCTATGGTCTGTATTACGCTCTTGCCTCGGATGGTGGCTATACGTGGGATGAACTGCGCGACTACGCCCTCAATGTCGAAACGGCACTATATACCGTTGCGGGCGTGGAGAAGGTTATGCTCTCGGGCGAGCAGAGCCCCGAGGTGAGCATATATCTCAGTCCAGCCACGCTCGCAGCCTTTGAACTGCGCCCCGAGGATATAGGCCGTGCTCTCAAGGAGCAAAATATGGTTGCGGCTATTGGCGAGCGCCGTGCGGGCGATGTTGTCATCGAGCTTGTCGAGGGTGCAACGTATAGTTCGATTGCTGATATTGAGAATCAGTTGCTTCGTGCGGCCGATGGTAAGCAGTATCGCTTGGGCGATGTTGCACGTGTCGTGCGTGGCTACCGAGAGCCCGCCTCGCTTATCGTGCGTGTAGATGGGCGCGATGCCATAGGTATCGCCGTGTCGTCAAATCCCGAGATGGATGTTGTCGCTGTGGGTGATGAGGTGAAGGCCGTTTTGGACGATATGGCTCGAATGCTCCCCGCGGGCTTGGAGTTGGTGACGCTATATCCAGAGAATGAGATTGCGCGCGAGGCAAACAATACCTTCCTCGTGAACCTCCTGGAGTCTGTCGCCATCGTTATCATCTTGGTTATGGTGCTTATGGGCTGGCGCGCGGGCATGGTCGTGGGCTCGTCGTTGGTATTCTCCATAGGCGCGACACTCCTCATAATGCTATATATAGGCGAGGGCCTTAATCGCACATCGTTGGCGGGATTTATTATCGCCATGGGCATGCTCGTCGATAATGCTATTGTCGTCACCGATGGCGCCACATCGCTTATGCGCCAGGGGCTTACGCGGGCTGATGCTCTTGTAGGTGCCGCCACAAAGCCTCGTATGGCACTGCTTGCAGCCACGCTTATCGCCATCGTGTCGTTCCTGCCGTTGCAACTTGCCCCATCGTCCGTGGCGGAGATCATACGCCCGCTCTTTGCCGTTGTGGCTATCTCGCTCGTTATGAGCTGGGTGCTGGCACTCACACAGGTGCCGCTTATGGGCGAGGGGTTGCTCCGTGTGCTTGCCGAGGTTGTCGTGCGGCCACGCTCACAGTGGTTTGCCGATTTGCTTGTTCGATTATTACGCCATCGCTGGGCTACGGTAGGTGTTGTGGTCGTCGTCTTTGTCCTCTCGCTCTGGGCTATGGGACGCATGCCTCAAAACTTCTTCCCGCAGCTCTCGAAGCCGTACTTCCGTGCTGATGTGATACTCCCCGATGGCTATGACATCGAGGCTACGGAGGCACGCCTTATGGAGATGACAGCATGGCTTAAGAGCCACAAAGATGTTAAGCGCGTGTCTACCACGGCTGGAGGCACACCCCCGCGTTACTACCTGGCAAGTGGCAGCTACTCCTCGCGTCCGAACTATGGCAATATCCTTGTCGAGCTGCACTCTGCCGAGGCTACGGCAAAGGTGGAGGAGGCCTTCGATAGGTGGGTAGAGGGGAATATCCCCGATGTGTGGCTACGCTCGTCGCTCTTTCGCCTCTCACCCGTGCCGGATGCTACCATAGAGATAGGCTTCGTGGGTGCCGATATGGATACGCTCAGTCGCCTCACGACAGATGCTATGCGCATTATGCGCGAGGACGAGCGCGCGCGCAATGTGCGTAATAGTTGGGGTAATAGGGTGGCACTGTGGCAACCGCGCTACTCGCAGATTAAGGCCCAGCGCCTCGGCGTGGGGCGCAACTCTATGGTCACATCGTTGGAGATTGCCACCTCGGGACTTCAGGTCGCCACCTACCGCGAGGCTGATGTGCAGATGCCCGTGCTTCTGCGCACGACACCCGCAGCCGACGGGTCGCTATCGGCACTAACGACAATGCCCGTATTCTCCGCTGTGGGTAATAGCTTCTCTATCGCCCAGGCAGCTGCGGGCTTCGACTTCGGCTATGTCCCCGCGGTCATCAAGCGCGTTAACTCCGAGCGCGTGATGAAGGCGCAGTGCGACCCCGCACGTGGTGTCAACGCCCTGGGGTTGCTGTCGTCACTTAGCGAGAGGGTGGAGCGTAGCATGAACATTCCCGAGGGGTACGCCATGCGCATATATGGCGAGGCGGAGAGCCGCGAGGAGTCAAACGCTGCATTATTTAGTCAGTTGCCCATAACGCTGATTGCGATATTTATCATCCTGTTGCTACTCTTTAGTAACTACCGCGACCCCATTGCCGTGATGCTTATGCTGCCACTGATATTTGTGGGTGTCGTCGCGGGCCTTGTCATCACGGGTAAGATGTTCGACTTCTTCTCGCTCTTGGGCCTCCTCGGCCTTGTGGGTATGAACGTGAAGAATGCCGTTATCCTTATCTCGCGCATACGTGAGCTCCGTGATGATGGCTATGCCCCGGCCTATGCCGTTATCGAGGCTGCGCGTGACCGTTTTATCCCCGTTGTTGCCGCCTCGGGAACGACCGTGCTCGGCATGCTGCCACTGTTGTTCGACTCGATGTTCGGAAGTATGGCTGCCACAATCATGGGAGGCCTCATTGTCGCTACGGCACTCACCCTTGTGGTGTTGCCCGTGATCTATTCACTATTATATCGCATTCGTCTATGAAACACATTGTATCTGTCTTAATATTCGTATGTTGCACAAGTTTATCTTATGCTCAGGTGGATGTAGGTCAATACCTCGATGCTGTTATGGATTATAGCCATCGGCTTGCTGCTGCCACGGCTGCCACCGAGGGTGCAGATGCCGATAGGCTACGTGCTCGCAAGGGCTATCTGCCGTCGTTGGATATGGATAGGGATGAGGACTACTCGTTCCGTAAGCCTAATGGCGAACGACGACTCGGCTGGGCTATGCGTGCCACTGTGAGTCAGCCTATATTCGATGGTGGCAGTGTGCGCGCTGCGGCAAAGCAGGCTGAGGCGCGTTACGATGTTCGGGCGAGCCAGGAGCGTGGCACGATGCTCGATGTGGAGTATGAGGCTGTTGCGGCCTATTGGTCGTTGTCGCGTGCCGACATCTACCTGCGTGCTATGGCCAACTACCGCGATATTGTCATGTCGCTGCGCGATGTTGTTAAGCGGCGCTACGACGAGGGCTACACCCCGAAGAGCGACCTGTTGCAGGTGGAGTCGCGCCTAAGCGATGCTGAGTATCTATACTCCTCGGCCGAGCAACAGAGGCTTGTGGCGCTGCATAACTTCAATATCCTCTGCGGTGCGGAGCCTACGCGCGATGTGACACTTGCGGAGAGCATCCTCGACACAATGTACCGCCCTCGGCGTGAGGCTTTTGATGATGTCGTGGCGCGCCATCCCGACTATCTAGCCTCGCTGTCGGAGAGCGAATATGCGCGTTGGGGCGTCAGGGCAACATGGGCGGAGTTTCTGCCCTCGATAAACCTCGGTGTGTACGGCCTCTGGCAGCCTAATACTCCTAATGTCAAGGGTGCGGGCACGCGCCTCGATGGGGGTGTGACACTATCGTTCCGCACGCCGATATTCCATTTTGGCGAGCGTAGGGTGGCACTCCGCTCGGCACGTAGCGCCCAGCGCATCGCTGCCCTCGGTGTTGAGGATGTGGTGGATAGGCTGTCGCTCGAGGAGAGTGATGGGTGGACAAACATACTTTCGACCGAGGCGCGCGTTGATGCGGCACGTCGTAACCTCGCGCTGGCACGCGAGAACCTCGACATCAGCACCTACTCCTACCATGAGGGCATGGCCACGATACTCGATGTGTTGCAGGCGCAGCTCAGCTGGTTGCAGATATACGAAAATGCTATTGCGGCACACTACGATTATGCGCTCGCAATAGCAGCCTACCGAAGAATCACGGCAGTAGAGGAGAGGATGAGATGACGATGCTTAACTGTTTGTTTCACCTGTCGTTACGATAGACGTTTCGTGCGATAGCGGGGCTATGCGGCGTAGCATCTGGAGCATGCCGCAATATTTGTCGTGCGAGAGGTTTATGGCGCGGCTTATTACGATCTGCTCCTTCAGTGTGCGACACTCTGCCGAGTAGACGATATTAAAGCTGTTGTACTTACTCTCGGCAACGACCGTGGCTGTGGATAACACTCCTTCGAGGGTTATCGAGAAGGATAGGAGGTCGTCGACATGCTCCTTGAGGAGCCCTGTGATTGTGCGCCCTGCGCAGTCTGCCGTGGCGTAGAGAAGCATCTCCTTAGGGTTTAGGCTCTCTAAGGGGCGCTCCGGCTCGAGTGTAAAATGTCGGTCTGCGGTCATGCGCAGAGTTATTTTCTGTACCATAACGAAAAATATTTGGTTAATACACCATGTTGGGGGCAACAATCGTTCCTATATATGGTGCCGATTAACGAAATTTTTTATATCTTTGCCCTATATTATATATATCGTTATGAAGAAGTCTATAGTACGTTTTGCCATACTGCTCGTTGCTGCCGTGATTGCGGTTGATGCAATGGCCCAGATACCCGCGCGCAGTGAGCGCGTAGACGATATTGAAACTATGCTCGAGCGTGGCCGTTGGGGTGAGGCTCGTGTGGCGTTGGAGAGGTATCGTCGCGACCTCGACCCGATAAAGGATGTGCGCGAGATTGAGTGGTCGCGCTACCATACGGTGCACTGTGCCGTGGAGCTTGGTGCTGCCGATGCCGAGCTTATGATGGAGGATTTCATCGACAATTATCCCGCGAGTGTTTATCGCAACAGCATCCTCTTTATGAGGGCGTGCTACGTGTGCGATGGTGGCGAGATTGAGCGCGCACGAACTATATTCGACGATGTCGATTATAAGGGCTTAGGTTCGTCGGAGAAGGAGCGCTACGACATACGTGTGGGCTACATACGTTTTGTCGATGGTGACGATGTGGCTGCCGAGAAGCACTTCAACAAGATACCGCGCATAAGCGACTACTATCCTCATGCGCTCTACCACCGTGCATATATCGCCTACAAGCAGGGGCGTGCCACGGAGGCATACGCCGGCTTCGAGGAGTTGTTGAACTACGACATATACAAAGACCTCGTGCCATACTACATGCTCCAGATGGAGTATCGCGCAGGTAAGTACGACGATGTGATATCTAAGGGCGAGAAGTTGCTCGGCACGGCCTCTACGGAGACCTATGGCGACCTTGTGCGCATCATGTCGGAGAGCTTCTTCGTCAAGGGCGACTATGTTAATGCCCTCAGATATATCGCCAACTATCCCGAGGATAGGTGTGGTCGTCAGGAGAACTACATCAAGGGTTACTCGTTGTACCGCATGGCGCGATATGACGATGCTGTAGGCCCGCTGTCGGCAGTGTGTGGTGCCGAGGATTCGCTCACGCAGAATGCAGCATTCCACCTTGGCGATTGCTATGTGCGCCTAAAGAATAAGAGGCTTGCGGCCGAGGCCTTCAGTATGGCATCGGTCGAGGGCTTCGACGAGGAGATTGCCGAAGATGCTATGCTCAACTACTGCCGCCTGATGTACGAACTCGGTGGTGGCCGCTTTAATGAGTCGATAAACATCCTCAAGGCGTACCTCCAGCGCTATCCCGACTCTGCATATACGGAGGAGGTGAAGCAACTGCTTGTGGCGGCCTACTACAACTCTAAGGATTACGATGCTGCATATCTTGCGCTTAAGGAGTTCGACAATCCCGATAGAGAGCTTCGTGCCGTATTACAGAAGGTGGCTGTATTCCGTGCTGTGGAGGCCGTCAAGAATCACAATTGGGAGCTCGCATCCGCGCTTCTTGAGGAGGCTAAGGGTATCGCTCTCGTGCCGAAGTATAACGCCCTGGCGCTCTATTGGCAGGGCGAGGTGGCGTACAATATGGGTGATAATAAGCGCGCTAAGGAGAGCTATGGCGACTATATACGTCGTGCGCCCAAGACCGAGATGGAGTATCACTATGCCCACTATGGCAAGGGCTATGCTCATTTTGCCCTCGATGAGATGGAGGAGGCTGCGGAGTCGTTCGACGAGTTTGTGCGTAACTACACCAAGCGCGACAAGTATCTCTACGATGCCCACAACCGCCTGGGCGATGCCCACTACTCGCTACGTGAGTTTGCGGATGCCCGTCGTGTGTATAAGGTTACGGCACAGTCGGCATACCCCGAGCGCCACTATGCCCTCTATCAGCTTGCTATGGTCGACGGCATCGACAATAAGACGAAGAGTAAGATTGAGCGCCTGAAGGAGATTGTCAACGAGGGCGAGGGCGACTATGTTGATGATGCGTGGTACGAACTCGGCCGCACGTATATCGCCACGGAGCGCTATGCGGATGGTGCTGCCACGCTTCAGGACTTTGTCGATAAGGAGGCATCGTCGCCATACTATATCAGTGCCCTCTCGGACTTGGCGCTGGCATACTACAATACGGGACATAAGGGTAAGGCGCGTAGTTGCTACGAGCGTGTTGTCGAGAACGACCCGCAGTCGTCGTCGGCAATGGAGGCTATGCGTGGTATTCGTGAGATATATGTCGCTGAGGGCCGTATCGACGATTACTTCGCCTATGCCGAGCGTAGCGGTGTGCAGAGCGACATGAGCGTTGCTGCGCGTGACTCGCTCACGTTTGCTGCGGCAAAGAGCGTATACCTCAATGGCGACATGGCGTTTGCTGCGGAGAAGTTCAACGCCTACTTAGACACCTTCGATAAGGGCTACAACCGCACCGAGGCTCTCTTCTACTTGAGCGACTGCTACGTTGTCTTGGAGAATAACACTAAGGCCCTCGGTACGATGAAGGCGCTCCTCGACCTCGGACATACTCAGTATTCGGAGCGTGTGTTGGATGTATACGCCCGCATGAGTTTCGACGAGGGTCACTATGAGGAGTCGGCACATGCCTACCTCGAACTATATAATACGGCCTACGATGCTAAGCGTCGTGCTGTGGCCTCGGAGGGCTATGTCGATGCTACGATGAAGTATGCCTCGGCCGAGCAGCTTGTCGCCATGGCCGATAAGGTTGCCGAGATGACCGATGCTACGGAGTGGGCCGAGCGCCACGCTCTGAAGGCCAAGGCCGATGCGTTGTGCGAGTTGAATAGGCGCGAGGCGGCGATGAAGATCTACGCCTTCCTTGCCGAGAATCCCGCCACGGTGGAGGGCGCGGAGGCATACTACCGCCTCGTGGAGAACGACTACCGCAAGGGCGACTATGCCGCTGCCGAGAAGCGCGTATATGCTCTCGGCGAGTGTGGCTCGATGTATTGGCAGGCGAAGATATTCCTCGTCCTTGGCGATGTGCTTGCCAAGAGTGGCAATACGTTCCAGGCACGTGCTACGTACCAGAGTATTGTCGATGGCTACTCGCCAAAGGATGACGGCATTGTGGATGAGGCTAAGCAGCGCATCGCTGCACTTTAATGATAATACCAAATTGTGATATTATGAAGAGAACGATGATATTATGTGCCTCGGCACTACTCGCGACGGCAGCGTTTGTGGAGCTCTCGGCACAGGAGTATAAGCGCGTTGAGGTCACGACGACGTATAACCCCGAGGTGTCTACGGCAACGAAGTTGGATGTGCCGACGGATATTGCCGATGTGCCCTTTATCGAGCCGGAGATAGGCTATAAGGTTACGCCCGAGACGTGGCAGATAGAGCTTGAGAACTACCGCATAAATCCCACGAAGTCGAGCTTCTGGGACTTCCATCGTCCGAAGCACTTCTATGCGCAGTTGGCTACGGGCTACCCCCTGACATCGAATGCTACGCTACACTATGCTACGGAGAATGTGCGCCTCGGCTACTTCGGTTGTGGCATCGACCATGATGGAAATTTTGCGCGTAAACGCTCGTCGGTAGGCGAGTTGCGCCCCATGGCCGAGAGCTACGACATGCAAAATAGGGTATATGTCGGTGGCGGTGTCTTTGCCGGCAACCAGATGTTCGAGGCGGGATTGGAGTATAAGTACAACATCTTCAATGCCTATGCTGTGAATGTTGCCGAGCCCGACAACCTCCAATTCCACGATGCCAACCTACGCTTGCGCTATGGCGATGACTTCGTGAACCTCAGGCGTTTGAACTACGCTGTCGAGGCACATGGCGGCATCTGGGGACATACGCTTCCTCCCGTGACGGATGTATATATACCCCTCTCGCAGTTTAACGCCGGAGGCTCGGTGCGCCTGGCGCGTAAGTTTGGCGATAATAGGGTAGAACTCAAGGGCGAGTACGATATGTGGCAGATGCTCTATGGGTATTACCGCGATATGCGCTTCGGTGTTACGGCAGGCTATGCTCGTAAGTTCGGTGTTGTAGGTGTTGATGCTGCCCTCGGTTATATGTACGATAAGGTGGCGGAGAGAGCCAAGCCCTCGCACTTCTTTATGCCGCGCGCTAAGGTGCTCTTCGATACGGGCATCCAGGCTATCGCCCCATACGTAGAGTTGCGCACGACAGTGTCGCAGAATAGTGTTGCTGAGTTGTACAAGATAAATCCTTACCTCAATTTCGACACTTCGGGCAATAGACTTATGTCGATGCCCAACACGCGCAGCTACGACCTCGCTGTTGGATTCTCCGGCTCGGCAGCATCGTCACGCCTGGAGTATCACTTCTATGTGGGTGCTAACTTTATGCGCGACCAGGTGTTGTGGTATGTCGACACCCCCGGTACGTTTGGTGTTGCGGCAGACAATAACAACCGCCTGTTTGTGGGTGTTGAGCTTGCGTACAAGCCTGTTGGCGGTCTGCTTATCGAGGGCTCGTTCTATGCGCATAAGGATAATTGTAAGTCGGCCTATGTCGTGAGCGATGCCCGCATGAAGGCTAACCTAAAGGTCGAGTATCAGATTAAACGCTGGAAGATGTATGTCTTGGGCGACTTTACGGGTAGGCGCCAGTGGTCGGGCGTGATCGCTGCGGAGGACGAGACGGCGCCTATTGCCTTCGTTGCCGACCCGTCTATCGACCTACGTGCCGGCGTGGCGTTTAGGGCTGCGAAGCGTGTGGAGATATATGCCGATGGATATAACCTTATCGGTGATGACATCTTCGACTATGCCTACTACTACCGTAATGGCGCGGGCTTCATGGTTGGCGCGAAGATTGACTTTTAACATGTAATTACGCGATATTATGTCACGAAGAGGAGTTTTTAGCGGCTTGATGTTTAATCGCATGGTGGATCGCCCTGCGACAAATGAAAAGTCGATGGCACTGATGTGGGGTTTGGCGTGGCTTATTGTGGGAGTTATCCTCTGCTGGTATTTAGACCTCGTGCCCACCTCGATGTTTGGGTATACGTGGGGCGCGGTGTCGTTAGCGTGGAATACGGCACTCGGCCTTGTTATGTGGGTGTCGTCGACAGTGGTATTCTATGGCGTGGCTCTATTGTTTAATCGCAAGGTGTCGGTTACGGAGCTCTTTGGACGCATGCTCTTTGCACACTGGCCTGTCACGCTGATGCTCCTGCCTGCTGTCGTGGGTGATAAGGTGGCATACTCTACGTTTATGAGCCACCCCGCGGTTGTGTCCGACCAGGTACCTCTATATGGCGTTTTGATGTCGATATTCTCGGCCGTAGTTTTGGTGTGGTATTTCTATTGGGGCTTGTGTGCCTTCCGTAGGTCGCTGTCGAGAAGTGGCGCGGTGGTATTTGTTGCCTATGTTGTTGCCTTCGTGCTGTCGTTCCTGCTGTCGGAGTATACGCTTGATGCCGTATATGCAGGTATAGGTAGATAACGACTTAATAGTTAGTTGCTTATAGGATAAAAAAAGAGGGTAAGCTACTTATATCGCACCGCTACAACCGCATACCCTTGCTCGATTCCTCGCCTGGGGGGTTCTGCAGGAGCTGGTCGTATAAGACTTACCCGGGTGCAAAAGTACAAAAAAAATGTATCTTTGCAAA
>JAFTNV010000041.1 GCA_017451685.1 Alistipes sp.
CGAGAGCAGAGGCTGCTTGCAGACTATGCCGAGCGTGAGCGGTGAAAAGGAACTTAAGCCTAAAACTACATCTTTTTATTCACTCTCTTGGGTATCAAGGGCTGGCTAAGCAACTTTTTAGTCGGCCCATTTTTATTTCAGCACGTAGCACTGCGCGGTGCCTATCGCGAGGATATGATATAGTGTCGATAGCTGGCTTGTGGGGGCGAAGGGGGCAAAGACCACCTCGGTGGCGATGTCGGCCGTGGCGTAGTTGCGTAGTTGAGCGTTCGAGAACGAGGGTCGTAGATGGCTACGGAACGACACGAAGAGTACCCTGTTGTCGTCGTAGGCTTGTTGCAGATGTGGAGGTATGCGACGATATAGCGCGCGCCCGAGGGTGATGACGACGGAGCACCCCTCGGCAAGGAGAACATCCAATACGGCACGCTCTATGGGCGAGTGAAAGCCGCTGGCGACAATCTTGTCGGTGTGGGCTATGTCGTGCGCCCAGGCTGTGGCAAGCGCCATCGCCTCGGCAGGTGCTGTGCGCGAAGCAAAGAAGGCAACTAAATCTCTATCTAATAGGCTTGTATTTCCGGATAAGTCCATAAAAAAGCGCAGACGCTGTATTAGCATATCCAACATCTAGGCCTTGGCTGCCCTTTTCAAGAATAAGCAACACAAACGCCCACGCCGGAGATATATCGCACATACCGAACCAATCGGTAGTAGGGATATACAACCTTGCGTGGACATTTTGTAGTCGTTCTTCTTGAAAACATAAACCGCCAAGTTTAGATGTTGAAGAATCGTCAAAAAATATCCAATCAAATATGTACGGCTCAACGGCAAAAGCCATAAGCCATTACAAAGATAAGCAAAAAATTATAGAAACTCCGAATTTTGGTAGAAGTTTCGTATCTTTGTGCGTTCCTCAGAAGGAGACGCCGGAAATTTCTGCAGCCCTCAAGAAGGATAATCTATCGTTATGAATTGGATTATTTTAATTATTGCAGGGCTCTGTGAGACAGGCTTTGCATTCTGCCTCGGAAAAGGCAATCTCGCCACAGGCAACAAAGCCGTGTTGTGGTACGCAGCTTTCGCCATTCTTTGTCTGTTGAGTATGGTGCTTCTCACCAAGGCTACCAAAACAATTCCACTCGGCACAGCCTATCCCGTTTGGACCGGTATCGGAGCCGTGGGTACCGTGATTATCGGCATCTTGATTTTCAAGGAGCCGACATCATTCTGGCGATTGTTCTTCGTCTTTACACTCATAGCATCGGTTATCGGTCTAAAAATCGCTCATTAACGGGAAATAGAGCCTTCGTGTCGAAAAATCATTACCTTTGGAGTAGATTAACTGAGATTAAATTTCCTATGACCGAGAAAGAGAAGATGTTGCATGAGATGTTGTACGATGCAAACAACGATACAAACCTTATCGAGGAACGTAAGGTGGCGAAAGACCTATGTTACGATTTCAACCACCTGCGCCCATCGGATGTCGTTGGGCAGCAGAAGATTATGCGTCAGTTATTGGGCAAAACAGCGGGCGATAGTTTCTCGATTGTCGCTCCGTTTTGGTGCGATTATGGCTACAATATCGAGATTGGCGAGAACTTCTTCGCGAACCACAATACGGTGATTCTCGACGGCGCGAAGGTGACGTTTGGTAACAATGTTTTCGTTGCCCCCAACTGCGGCTTTCACACTGCGGGGCACCCCATAGATGCCGAGCGCAGAAACCGAGGCTTGGAGTACGCCTATCCCATTACCGTGGGCGATAATGTGTGGATAGGTGCGGGCGTGCAGGTTATGCCGGGCGTGACGATTGGCTCGAATGTCGTTATTGGAGGTGGCTCGGTGGTGGTCAAGGATATTCCGTCGAATGTTGTGGCTGTGGGCAATCCCTGCCGTGTTGTGCGCCCCATCACCGACGAGGATAAACTCAAATCGTGGGATAGGGAGTAAGTAGTAAAAACAGGATAGAGAAAAAGTCGAAACTTTTTCTCTATCCTATTATAACGTACCGATGCCTATTCGTGGAATCTATAGAGGACATCGTTTAGATAGGCTACTATTACAACCCTTGGTTTTTACTCTCTCTCATACTCAAAAGAGATAAATTTTACGGTACCTTTTTTCAAAGCATCTTGTACCTTGCTTCCTTTGCATGAAATCTTTCCGTTGGTAGGTGTCATCTTTTTCATGATAGTACCTCCGTCCTTAGTGCGACCCTCTATGTTGCACACGCACGAATACTCGAATGTGTATAACTTAGACTCATCAATCGCCGGAACAGGACTCTTAGGTGTTGCCTCGATTGTGCAGAAGAAGCGAGTAGGCAGGGGATCCACATAATCAGTGCTATATGTTTCATGATACGTCCATCCACCATCTATCTCACTCGTAAGCTCCGCCTCGTCGTAACCATACTTCACAGAGATATCATAGAAGTACTGATAATCCTCAGAAAGAGTAATACTGTAATTAACTTCGATGTCCTTCAGCGCATTAGAATCAACGGCTTCACCTCCGTTCTCTTTCTCGCATGATGCGATAGTAATGCATACTGACATGGCGATAAAGGCTGCCACAACCTTGTTAAGAATTGTTTTCATACTGTTAAAATTTATTGTTATGTCAAACTCGTGTTATACCTTCACTATCTTATGCGCAGAGAGAAATCGCACATCGCAAATTTACAAAAATATTTGCATACTAATACGTTGTAAGCCTACTTTTTTTGCGAATTATCGCTAATCAATATTCGTACCTTCGATCTCTCTCGGTGAGAAGCCAAGGAATATTGTTATCGGAGCACCGCTGTACGGCTTTTGTGTGTATCCTTGCAACACGAAAGCTGAACCCCAATGAAAACACTAAGTAAAAACGCCATTATAGGCTATCCTGCCAGTATTATTACCGGCATCACATACGGACTCAATCCGTTGTTTGCTGTGCCTCTGAGCCGCTTTGTGGAGATGCTTTGCACGAAGCCCGCCTTGGCGCTCTGCCAAATGCCTTCTCGGTCGTACGGCGCAGAATCAATGGCGAGATAGGGTGTTTGAAAAAAGTTATATATCGCCGACTTTGCTGGATGTAGAAATCTCCTATAAAAACTCTCTTTTGGGATAGTTTTTATTTCTACCACGATTATTGACCGCTTATTTTGAACATAAAATAGCATTCTTGACTTGTTATTTGCTAATAATTTATTACCTTTGTAAAGTTTGGCATTTTCACATCCTCACAGACGCATATATGAGCTGTAAGGCAAACTTTTGCTGTGCTTCATTTGTGAATATTGTTTAACTACTAACTAAATTATTGATGCCACTGGCTATTGTGGTATCAATACCCAGTTAAATAGATGAAGAATAAATGTTCGATAATATTTTGTGCCGATGATTCATTGGTGCTGTATCTTTCACATGAGGATGCAGTTTCTGCGTATATCTTTGATAAAAAAATGGATGTTGAGGCTGTAAAAAAATATTACAACATTCCGGAAGTCAAGATTTATACTCCAACATCAATATGTGAATTATTGGACGTAGGCGAGGCTATCGAATCTCGAAATTATATATATGTTCGAACACATGATGATGTTGTTGTGCATCTAAAAAGTAATTACATAGCACCGTTGGTTGAAGAAACGGAAAAGCGTGTGTCTGAAATATCTTCAATATGTGGATATATGCATCTATTGCCGACGCAGAAGAGAGCTTTAGATAGAGTTATTACGGATATGTACATAACTATGTCTTCGTGTCCCGAGACGCTAATATTCCCCATATTTGCGACATACGACTATAGTAATAGCCCGGATAATAATGATGATCGTGAAGAAGTCGCTGCCATCAAAACATTATCTACATGGTGGAATAGCGGCTGTCGAACATTGCATGGATGTATCCCAGGACAAGCCAAGTATGTATATAGTTATTTCGCAAAATTAATGTTAGGTTGCTATGATTGCAATAGGTATTGATTATGGTAGCACAAATAGCCTGGTAGCGAGTTTTGTCCCCGAGATGGAAGGACGGATACCTGTTACATATCTTAAGTCTGCCGTAACATATAATAATGAATATGTGCACTCGCCTAAGCGAATGTTGCATAATATTGATGCAATATCTGAGAATGATATCAACAAGATATGTCGTTGCATAGAGATGTGTGTAAACCAGCTTCTATCGTCGCACATTGATAGGTTTTTTAATGATTCCAGTAAGATATGTGTAGCGATTACGGTGCCAAATGCATTTAAGGATCGTGAATGCAGGATCCTAAAAGGTATTGTTGAAAATAATATTAAGGATATTTTGAGGGGAACTAAAGAAATTTCCTCAATAGATGTGTCTATCATCCCCGAGCCTATAGCTGCAGCATTATATTTTGCCTATGCAATGGATAGAGCTGGGTGCCTTCAAGATGAACAGTATGTAGTTGTATCGGACATCGGAGGGGGAACTACCGATTTGGCAATAGTAAAGGTGTTATCGTATAAGGGGCATTTAGAGTTTGAGGTACAAAATACAGAACACATGTTCGAGTTAGGGGGTAATGATATAGATAACAATATTGCAGATCATATCATTACACAACGCCCTGAACTTAAATGTCTTGAAAGGGAGATTTTGGTAAGGGCTTGTTGTGAACTTAAAATAGGGTTCTCCAGATACAATGGGCGCGCTCATTCTCAGGTCGGAGTGTTGGATAATAACGGGGAATTTCTTACGCTTAACAATCGCGAGGTGGTGCTTGATATGTCTATAGATGAGCTACGTTCAATACTCTCTCTTGATAATAATTTTTTGGCAAAGTACAAAGCGTTAGCTTTGCGCCTTAAGGATAAATTCATTAATGTGACATCGCCAAATGTCTACCTTCTGCCTATTGGTGGGACATCCCGTCTACAATTGGTGCGAGATGCTTTGAGAGAGGTGTTTTACGAGCACAATGAGAATGAGGTGACACTACATACTGAGGATGAGGAGCTTGGACGTTACGATAGCGTGGTTCGCGGGGCTGCAATATATGCCGCTTACAATGGACATCTTATTAGCAATGATATCGTCATGAACAATAGGACGATGCATCGCATATCGTTACGATATGGAAACAATAAACTGCACGAATGTATATTACAATGTAGTAGCGATGGTGTCTATGAATGTCGATGCAAGTGTGAGCCAATATATTTGGATGAAAAAAATGGGACATTTAAGATAGGAACTATTAGATTCTATCAGGGCGGAGATTCTTTATATGTAGATGCTGATTGTGAGGTGTTGTGTGATATTGCGATTGATGAAGTATTGTATACACATGGGCGTCGACTGGAAGATATAGCAATAGTTGTAAACCTTGAAATATATCAAGGTCGGTTGCGAAGCGTACATATTTGTGCCGAGCGTTGCATGGAAGATGGCGAGGACTATCTCAAAAGGATTAATTGTAATATCTAAATATAATTACTATATGAAGCGAATTGTCGCACTATTATGTTTATTTATCGTTTGTTGCTCCACGGCGTGGGGTGTTGAAGAGTCATCCTCAATGCGTAAACATGTTATAGTGGCATTTGATGGAGCATCCGATGTAAGCTTGAAACAAGGGGCTGTAAAAGAAATCGTTTTAGACAAGCTATTTGGGCAATGTGGGTTGGTCAATGCCGGGGATAGAATCTCTGTGGTATGTGCTGCCGGTAATAGTAGGCGATACAACGAACCCATAGTTAAAGTTCGCATGAAGTGGCGGGAGGCGGGAGAAAAAACCAAACAAGAGTTAATCAATAAGTGGGATAGTTATACAAGATGTGATTGGTTTACTGGTCCGATGGAGATATACTCGTTATTGTCTATATCTAAATCATACATCATTGATAGCCTGAAGTTTGCACCCGACGATGATGAATATGTTGATCAGACGCTAATACTTTATGTTACGGACAATATGTATAACGGATGTAATGACTATTATGGCGAATCGTTATATTATCTAAACAATATTGTCAATAAGCCAGACATGGAGTTCTACAAGGAACTTCACAAGTTAATGGATGTGTGTGCCAACATTGCTCAAGAATACACTATTAAATATGTTTCGGGAGATCGTTTTAGGTTTGATTGGAGGTATCTATATTGTGATGTTTTTGAATTGGTGCCCAACCATCAATCGATAAATTTGCCTTCGGTTATAAGTACTCAGCCAATAATCGAGGCCAAGCGTCAAGCGAGAGGCAAGTACTCATTCAGCGTTGATATGAAGTCTTACAATTCGGACTTTGATATTCTTAAAATAGAAGCCTATGGATGTGGCGAAGATGAGAAACGACTTCTATATGTTAATGATGGGCTCGTTCTTGGTGAGTCAGACATAATAACCGGAGAGTTTCATGTTGCTAATCCCTATACAAAGCTATGCCTTGAATGTGTGGTGCATATCAACGAGAGCGTGTATGGGGCAACACGCTTGCGATTAAATCACGAGATAGACATTGTTATCGAACCAGATGCTACAATATTCTTTGGTAATATCCGATTGCCTAACTTTATTTGGTTACCGTGGTGTGATAATCAGTACGAAGTCGCAATACATGTAGATATCATATTGACGATACTTGCAATAATAGCATTTGTAATATACGTATTATGTCGCAGAAACTATGTTCCGAAGGATCAGGATATAACAATGGGTTTCTATGATTCGAAAAATTAAATAGATATAATTATATGAGTAAAATAATAGTCTCAAACGCAAGCAATACACGAGAACTTACCGTGGACTTGCAGAACAAGAAGCAGGCTGCGCAAGTCGTCAAAGATTGCCATATAGATTTACCTAAGAAGTTCTTTTTTATAGGTGTAAATAGATCTTCAACTCCCGTCAATTATCGTTTGGAGGTTGAGTGTAAGACAGATAATCGTCTTATACTCGCAGAAGGTAGTTCGGCTTTATACCTTAAGTACAGAGAGCAGCAAGGGCCTTCAATTGTTGTAGCCGTTGGTAAGGATGCTAGAGTTTTGGATTTTCAGCTCTATTTTGATCCAACAATTGTTGTTGATTGTAAAGAGAAGGAGAGTTTAGAATCGGAGCTCTTCGCCATATCTTATAGAGTTAAAGCTGTTAATGAAAAGAGTAACGAAACAGCAGCAACCATTGAGGGCTCTGCTCAAATACGACTTCAGCGACTCGAGTTTAAGGCACCGGTTATTGAATTTGTACCAAACGAATATGGCAATAACCTTGTGTATAATATACATAAAGAACAACCTGAAATTATAGGTGAATTAAGAGTTAAGAACGCTTCAGATCTTTTGCGAACGCCCGCATGTAATATTACAATGCGGATTGTGGCAAAACGCATGGTGGGAAGAAGGTTAACAGAGGTCAAAGATCTTATGTGGTACGACTCGGATATAAAGCAGTCTAATCCGCGTGCAACTGCCGAGATTTCATCGCTAACCCCGATTGGAGGTGACCCCTCAGATTTTCGTTACATACTGAAAGAGCAGGATTTACTCGAATTATACAATATCGATGTTAACAAAACAAGGGGGCATCATATCAATGATAATGTGGTAACAATCCCTATAGTGTGGGATATGACCAAGGTGCGTAACCCTATTGCTAACGATGAGAAATATTGTATTCATATCGAAGCAAAAGCTTCGAGCGTGTTGGGAAGTGAACACCAGGAGGTATCATACACCGACTTGCATGTTACTCTTAAGCGCAATTGTAGGGATATGGATCTCGAAGTGCATTTTATGGATGATATAGATGTGTTAGTTACTAATGGGGCGGTTATGTCATGTGTTGTTCCGGATGTGATTCCCGAAATGACTTCGACATACGAGTTTTTGCTTAAAAATACCGCGGAGTTTGCGTCAGATGGTAAGGAGGGTGCCCGTATCTTTATCAAGGATTTATCGCTACCAACGAATTTGTCGCCATACATTAAGCAAAAGCCGGGCGTCAGAGATTCTATCTTTACGTTTATAGATAACGATGGTAAGCAGATATCTCTTGCGGAAGAGTTTGCTCTAGGGATTAAGGAAGCTCAGGCTATACGTATTGAGTACGACCATTCGTGCATTGATACGATAACCGACCTTGTGGCTAATAAAACAGTGTATGAGTTGACATATAAGTTGCGCCTCACGTTCAAATACTATGTTGACAGCAACGATGAGTACAACTTAGCATCAGAAGTCGATGAGTCAAAATTTAATGAGTTTAAGGTAACATTACCTATCCTTTTGCGTAAGGCGGCCAAGCCCGAATGGATGTGTATTGATTTGGGAACGTCGGCAATAGTTGCATCTTATGGTACGCTGTTGGATAATGCTGGCAAATTCGCTAACACCCAAATTATGTTGGGTAAGCAAAAGCAGGCTCTAATGTCAGGTATATTCAAATCTGATAAAAACAAAATTAGCGATACTTCTGAGAGTGATCTTCGGTTCATTAATTCAACGACAGCCGTAAATATTACGACGATTGATAATAGTAAGATATCATCGACAGCCACTGACGACTATATAAAGATGTGTTTGTGGCTTTCCCCTACAACAGGTATGGTGGATTTTTATGCTCGAATGTTACCAAGTTTGAAGAGTATCGTGGGCCACAATATCTTTCCTGCGACACTACTTCCTCATGAGGTGAAGATGTCGGAGCGAGACCCAATCAAAGTAGAATCAATCTTTGAGAATATATATAAACAACTATTTAATTTCTTCATCCCCAGAGAGCATTCGCTGGCTGCAGAAAATGTCGTGATGACTGTGCCTAATACGTATACTCCGCATAATATTACGGTGTTACGTGGCATATTGTATAACGCTATGCCACAACTACGTAATATACGTTTTATTAGTGAGTCGGACGCAGCGGTGTTCTACTATTTATCTCGTCGTGAACATATCTTCAGAAACACGGAAAATGTTCCAAGTAATATCGACAATAGTGTTCTGGTATACGATATGGGCGCTGGTACGCTCGACCTAACCTATATAACACGTACGTTAAGAGGTAATAATACCGAAATAGAGTTCAAAGGCAAGTTAGGTGTGTCGCGTGCCGGTAACTATCTCGACTATCTGATAGCAGATATTATCATCGAACTATTGAAGCGACCGAACGTGGATAATGGGGTTGAAGACAATAGGACAAAGGAACGAAGAATAGGTGATGAGAAATCGTTAGATTTGGTTATAGCTCTGAATAATCAAGGCCTTACACCTGCGCATCGCAAAAGTGCCGGTGTACTAAAGTCGTATGTCCGCAATGTGGTTAAACCAATGTTAAATATGTACGACAATAAATCGATATGCGATGAGTTAAAGCCTGAAGTACAAGCGCTTATAAGTGATCCTGCGTTTACAAAATATAGGGAAACACTTTCAAAGATTACAGTTGCGGATATTAAGATGCATCCCAAGATGATGCAATATCTTGAGGAAATTTCATCTGAGATATTTACACATTTTAAGGGGTTGTTCTCCAAGGGAGGTGATGTAATAAAACCATCACTTTTAATCTTCTCGGGACGTTCAACGTCGCTAAAAATTATTCGTAAGGCGGTAAATAAGGCATTGTCTGAAGTTTTAGGTTGTAACGATTGTAAATTCTTAGACCTCAGTCAGGAGCGCATCTTAGATCTTTCCAAAGAGTGTGATAGTACTGATAACGAGGGTGATGTTGTAACTTCAGAAAAGATAAGCAGCTTAAAGACCGTTGTTGTGGATGGTGCGATGGCATTTTGTAATCTATTTGGAGAGGGTAACGGAAGCTTGAAGATTCGTAATAGAAATGTATATGCACAATATGGTGTAATGTTTTTGTTGAATGATGGTACCTGGGAGTGGGTCCCCATGCTTGATGCCTCAACGCAAGCGATAAATGAAGATAGTGCAAAATTATCCAATGACGGAACCATCATCTATGAATACGACACTCGAGTTCATAGAGTGTCAAATAGTGCTCGCATTGGCAATATTCCACAAAGACCTTTACGAAAGAACTTTAATGATGTTGCCGCAATATATGTTTTACAATCATATAGTAACAACACAGAGGATGACTGGAATAATGGCCATCGTGATTTAATTACCATTATTGGAGCAACAAGTAACTTTGCTAATATTGGTGATAGAGAGTATTATATGACAATTAACCGTTATAATAAGATCTCGTTCCATATAGGAAATGCACAGATTGAAATGTACCCTCGAGAGGATACCATATCAGAGTCTTTCAAAAAGAGTATGTGGCCAATTGTTGAAAATAAAAGATAAACATATTATGAAATTTACTAATCTAATTCGCAAAATTACGTTTACTGTAGCATTAACAGTAGTACCATTTATTGCTTCAGCCCAGCGACCTAATGATGATGAGATACTTCTCGTTGTAGATAAGAATGAGATAAGGGTTGATAGTCTATCTAATTCGCATGGTTCGATATTTAAGTATAGTGGTGAGCAAGATGATTGCCATTACTATCTCTATACATCACAAAAATACATCAAATTAAAGTTTGGTGAGATGAAAGATGGTGTTAGCCAAAATATATTTATTGATCCGTCTAATGCTATACATCCATTATTTTTTGATTCTAATAAAGATAAGTTGTCGCCAGAAACGAATACTCATAATAAGCAAAAATATTTCTCGAGAACAATTATCGAGTACGAAGATCGAACAATCGGTCTTGCTGAAGATCAGCAAAAGGGTACATTCTATTTTGTTAAAGCCGGAGAGAAGGAGCCTATTATGCGACTATCAGTGTGTCTTGCATCAAGCCATCAAGGTGCGACAGGTGCTATTGTGTTTGCTGACGAAAATGTCACAACGAAGACAGAGGCAAATGGCAGTGTCGTTATCTCAATATCGGACAAAAGCGCAATAGATACTCTTGATGTAAGAATCCCTGCAAATACCGTGCTTAAAGAGGTAAAGGTTGGAGAGAAGGCACATAAGTCATTTGTGAAGACCGAAGTGTTTGCTTCTGATTTTGAAGCAGAGAACGTAAAACAGTTATGTCTAACTCACAACCAGATAGATCGACTGGTTGACGGTCAGCATCTCACGCTTACATTCGTAGCTTTTGATGAAGATGGGGTATTATCTAATGAGTTGGTCATGACCTATAAATTCCAGTATACTGGTCAGAACCCCAAGTCGGCACTACTATGGTGGCACTACCTTATTGCATCTATCGCCATTGTTATTATTATCACAACAATAGGTGTTATCTTTTGGCTGAAACGAAAAAAGAGTGTAGCGAAGAAGACGCGGGATGACCAAGACGATGATACGCTCTATAATGAAACCGTAGAGTTGGAAGAACGCGAGTGTACAGAGATATCCATATCTCAAATAAGTAAAGAGTTAGAAGCGGAAAGAGAGGCGCGTAGATTGGTGGAGGAGAGCTTCAAGCAGAAATGTGATTTATTAGAAGAGGCCATGGGTCAATTGGGACAGTATAGAGTAGATTTAGACGCGGTAGAAAATGAGCTTGCACACACAACTCAAGAGTTAGCCAATACTCAAAGACTCTTGAATGAGGCTACGGAAATGATTGAAAACTGCGAGAGAGATTTCAACGAAAAGATAGAGATAAAAGAGAAGGAACACGAAAGTATTGTTAATAATATTTTGGATGGACACGCACTGGAAAAAGACAGATTGTGTGCAGAGCATAAAGTCGAGATTGAGTGCTTGCACGATAAGCACACAGAGATGATGGCCGAAAAAGATCGTGAGTATGACAGGTTACGCCAAAAATATGAATCGGCCACCACTTTATGGAAGAGTGATAGAGGACAGATCTTATCATTCTTCCAATCTCAGTTTGAGTTTATTGACAAGTATCTTGCGAACATACTTACAAAAGCAGATACCAGCGCACCTATATACGAGATACTTGAGCAATTGAGAGATACGGCATACGGATATGATAAGTTCCGTGAGTACATAATCAACACACTGCAGGCGGAGGATAGAAGTGTCGCAGAACTAATATCTGATGTGCGTGAATTTGTGGTTACGAATATGCAAACTGAGATGTCGTGGATTAATAATGCCGCACGACTTTATGCATACGCATCCACGGGGGCATTAAAGAGTGTATTCGGTCATTATGAAGATGCCGCAAAGGATACTAAAATATTGTTTGGTCAGATAGAAATATTGGTTGCCATGTGGGGCATTACAGGTATTTATATACCCACGTTGCTGAAAACAAAATACAATGATGAGGAGCATAATTACTGTATTTCTAATCTTGTATTGCCAAGCATCTATCCATCATATTCAGACCATCTACACGATATGATGATATATGACTTTTTGCAGGTTGGATATGTGGTTAATGGACAAAAGATCAAGGCTGTAGTGGCGTATTAATAAATAGATTGCTAACTTATAATATCCAATTTAAGATATGAAACTATTAACCGTTTTAGTAAATAACCGTATTGACCACACTCTAAATTTTGATAGACGTGCCAATACGCCAAATTCATATATTGCTGAGCGAGGCGTGGGTAATAGAGTAAATCTTATTACTTTTTTAGATGATATTAGATGTACGATTCATACGGATACAAGGGATGAGATTCGTAACATAACAAACATCTTCTATAAAACTGATGAAACGAACAATGGGTTATATACGGAAGTTAACGTAGGTTTTGTTGTTAAATTGGGAGCACACGCCAAGCATCGAGTGTATGGTTATAATAATACATCAAATGTCACAACTGATCGTCAAGATGAAAAAACTGAGTCGGCTTGTGGTAGCGATGTGTTCAAAAATGAAAAGTTCTGGCAAAATGGACAATTATTCTTGCCGGCTCAAGACAACTATATATACAACGTTGTTATTAGATTTGACATAGATGGCTTTGAAAAAAATGATTTTGCATCGATCAAAATAAATGTTGCACCGCGAGAACATATTTGGGATGTTGTGCTAGACTATGGTTCTGAGGCATCACAATTAATCGTGTCAAAGAGAGATGATCAGGATATTAATGACCTAAGCCTTTTGTTTGAGGAGTTTTACAAGTCGCACAATAATGGGACGCCTCCGTCAGCAGAAGATTATGCTAAATATATACAGTATGATCCCGATAGTGAGAGATACTACAAGTCGGTATTTTATATTAAGCGAAAGTTTGATGTAGATTTAGATACCACGTCGAATGGGTTCCGCTTAAATGTTACGAACATGTTGGGCTCTGATAATGATATCAGCTTCCTTAACCTCTACAATCAGATGGAGAAAGATAAGCTTGACTATATGGTTATTCCCAATCTTAAGATAGCAAATCATAGAGGTGTTTACTTGCCTCAGATTAATATTGGTGGCATCAATGTAACGGCTCCTAGAATTGGACAAAATGATGTTTATCGCAAGATTATCAATGCTTTTATGCAGATAGCTATCAGGAAAACAAGAATAGATGGCTTGGCTCCCCGTTTTTTGAACATCGTTTTGCTTGTGCCCAATACATACCAGCAGAGAGAGGTGTCGAGTGTCCTTACTCATCTTTCTACGGATGTAATGGCGTTAGTTCGTGATAATCCTACGGCATTTGGCAACATTAAGGGTATTGAGGTTACATCCGTATCAGAGAGTGATGCCTCGTTTGTTGGTGTTATGGAGCATGTGAGTGGCCAATTTGCTGCGGGGGGAAGATATATGATCATGGATGCAGGTAAGGGTACTCTTGATTTCTCGGTAATTGAAGATCGTGCGAATCAAAATGCCAATTATCGATATAACAGCATCTTCCGCTCTGGTATTATTGGAGCCGGAAATGCTATCAGTTATGCGATGTTGTTATCGATTCTAGACCACCTGTTCTCAAATGAGTTGGATAAAGATAAGAGAAAGGCGAAGGTCGAGGCGTTTATCATTCGCAATATATTAGATAAAAATGCCGATTTGGCAGAAGTCAACTCTCTGATGAAGTTGGTCGAGGAGTACAAGCGCTTGTATAATGATGGAGAGCTATCTAATCGTAAGGTTTCCGATGTAAATGATGGTATAAAGCTTGAGGGACTACTTAACGTCTTAAAGAACATGATTCGTGATAGAATTATGGTCAATGATGAGTCGTACATTGATAATATGATTGTCAATATTTGCCATTCTGTATCCAATCGACTCAATAGGAGCTACCCAACACAAAGGGAATACAAGATAGATCATATCTTCTTTGCCGGGCGAGGCTTTTTAATGAATAAACTCCGTGTCAGGATGGAGGAGATTTTGAAGTCGCAAAATTCGGATATCTGTGGAAATGCTACGATACATGATTTTGATACTGTTATAGCATTATCATCAACGGTTACACCTAAGAATGTGTGTATGTTTATCATTAATGGCATTAGGGCAGGTCTTTATAATGGCCGTATTATTGGTATTCCTCGCATTGCTCACTCTGCTACACTACAACAAGCACAACCTACAGACCAACAGTCAAGCACGTCTGATAAAGGCGTGCACGATAAGATAGTGAACATCTGCAAACCAATCATAGGCTCCATTAAGCGTATGTTCGCTAAGCAAAACATGGGTGAGCGTGGCACATTATCGCAAATGTTTAATACCATTCTACCCGTAGCAAATGATTTTCCTGATGATCAGCTTAGTAAGATTGAGGCGGTAAATAGAAATCCTCGCGATTTGGCATTGGGCTATTCTGATACTATTGTTGGGGCAGACGACAGATTGATTGTCAGTGGAATGGAGTATAGAATTGTACTCCCACATATGAATCAGGGGGGTGTAATAAATGTTAAGTTGTTCTTTGATGGGATCGACTTTGTAATTCGTAAAGAGGGTTCGGATGGTTTTTTAATTAACACAATCAACAATAGAGCATTAGATGGAGAATTTGTGTTTGAGTCAACATTCCCATATTTGCTTCTACCTCCCAATCAGAATGAGAGCATCCCATTTCCTGCAAAAAAGGAGAAACCCAACCCGGGGCAGCAACTTCGAACAATTGCCGGATCACACCTCAACAAAGATGAGGAGGATGAGCAGCAGTTGAGCAGAGTTAAGAAATAGTTAAACCTGTATTTATATGTCATTATGAGAAGTATTGTTAAGTGGTTATATTTAATAGCTTTGGTTAGTGTTGTGTGTGGCATTATCTCCATATTGGGTATCATGATAGAGAGTCACCTTATACTTAATGTCATAATTGTGGTGTGCGGTCTTCTGTTAATCATCATAGTTTATAGTTTAAGCGTGGCAATATCGAAGCAAAATTGCAAATTCAACGAACTCAAAGAGACAATAGTTCAACTCAATAAACAGTTAAAGAGTAGCGAAGATTTCAGAGGTAGATTTCGCGATGCCTTGAAGACAGAGAGTGATCGTGCCGATGTTTTAGAGCAGGAGAACCAAAAACTAAAAGTAGAGATTGCTCAAGTTAAGGGGGCGTTTATTTCGGATGCAGATCTAGTTCTTATGAATTTTAGGAATAATGTTACGACACGATTTTTTGAGCAGTTGCGAGGTGTTAATATGCCACTTGATCTCGAGGAGCGTCAAGTTATCATTGACAATACCATTAATGTTGCAATGATGGCTCTTGATATAGCCGAAACTCTGCAATGGAGTGATGTAGTAAATCGTGAAGAGCAAAAGTTGAATGTTGGTATTATAAACGGAACAATATCTCACGAAGATGCATTAAATAATGCTATAAAGATTACGGATAATCCAACAATAACCCCCAAATGGGCAAGGGCTTTAGGCATGGCTTTTAAGGGCGTTGTGTCGGAAGATGCGAATATAATATTTTCAGGATATAAAATGTAGTTATGAAAAAAAATATTCTTACAACACTTCTTATATTAGTCTGTATATTTATCTTTTGGTGGTATATCGACCATAATTTCACGTTTAATTTCGTTTCGCTATATGTTGTGTTAATTGCGTTAATGTTCCTTATCTATTTTGTTAAGGAGTATAAGACAACGACATTACGCAAAGATGGGCAAATTATATCGGACTATAAAAGAATTAATGGCGTGCCGTGTTATAATCGCACAGCGATGTTTTGGTCGTATATCGCCATTTTAATATTTGGAGCCCTGTCTATATACACCTTTGGTAACTACGTAAATCCCGACAAGAAGATATTCTATAACTATGACCATCACGCTATAAAAGTCGAGGGCATAAAGGTTGAAAAGGGCTTTGTTGTTGCAGGAAACGATGGCCAATCTTTTCTTGATAATTCATCAATTAATGGGTCGATACGTATTGTTAGTTTTGATGATGACAATGTCACCTTGCAATTAGAAGGTGTAACTTCGCCTATATACGTAAAAGAATATACGGTTAGTGGTGATCCCTACCGAGATTGTTGTATAAATCAAAAGTGTCTCTTCTACCATGAAGGAGACGATCAAGCCGCATATCGTGCAACCATAACCGGCCGCTATAATGACTCGGATTCTAAGACACCTGTTGTAGATTTTAAGGTGGTACAACGCCATCGAGCTCCACAACTGTGGCAACTAAAACGAGGCCAGGATAGTGCTATATACTATTTTGGTAGGGGCGACGATATGGTAGCATCGTCGTTTACTCGATTCTTAAAAAGTGGTTACGAACTACAGTCCATTGCGTTAGATGCCTTTACACAGATGGATCTTGGAGGGGTAAATCTTATTCGTCCGATTATATACCACAATCTCAAACAAAAGAGTATTAAAGAAAAATATCCTCCTCAAGATTATCTGATAGAGTTAGAGAGGCAAAACAACATTAAAAGTATTAGTGTCAATGGGGCGGATGCCATCTCTGTTGAGAGAATGCTTCAACAGGTTAATGAGGTTTCGATACCCTATGATCAAGCATTCTATATAGGTTTTGGGGAGAATAAAACCGAATCAGTCAAATTTACAAAGTTGGGTGTTGATGAGAATGGAGATCCGAATGTGGCGATTATGTACGAGTTGCCTCACTATCAATCACTCTCTTCTACAAATCGAGGAAGGGAAACATCGTTAATGGTTGCATCGAGCATCATTAATGCACAAGATAATCCCGACGATTCTGGGCTCATTAATACTATTACCGAAAATTTAGCATTGTTTAACCTGTTCGAGAATCACGGGAATAGGATGCATATCAAGCCATTCTTCGTAAGTTATGTCAGTGATGTTTCTAATGTTGAGATGGTTTTCAGACTTCTTACGAGTGGTGGTGAGTGTGTGCAAAATGGCATTAAAGCGGGGGCACATTTTCCTGGAATTACGTCGCAGGATGGTGCTTATGAATGGTTGATATCTATCGAAAATTTCAAAGACACCACGCCCTTTAAGGCTTCGTACTTGGTCTGGATTCTTTTTGGAGTAGTTGTATGCTCTGTCTTATCAATGTACTACTCTTCGGTGAATAGACTATATACGGCTGTGGAGTGTGCAACACATCTATTGGTGATAGCATACTTAACCGTAAAATTCTTCCTACTTTGGAGAACCACCGTATTCTCACCGGTATCATCTATATCATTCTATGAATTCCATCATTTTAGAGATATATCGTGGCTATCAATAATCGTTTGGTCATTATTAATATTCTATCTTGTATTATGGTTCGTAAAATACAATATCATACGACATAATAATCTAAGCATCTTTACACAAAATCGCGGAGTCTTAGAGAAGTTTGCCTTGTCACAACCTGTGCTATGGTGTAAAGTGCTGATGAGCGTGGGTCTAATGTTATCCGCTCTGTCGTCAGCTGCTATAGCGTTGCTTTCTAATGGCATAATCTTTTGGGTGGCATTATTCGTGGGCGTAGGTGGAATATTGGGCAGCCTATATATATCATTACCAAGGTCAACCACGGTTAAGTTTGCAACGCTCTCAGCTGTAGCAATCGGTGTACTAATCATTGTTGGTAATTTGTGGACAGCAATGATCCCGATGCTTTTATTTTGCGTGTTAATGCTCGTCTGTTTTGTACGATATTTAGTAGTTATTTTCCCCAATAATCAACTGCGCTGGGTCGTTTCTATCGCTATTCCTGTGATTGCAATATTGTATGTTGTCGTAGAGATGATTTTAGCACGACCGATGTTTCGCGTTTTAGGCGGTGCGTTAATATACTTTGCTGTAGATTGGTTCATATATAAGATGTTTAGCACATCGTATGTCACTAACTATATTGACTCGTTAGAGAAGAAACCATCTGACAAGACGGCCTTTAGCCTCTCTATATGGAATATGTTGTGTATGTCGGCAGCGACATTGGTTGCTGATGGTGGTTATGGTATAATGTTTACTCTATTTATGATTTTTGCCTCGTGGATAAAAATCACTGATATGAGTAACTATGAAAATCATAGCTATCGTAGATTCAGGTGGCTTCCAAAGACTCTATTGTATGTCATATTGATAGTATTAATATGTTTAATAGCAAGTTACAAGAATATATTCCTAAGTTTATATAATGCTGTCGCTGATGGAGGAGTATTCTCATATGCTTTTGTATTTGTAGTCATAGCTCTTGCGATAGTAGCATCCGTAATGGTAGCACTTAATATAAGATTCCGTTGGTGGCATATTATTATCCCCATTTCTGCTGTTGTGTGTTTGGTGGTTGTCACTTTTACGGATGTATTAGATTCGTTTACTAGCGGACATACAGAGTATCGTATTAGGGTGCACATGGAGAACCCCGGAGAGGTATTGTCCAAGGTTGAGACTAATGAAGAACAGAATAAGTTCCTCCAGGCCTCCTTGAATGATTGGATACTATATGAGTACCAGACTATAGGAGATGATATTGTGTCTTTTGGAGAGGAGGGTACTGGATACTTTAAATTACAGCCTCAGTCGAAGATTGGAGCCATGTGGTTTGCACAAACCACCGATATATGTCTTTCAAGATATATTATTGCAGAACATGGACTTCTCTTAGCGATACTGTTCGTTGTGTCCTTTGCCGTCTATCTTCTAATAGCAATGGCTTCGGTATCCGTATATCGCTGGTCTCGCATAATAACACTTCAAGTTGCACTACTATTTGCAGTCCAATCATTGATGATATTCCTGGCAAATACTAGAGCATTTATATTCTTTGGTCAAGATTTTCCGCTTATATCTATCACATCGCGAGTATCAGCGCTTTACTTCTTCATATTGGTGTCGCTCGGGGTAATTTATGCTCTATTGGGTAAAAATCAGCATAATCAATTGATGCAGGATGATGCTTCGTTGGCTATAACCATTAAGCAGCGAAATAAAAATGGAATAATCTTCATATTTATTTTACTCTTAGTATCTGCCGGGATCTTATATTCAACTGGTCGTAATAATAATTATGCAGAAGGTTTAAGTTATAGTGAAGCATTGAAGAATAGATCATCAGAAGAACTATTGGCTAAAACAGACCTTCATGACTACGCCTACTATAATAAGGGAGTATATGATGTCGAATTTCTCATGGCAAGGGTATCTAACGACCTTGATACGTATATAACTCCAGCTCTAAAGATGTATCAAAGAGATATTAAACGACGAGTCCCTCTTAGACGAGATATGTCCTCATTTGTGGACTCTCTATTTGAGTATGACTCTATGAAGATGGCGCTTGAAAAATGTGATTCTATTACGATACGATTGCTAAACCATTATAAAAAGTCTGGCTCTAAACATAATAGTATACGAAACATTATTTGTCTACGTAATGTCCGCACTATAGATTATGTTAAACTAAAAGGTATGAGTAAGCATAATGTTGTTTATAGGGACACATTGGAGTTTGCCACGGGTGTTAATGCAATTAATTATCATATGCCGTCAAAACGTCGAAGTCAATGGACTGGTAGTATTATCGAAGCAAGTAAATATGGTATTAAGGACTCGGTACATATGTATGCCGATGGGGTTGTTTACATTCCCAAACGCATTACTAATGGAGAAGAGGTACAGCTTGTGTCGGCTGTTTTGAAAAATCGTAGAGTTGTTGTGGGAGCAGACGGCATTATAGAGTTGAAGGCCAATGGCGTAAGTGTCGTGAACGCTCGAAAGAATGATTACATTATTAACGGTCAGAATAAGTGTTTGGATAGCCTTCCATTGCATCGTTACAGGTATTTCGCTAAGAATATATTAATTAATGGTGATCGCGCCTTCTTGTATCCGTTTGGCCATAAGATGCTATGGTCAAGAGATGTTGTTGCTGATGTTATATCGATGCATAAGCACTTGATGAGCAAGAACAATCGCGGTCTGTCGAATAGCGATATAATGCTTAATGTAAATAGTGATTTAACATTGGCATTATATGATGTATATAGTACTAACCTCGGTAGTTATAATGACAATGACGGCGCTGCGGACAGGGCTGTTATCGTGGCAGATGGAGATGGTAACGTGCGTGCTATGGTGGATTATCGCATAAATAATGATTTCCGTGTCAACCCTAATGATTATCGTCGTATTGCTAAGATTTCGGACTCATTATATATTAACTTTGAGAAGGGTCGGGCTACAGAAACGCGCTATTTTGGAAACTTCTCCCGCAATGCTCTTAGGCGTGGTCCAGGATCGACTCAGAAGCCTATTGTCTGGACAGCTGTTACAACAATGTATAACACAGGATGGTGGGACAACCTTAAAATGAAAGCGCCAGATAGTTTGTATCTAAACGATGATAATAAGACCACAAGAGGTAATTATTATACTTTCAGTAAATATGCAGGAGAGCCCATAGAGAGCATCTTCAAATCTTTGAAAGGAGATGAAAAAGGTGTTAATGGAATGATAGATGTCAAGAATTACATCTACAAGTCAAGTAACTACTACAATTCTATAATGGCGTATATCGGGGCCTTTTCGAAAAAGACGTTGACCGCGAGCGGCTTTCTAACAGTCGCCAACAAGATGGATAATGGTACTATGTTCTATAAGCTCAATCAGGATAATAGGCCTGGGTATAGAATGGCGAAACCTGTGCAGCGTAGGGGTCAAGATGAAAAGGATTATGCTGAAGCCTTGACCATGTGGTACGATAATAATGTATCAGCCTTCCCGGAGATGAGAATTGACAAACTTGGAGGAAACAGTACGTTGACCTTTAATAGATTTTTAAGTCAGGGTACCATCCTTGATACAACGGCATTATTACCTGCGGGTTTGTCTGCCAACTTTGGTTTGTATTTGTACAAAGATCTTAAAGCGAGAAGGCCTGCGACATATTTTAATCTTGCTGTACGTGACGGAAGAACTACACCTCGTCAACTTAATGAGTATATGGTTCGCTCTGTTGCTATAGGTAGTAATACCATTTGGAGTGTGTCTCCATTCGCTATGGCCGAAATGTATGGTCGTCTTATTACCCTCAATAAGAATTATAAGTTGTCGTTGTACACTGTAGACAAGCGCAAGGAGGCGCTGAGGGAACGCTACACTCTATTTGATGTGGATGAGTCGTGGAATGGGGTTGCTAATTATTGCGATGTGCGTAATGAGCTCCTCAAGGGCATGAGTTTGGTATATGAAACAGTCGGTACAGCCGGTAAACTTGGTATAGTCAAAAGTTATGATATTGGCGGTAATAAATTCCGAATAAAGATTGATAACGGGCGAGTTGATAAGGGCCCTAAAGATATCCCGACATTTTATGTTTATGGTAAAACAGGTACCATAAATGGCTATTGGAATGGTGTCGACAAGGATGACCACTTGTTGGTAACAATCATCACTGACAAGCAACTTACTCAATGTTCTGTTGATGAGCTCGAGAAGGTAAAATATTATGTTATTTTCCAGGTTGATTACGAGTATTCGGGTAATGGTGAATGGAAAGGGTTGGATCAACGCATTATTAACGAAGTCCTCCAATCGGTCGCTTTCAGGGATTATATGAATATCAATAACAAATAATTAAGGCATTATGAGTAGAATACTGTTAAAGAACATGGGTGCGTATATCTTTATTGTTCTTATGCTATTAATATGTATCCCCATCTGTCTTCGAGCAACAAGGGAGACGGCCCAAGATGTTAATATTGTTAACAACCACTTGGATATGCCTCTTGATAAAGTTACTATATGGTTAAAGGAGGATATATTTGAGGAAGCGATTAATAAATCGACATGGGCAAAGATTGAAGCCACACCATTTTCAAGTGCTATCAAAATAGGCCCCAGAGGAAACATTTACGATTATAAGTCTAATATCGATGTTGATGCAATACATAAACTCATAGATGTTTCGTTGGAGTACGAAATAGAGATGGACTCCAACTCATTACTATTGCCAACGGATAACCACATGGTGCTCGTACCAACGTGGATAGTATATAATCTGGCGAAAGATGGTTGTTTCAAAAATTTATAAAGTATGTTGAGATATACGTTTCAGCTCTATAATTGTACAACGTGTCAATATTCAGACATCCTAAGTATCCTTGATGTCGGTCGTGCTGCATATTTTAACACAATGTGGACATCTCAAGGATTGAGGATAAATGCAGAATCAAGCGATGTGTATGCTATAATAGGCACAAGGCGTATAGATTTACCTATTAATTCCCACGTTGTCATTCCCTGGGACAGCATCAAAGATATTATCCATGTCTACCAAGCATGTAATAGTATGGATGTAAACTTTGTGAATATTGAGGTTAAAAAGGCTGCAAACGAAAGAGAATGGGCGGATTTTATAAAACGTATTGAACCGTACATGTGTGATACGGCTCGTATCGATTTATATGCTTTAGGGCTCAGAGATAAAGAGTTGGATGTCGTCACCCGTCTGTTTGATGAGGATAATTTGATTGGGTTGCTTGACGATGTTGAGCGAGAGCTTTGTACTATAGCATCGTTTATCAATAATAAAAATAATCAGTCTCGTTCTTTAGACGATTATCAACAGCGGTTTGAGCAACTGCGTTATGAGGTATGTCTTAAGATTCTATGTGGTAATGTCGTAGATCAGAAAGTGCTTTTAAGAGCTTCAGGCATAGTGTATAGTTGCGGTATTATACAACCTGCCCCACATCGGCAGGATTAAGAGGTAAAGAGGTGTTTCTTGACATCTTGACGAAAAGGGCTTATGGCTAAAGCGGCACATGTTTATTCAACCTCCTAACAAATGGGGATGACTAGTGTTTAGTCATCCCCTAATAGTGTGAGGTGAGAGATAATTACTCAGCCTTCTCTGCGCAGCACTCGCCCTCGCAGCAAGCCTTCTCCTCAGCGCAGCACTCGCCCTCGCAGCAGGCCTTCTCCTCAGCGCAGCACTCACCCTCGCAGCAAGCCTCCTCAGCGCAGCACTCCTCGCAGCATGCCTTCTCCTCTGCGCAGCACTCCGTTGCAGCTGCCTCCTCCTGTGCCTCCTCAGCCTTCTGCTGCTGGCCACCACATGCAACCATTGATACTGCAGCAAACAAAATTGCAAATGCAAAAATCTTCTTCATAGCTATAAAGTTTTAATAAATAGATTGTTTTACGAACACAAATGTAGGAAACAAATTTTATTCAAACAACATTTCGGACAAAAAAATGCTATTCCATGCCAATATTTATCTCCTCAGTGCTCATAATCGCACCCTCGGGCATTGTCCCGAGGAGCGTCGTGTCGGCCACTATATCTGCCTTGGCGCGAGCATGTTGCAACTCCGAGAGCTTTATAACCTCGCGCTTAGGGAAGGCCTTGGGGTAGGCCGAGGATAGCTCCGCCATGAGTATCTGCGCCTCCTCCATCGTCAGGCAGTCGCCCACCGACACCTTGAAATAGGGACTCTCGTAGACGAGGTAGGCGTTGATATGGGGGTAGGCGTGTCTGAACTGCGAGTGTACGCTCTTGGCCTTGTCGCCAGCATACTGGCCGTTGTCGGAGTATATCACCACGCGGTAGCCATTAACCTGGCGTGGGCGCGCCTTAGACTCCACGGCACTCACCGCCTGTCGCGTAGCCTCGTCCTCGTCGACACGCACATGTGTGCCATCCATCGTGCGCACAGCGAGGTTGCTGCGCATCCTATCAATGCTCTGTGCCGAGGCCTCTATCGCAACAAGGGTAACGATGAGCGTGAGGGTGAGTCTTAAATATCCGTGTCGCATAAATTGTTGTATTTGTGTGTATTACATTATCTGAACAACTCCTCGGCACGAAGTATCGCGCTCTTAGGTATTGCAAACATATCGAAAATTTCCGAGATGGCAATATCCTCGCCGCGGAAACTTCTCCGTATGAGTCTTGTGCCTCCGCGTAGGTGGTAGGTTATGGCGATGTTGTCGCTGTCGCCCTCCGTAATACGGCGCAGGATACTGTGTAGTGTGAGTGTGCTCGTGCTGCGAAAGCGTAGCGGCAGTAGCACCTCGCCCACGTACCCCTTGGGTATTATCACCTTCTCGCGGAGCGATATGGTGCTCTTGAGGCTGCCGCCCACCATTATGTCCACCTCGCCACGCTTGATGACCAGGGCGTGACGGCTGTTGTTACGCACCGCGACATAGAGGTTGGCGCCCGATGATGACAGGTGTGTCACACGTGTCACTGCCTCGATGGTGAGGGCACGTGTTGTCACATCCTCGGCAGCATCGACATGCGATGTCGTGCACACAAGGAGCATCAACGCAAGGAGTGGTGCTAAGGCTCGTGTCATCTCTACTTTGTTGCTACGTATATATATGCTATGCCGAAGCTCTGCGCACGGCGTGTCACGCTGCTGTAGCCCACGCTGCGAAGTATCTCCGTGAAGCGCTCGGGCGAGGGAAACTCCTCGACAGAGTCGGGGAGGTAGGTGTAGGCGCGCTCGTCCTTCGATATGGCGGCACCTATGCGTGGCAGCAGACGGTGGGCATACTGCGAGTATATCCATCGTATGAAGCGGTTGCGTGGCATCGAGAACTCCAGAACGACAAGCTTGCCTCCCGCCTTCAGCGTGCGGTATATCTCGCTGAGGCCCCCCTCGATATTCTCGAAGTTACGCACACCGAAGGCTACCGTGGCGACATCTATCGTGCCGTCGGCAACCATGTCGAGGTTCTCGGCATCGCCCTTCTCCAGCGATATGCGCTCCGAGAGCCCCAGGCGCTCCACCTTGCTGCGTGCTACGCTAAGCATCTCCTCCGAGAGGTCTACGCCGAGGATGTGTGCCTCGTTTATTTTTTTTGCCATGGCTATGGCGAGGTCGCCCGTGCCGGTGGCTACATCCATGATGGCGTGAGCCCTCGTGCGACGCACGATGCGCATTACGCGGCGGCGCCATAGGCGGTCGATGTTGAGCGACATTATGTGGTTGAGCCTATCGTACGTGGGAGCTATGTTGTCGAACATCTCCTCCACCTGCTCCTTCTTCGTTTGCTCCTCGTTGTATGGTTTCATAACTCGTTTTATTCGTATCTCATAATCTTTGTGGGCGATATCTTTGCGGCGAGGGCTGCGGGTAATAGCATGACGATGAGTGTTATTGCTATCGTTGCTACGATTGCTGCGAGCCACCACCCCCAGCATAGCGCCACGGGCACAGCCTCCAGAAGGTAGCCCTCCGAGGGTAGGGGCACGACGGCCCAGAGGTGCTGTATCACGACGATGACGATGCCCGCCATGGCACCCCACACAACACCGCGCGCGGTGATGAAGAGGGCCCTGAAGAGGAATATCCCGACCACAGCGCCTCGACGCATGCCCAAGGCTCGTAGTTCGCCAATCATACGCTGGCGCTCGAGGACGATGATAAGTAGCGATGTGGTCATGTTCAGGAGCGCCACGATAATCATTATCACCACCACGGCCATGGCCGTAATGTCGTGCGTAGCCAACCAGCCGAAGATGTCGGGGAAGACCGCCTCTGCGGTGAAGGCCTCGGCCTGACATCCCGTTGCGAGGTAGAGGTCTATAAATCCGCCATTTAGCTCGCGAGCAACGATGTCGCTTTCGGCGCCCTCTCTGAGCCATAGGTCGAAGCCAGTGACCATTGCACTATTGCCGTCGTAGAGGCGCGCTACGTTGCGTATGTCCGTGAGGACTATGCCGTTGTCGATGATGTCTACGCCCGTGTGGTACAGGCCGCTTATCTCAAACCTATCGCGCAGGATGCCACCCTCGGCATCGACGAAGACCATCTCTATGCGGTCGCCCACCGCGACATCCATCTTGCGGGCTATGCTTTCGGAGATAAGTATATCCTTCGTGCGGGGCTCAAGGCCTATACGCGGGAAACGGCCCTCGACGATGTGCTCCTTGTAAAATGTGGGGTCGAAGCAGTCGTCTACGCCCTTGAGCATCACGCCAAGGATGTTGTCGTCGCTCTTAAGCACACCCTCCTTTGCTGTGTAGGGCGAGTAGCGGGCAATGTCGGGATGTTGCAGCGCCTCGACAAGTGGTGCGCTGTGCTCTATGCGCTTTCCCGACACCACGCCACCGCTCTGTGGCGCTGTGACGGTAATGTCGGCCGAGGCTCCCGTGAGGAGGTTGCGCAGGTCGTGCTTGAAGCCAATGACTACCGAGAGGGTGATGATTATCACGGCAATGCTCACACCTGTGGCTATGGTCGCCACGCGCTCCATGATGCCGGCCTTGGCACCCGCCCTGCGACTCGATAGTCGTCGCGCTATGTCGAACTCTACTCTCACCCGTGCCTATAATGTTAAGCGTTGTTCTGTGCTCGTTTATTTTGCAAATATATACATTTTTACGCTACTGGGCAATGAGTATCACGCCCGAGCAGGGAGCAACCTCAATCTTGCCATGCGGGGCATCGTAGCGACCTATGCCCTTGACGAAGATGGCATCGCCATCTGCCACCCACTTGTACGTGCCCGCGGGGATGTCGAACACCACGCTCTCACGTTCTCCATTCATCAACACGACGATGCTCTCGGCCGTGTCTATGCCCTCGAGGTCGTGGAGCACGAAGCCCACGGCTGCGGCATTGTCATTCTCGATGAAGGTGAGGTGGTTGCGCACCGCCTCGGCCGTGCCGAGCGAGAAGGCGGGGTGCGCCTTGCGCAGGGCGATAAGCCCCTTGACATACTCCACGAGGTCGTTGTATGTGCTCTTCAACGACCAATCTATGGCGTTGTACTTGTCGGGCAGGTTGTATGTGTTCTTCTCGCCGAGCTTCGTGCGATACATCTCCTCGCCGCAGAATATGAAGGGTATGCCCTGCGAGGTGAACACGCCGAAGTGTCCCAACTTGGCCATCTTTAGGCGCTCGGCCTCCGTTGCCTCGGGCGCGAGGTGCTCAAGACGGTCGCGCAGGTTGTGGTCGTCGTGACACGTGATGTAGCTTATGTGCTGTGTGGGTGCTGCGCACCACGCCTCCTCCGTGTGGTCTACCTCGGGGTGCTCGACACCGCCTACGATGCCAAACTTGAGCGCCTCCTTGTTACCCTCGACGCCAAAGATGAAGCCTCCCTCCGAGAGGTCGAGCGTGCCACGCAGGGCGTTACGTATGTCGTCCGAGAAGGCTGCAATGCCGGGCATGCGATAGGTGTAGCGCTTGAAAGCCAACTTATCCTCGTCGTAGAGGGGTGTGGCAGCAGCCCAGCCCTCGCCATAGAGCAGGATGTTGGGGTTGAGGGCCTCGAGGCGCTCGCGTATGAGGTTCATCGTCTCGATGTCGTGTATGGCCATGAGGTCGAAGCGGAAGCCGTCGATGTGGTACTCCTTGACCCAATACTCGAGCGACTCGACCATGTATTTACGCATCATGGGCTTCTCGCTTGCCGTCTCGTTGCCACATCCCGAGCCATCGGCGAAGGTGCCATCCTCCCTCATGCGGTAGAAGTATCCGGGCACGGTGAGCTCGAAGCCGCAGTTCTCCGTCGCGGTGGTGTGGTTGTATACCACGTCGAGCACGACACACAGCCCCGCATCGTGCATCGCCTTCACCAACGTCTTAAGCTCGCGTATGCGCGCCTCGGGGTCATCTACACGTGTGGCATACGTACCCTCGGGGGCGTTGTAGTTCTTGGGCTCGTAGCCCCAGTTGTACTGATCCGTGGGTCGCGACTCGTCTATCGAGCCGAAGTCGGCCGTGGGGAGGAGGTGTATGTGTGTCACGCCCAACTCTACGAGGTGGTCGAGGCCCGTGGCAAGACCCTCTGTCGAGCGTGTGCCACGCTCCGCCATGCCGAGATACTTACCCGGGTGTGCCACGCCTGCCGAGGCGTGTGCCGTCATGTCGCGGTAGTGCATCTCGTATATCACCGTCTCCGTGGCAGGTATCGAGGGAGCACAATCCTCATTCCAGTCCTCGGGGTTTGTGCGCTCAAGGTCTATGATGGCTCCGCGGTTGCCGTTAGTGTCAAGCGCGCGGGCGAAGATGCCGGCGGTCTCCTTCAGCGCCTTGCCGTCGATTGTCACCTGAAAGGCGTAGTACATGCCGCGCTTGTCGCCCTCCACTTGAGCTCTCCAGAGTCCATCCTCGGCTGCTGTCATGGCAACCTCCTCGGCAAGGGTGTCGCCATCGTAGAGGCGCACGACGACGCTGTCGGCCGTGGGTGCCCATAGCTCGAAGGTGGTAGCCTCGGGGCTGTATGCCATCTCGTTTATGGGTGTTGTGGGGATGTTGTCACCCTCCTCCTTGGGTTGCTCCGACGAGCATGCGATTGTTGCCACGGCTGCTACTACGGCAGCACCACGTGCGATAAGTTGGCTTAGTTTCATGTATGCGTTGTTTGTTAATAATCATCCGTACATGCAAAGATACAATTTTTCGGGTGAAGTTATATGTCGCCATATAAAATTTGTCGTTTATGGAAAAATTCTTACCTTTACACCAAATTAATGCTGATAGTATGAAGAGAGCGATAATTCTTATTTTGGCACTTGTCGTAGCCGTGCCGGCTATGGCATCACTCCCTGCGGGTAGCTACGACGAGGAGCTGTACGGAAGAGATAAGGTTGCAACGACGGTGAAGCCACAGTTTGAGGTCAACGTGGGCTTTATCACCGGAGGTAAGCTAAAGACGAAGATTGAGAACCACGAGAAGGTTAAGACTAACCTCTCGCGCCCCTATGTCGAGCTTCTCGGTGGTGTGCGCCTCGGTGACTTCCTTTTTGCAGGCGTGGGCACGGGCGTACAGTATGCCTATGGCGAGTGTAAGTTGGTGTCGTTGGCTACCGACATCTCGGGCAAGGGCTCGCCCGACACGTGGGGCTCGGTAAGCATCCCCATCTTTGCGAATGTGCGTGGCTATATCCCTACGCGAGTGATTGTTAAGCCCTACCTCTCGGTAAGCCTCGGTGGCCATGTTGTCGCCACATCCAACTTCTCGAAGGAGGGTTTCGGTAAACTTCGCGGTGGCCTTCTTATGAAGTTTGGCGCGGGACTCAATATCGCCAACTTTAACCTCGGCCTTGGCCTTGCGTCGCAGAACCTGGAGTGGAAAGATGCCAAGGGCGTTACGATGTTCAAGGCTGGCAACAACGCCTTCTATATCGAGCTTGGCGCGACGTTCTAACCCATACGCATAGCGCTCTGTAAATTGAGATTTACACCTTTTCGGTAGGAGACATTCGGACACAAAAAAACCCGGATTCATCACCAGCATCTAAAAACTGGGAGAGGAACACCCGGGACTGCACTGCAAATATACAAACAAAAAGGATGCAAACCAAATATTTTTTTGAAAAAGTTTTCTCGACCGAGCGAATGGCGCGTTATTATGCGGCCTATCCCAGCGATGAAAATATGGCAATTGCGCACTATCAGTCGAATATTGAGTTGTCGGGTGCATTCTACTCTTGTATATCGGTATTTGAGGTTGCACTCAGAAATGCTCTTAATCGGGAGTTGATAGCGAAGTTTGGTCGCGAGGATTGGTATCGAGTAATACCATCTATACAGGGGCTTAATGGACTAAACTATTACATTACTGAGGCTCAGCGACATATCTGTAGTAGGGGAGAGATTGTAACATCATCGAAGATTGTTGCCGAATTGACCTTTGGTTTCTGGGTTTCTCTTATGAATAGTCAATATGAAAAGGTTTTGTGGCACGACTTGCGCAGAGCATTTCCATATATGCCAAAGTCTCAAAGACAGCGTAAGAATATCTCAGCGCCACTTAACAACTTTCGAGCATTTAGAAATAGAGTTTTTCACAATGAGCCCATTTGTTGGAGCAAAGCGTATATAGATAAGATGCATAAAGATATATTGCAGGTGCTGTATTGGATCAATAGGGATATTCCCGCGTGGCTTCAAGAATTTGATGGGGTCGATGATGCGTTAGAGACTATCTCTAAACGATTAGGTTGGCAATAATGCACATTCGGGTTAGTCGAGCTTATACTTTAACTAAAATAACATGCGACACATATTATCCATATTAACACTCCTTGTATTAACAAGTTGCGCAACTGTAACAACACCCGCGGATGCCTTCACCGAGGCGCCGGACCCTGTGGTGCTCACCCCCGAGGAGGTGGCGGCATGGGATGATGTCCGCGAGGGGCTTAATGCCGCGTGGGCATCTACCGACCTACGCTATGGGCGCAGCGTTGTGCCTGAGGTGGAGGGTGTTGAGTCCATGCCTCTTGTAGCGTGGCGTGGCGAGCGTGTCGCGGCGCAGATTCTTTTGTGGTCGGCAGACGATGTTGGCAATGTGAGGTGTGAGGTGGGTGCTTTTCGCTCGGCGGAGGCTACGCTTCCTCAGACGATTGCCACCACACGCTTTGTGCGCTATACGCTTGTGGATGGTGCTCTTTCGGCCGACATGCTCGACACCATTGCGAGCGTCGACATCGAGGCCCGCAGCGTGCGCCCCGTGTGGCTCACTGTTGCTGTGCCCGAGGATGCCGAGGCGGGAGTATATACCTCGGAGGTTGTTGTCACATACGATGGTGGCAGCGTGGCGCTGCCGTTGACGCTCGAGGTACAGCGGTATACGCTCGCCACGCCCGACAAGTGGAGCTACCACCTCGACCTATGGCAACATCCCACGGCTGTGGCACGTGCCGAGGGTCTTGAGCTATGGAGCGATGCTCACTTCGAGGCTCTTAGGCGTACGATGATGCCTCTTGCCAAAGCCGGACAGAAGGTTGTGACGGCAACGCTGAACAAAGACCCGTGGAACCACCAGTGCTACGATGGCTATGCCCCGATGATAGAGTGGCGCCTAAGGAGTGATGGCACGTGGAGCTATGACTACGCCATCTTTGACCGTTGGGTGGAGCTTATGTTTGGTCTCGGCATCAACAAGATGATAAACTGCTACTCCATGGTGCCGTGGAACTGCGAGCTGGAGTACTACGACGAGGTGCGGGATGAGGTTGTCACCGTCGTTGCGGAGCCCGGCACACCCATCTTTGCCGATATATGGCGCCCCTTCCTCCTCGACTTCAAGGAGCACCTGCGCACTAAGGGGTGGCTCGACATCACCAATATAGCCATGGATGAGCGTGGCCCCGAGGCTATGGATGCTGCCGTCGAGGTGTTGGCCGAGTGCGCACCGGAGATGGGCTTTGCCATTGCCGACATGCATAGGTCGTACCGTCGTTATATGAATATGCGCGATGTGTGTGTTGCGCAGGAGCAGCCTGCCGACCATGGCGACATCCTCGCACGCCGTGCCCAGGGCTATAATACCACCTTCTACGTGTGCTGCAACCCGCCCTTCCCGAATACCTTCACCACGTCGCAACCCTATGAGGCTGAGCTGCTTGGATGGTATGGCCTGGCCTCGGACTATGACGGTATGCTGCGCTGGGCGTATAACTCATGGCCGGCAGACCCCGCCTACGACTCGCGCTATGGCACGTGGAGTGCTGGCGACACCTTCCTTGTCTACCCTCACGCCCGCTCGTCGGTGCGCTTCGAGCGCCTTGTTGATGGCATCGAGGTTGCCGAGAAGGTGCGCACGCTACGCCGCATGGGAGTGAATACCGGCGATATAGATGATATTCTGGCTAAGATTCGTGGCGCCAACATAAACGATGCTGACGCGCCGTGGATGGAGATTGTTGCCGAGGCGCGCGAGGTGCTTAACGAGGTGTCACGACGTTAGCACTGCGCTGTAGGTGCCACATGTCGTGGCCGAGGAAGCGTTTCTTGCCTACGCGCACAAAGCCCAACTTCGTATATAGTTTTTCGGCCTTCGGGTTATCCGTGTCGACGATGAGGCCTACGCGCTCATGCCCCGCAGCGAAGGCCCTGTTGCTCATGGTATTAAGCAGCGCGCTGCCCACACCTAAGCCTCGGAATCGGGGGAGCACACCCAGTGAGTCTAAATAAAACTCTCCCGCCGCGGTCTCATCCTCGATATGGGGTACCTCGCCGAGGTGCTTTAATAATAGTGGAAATATAGGCTCGCGTAGCGCCTCGAGATGTGCGCCATCGTAGCCCACGAGGGCCCCTGCCACCATGCCGTCAACCTCGGCAACGAGAGTGTTGAGGTAGCTATACTGCGCATTGTCGCATGCTGCGAGGGTGTGAAACACGGGATATATGGGGTGCGTGGTGTCGTAGCCCACGGCCATACATACGACCTCGGCAATAAGTGCCGCATCCTCGCGCTGTGCTGAGCGTATGGTTATCTTCGGTGTACTCGTTGTATCCATACCGCAAAGGTAGTAAATTCTTCGATATGGCGTTTGTCAGAAAAGCTACTCTAAAATGCGCACCGGCGTGTCACTGTAGTTGTCGAGGGTGAAGTGGAGTGTGCTAAGCGAGCTGGTGTTGTCGAAGGGCGAGAAGAAAACCTCGGCGGCGAGGTTGGCGGCGCCCCAGTTGCGTTGTTGGGCGGAGTTCCAGCTATGGCGCGTGTAGCCACGAAACGATATAAAGAGCAAATTCCCCTCGTCAAAAGTGGCTTGCATGTGAGGTGGAATCTTTTTATAAAGTGTTTTCCCGAGCGCAAAAATCACGGGGTGATGCCGTTCGAGCAGGTAGTTCAGAATCTCTTTTTCGAGTGGGGAGTGAAAGCCGCTGATGACGACTTTGTCGGTTTGGCAGATGGAGGCTGCCCATTGCAGCGCCAATTGCGTGTCGTGGGGCGTTGCTTTCCGCGAAGCAAAGAATGCCACTATCTCTCTATCAAGGAGGTCTTTATTTCCGGATAAGTCCATAAAAAAGCGCAGGCGCTGTATTTACTCATCCTATACTGAGGCCTTGGCTGCCTTTCACACGAATAAGCAACACAAACGCCCACGCCGGAGATATATCGCACATACCGAACCAATCGGTAGTAGGGATATACAACCATGCGTGGACATTTGTTGTCGACCTTCGTGTGATTAAAACTGCCAAGTTTCAGTATAGAAGAATCGTCAAAAAATATCCAATCTAATATGTACGGCTCAACGGCAAAAGCCATAAGCCATTACAAAGATAAGCAAAAATTTATAGAAACTTCGAATTTTTGAAGAAAACAATTTCCCCGAGCCTACATGTCGTAACGAAAAAATGCGTAACTTTGTGAGAGAACAATATCGGAATAGTATGATACCGCAGGAGTTTATCGATAAGTTTCGTGGGGCCTTTGGCGAGGCTGCGCCGTTGCCTATCGCCTTTTGGTATGGCGACGTGGCCGTTAATGCCGAGAGCCGCGTACCACGATGTATGATTGGCGCAATACGTAAGGTGTGCGAGGGTGGCGCCCTCACGCTCACTGCCGAGAATGTGCAGTGTGGCGGTGGCGGACTCTATACCGCCTTTCGCCCGATGCCCGAGCGTGTGCCTCTCTTTGTGTCGGAAACCGAGCACTACAAACAGACCCCTGAGCAGGTGCGCGACTATGTCGAAAGCCTCGAAATAGAGATTACCGCGAAGCCCTACCTTAACTTTGTAAGTGTGGATAGATTAGATAGTTGGGATGGCGTTGAGGCTGTCGTATTCTTCGCCACGCCCGACATACTCTCGGGACTGTGCACCTGGGCATTCTACGACAACGATGCCGATGACGCTGTTGTTACGAAGTTCGCATCGGGGTGTGCTGCCATCATCGCCTTTGCTTCGACCGAAAACCGCAAGGGTGGTCGCCGTTGTTTCCTTGGCATGTTCGACCCCTCGGCACGACCCCTTGTACCGAAGGATGAATTGACCTTCGCTGTGCCGATGTGTCGCTTTCGGGAGATGCTCGAAACGATGCCCGACTCGGCACTCTATCAGAAGGCGTTTTCGGTTGTTAAGCGAAGAATAAATGGGGAGATAGGATAACGGGCTATGGCATGCAACGCTGATTTTGTGCAATATATCGTGGACCAATGCACCGATGCGGGTGATATTTCTGCGCGAAAGATGATGGGTGACTATTGCATCTATTGCAATGGCGTGGTCTTTGGTCTTATATGCGATAACCGCCTATACATCAAGCCCACGGAGGCGTGTTGTGCGATACTGCGCGAGGTGGTTATGCGCCCGCCCTACGACGGTGCAAAGGAGTATTTCCTAATTACGGATGTGGACAACAGGAATTATCTGGCGGATATAGTCAGGGTGACAATTGCAAATCTCACAATACAAAAGTCTAAGAAACGAAGTTAAAAGTTTGATAGTTATGCGTAAGAATTTTGGAGTAAAGAGTTGGATGTATCCTATGCCGGTATTGATTGTAGCGGCGTATGATGCTGATGGAAAGCCTAATGCAATGAATGCTGCATGGGGTGGAATCTTCACAGATGACCATATCGGAATCTGTATTTCGGAGGGGCACAAAACCACGAAAAATATCCTCGCCACAAAGGCATTTACCGTAAGCATGGCGACTGTGGAACAGCTCACATCGTGCGACTATGTGGGCATAGTGTCGGGCAATAAGGAGTCCGATAAGTTTGTCAAAGCGGGATTTACGGCTACGCGCTCGGAGGTGGTAAATGCCCCGATTATAAACGAATTACCCTTCACGTTAGAGTGCGAGGTAGTGTCATACGACAAGGAGAGCAACCACCTTGTCGGTCGCATTGTGAATGTGAGTGCCGACGAGCGTATCCTCACCGATGGTAAGGTCGACTACAGCAAGCTGCGCCCCATAACCTACGACCCCATCAACCACCACTACATCGAGCTTGGCGCCATCGCGGGCAACGCCTTCGCGGATGGTAAGGTGTTGAAATAAACCACATAAAAAGTAATGGCTGACATCACACATGTCAGCCATTACTTTTTATATGGTGCTCGTTACCAGATGATAACGCGCTCCTCAACAGGCATATACATAGCATCGCCCTCGGTGATGCCAAAGGCCTCGTAGAACGACTCGATGTTACGCAACGTAGCGTTCACGCGGTTGCGGCCGAGAGAGTGAACGTCAACCTTCGTGAGGCGCTCCTTCTCCTGGTCGGTGATGTTCTGTGCCCAGAGCGTAGCGTAGCCTATGTAGAAGCGCTGCTCGCCCGTGAAACCGTCGATATCCTCGGGGCGACCCTCAGCCCATGCGTAGTCCGTGAGGGCGGTGAAGGCAAGGCGCAAGCCACCCTGGTCGGCGATATTCTCGCCCAACGAGAACTTACCATCGGCAAACAAGCCGGGGAGAATCTCGATAGCGTTGAACTGCTCAACAAGGACATTTGTCTTGGCCTCAAATGCCGTGCGGTCCTCCTTCGTCCACCAGTCGTTCATGTTACCCATCTTGTCGAACTGCGAGCCCTGGTCGTCGAAGCCGTGGGTCATCTCGTGAGCGATAACCACGCCGATAGCGCCATAGTTCACAGCATCGTCAGCATTGGGGTTGTAGAAGGGGGGCTGAAGGATAGCTGCGGGGAAGCATATCTCGTTGGTCGTAGGCATATAGTAGGCGTTGACCATCTGAGGAGGCATCATCCACTTCTCGCGGTCTACGGGCTTGCCAACCTCGCTCATAGAGTCGGCCGTGTACCAGCGGTTAGCCTCAACGACATTCTCCCAGTACGACTTCGTGGGGTCGATGGTGAGTGTCGAGTAATCCTTCCACTTGTTGGGGTAGCCAATCTTCACCGTAAAAGCGGCGAGCTTCTCCTGAGCCTTAGCCTTGGTGTCGTCGCTCATCCAGTCGAGAGCCTCGATATGCTTAGAGAAGGCCTTCTGGATGTTCGATACCATGGTCTCCACGCGAGCCTTCTCGCTCTCGGGGAAGTACTTGGCAACATATATCTCGCCCACAGCATCCGAGAGGATAGAGTTGGGCACGCCCATGGCGCGCTTCCAGCGGGGGCGAATCTCCTCCGTGCCCGACATGGTCTTGCCGAAGAACTCGAACGATGCAAGGGCAAACTCCTCGCTGAGGTAGCCGGCAGCAGCGTCTATGTAGTGTGCTGCAACATAGGCGCGCAAAGCCTCAACATCGGCCGTGGCAAGCACGTTCATGATGTTTCTGAACGACGATGGCTGGCTAACGACAATCTTATTAAGATTCTCAATCTTCATCGCTGCGAAGTAAGCATCCCAATCTACTGTGTTAAACTCCTTACGCACAGCATCTACGGTGTAGGGGTTGTAGCCCTTCTGAATGTCGCGGCACTCTACGTTCGACCATGACTTCTCGGCAATGCGATCCTCGATGGCGATAACATCGTCGGCCATCTTCTCCACATCGCCCTCAACGCCGGCGAGCGTAAATATCTTTGTGAGGTAGGTGCGGTATGCAGCCTTCTTGTCGCTATTAGTCTCGTCGACGTAGTAGTCGCGGTTGCCCATGCCGAGGCCACCCTGCTCGAGGTAGAGGATGGTCATGTTGCTATCGGCGAGGTCGGCTGCGGGGTAGGCTGCGAAGAATACGCCGATGCCATCGGTGTGAAGCGCGGGGATTGATGCTATAAGTGCCTCACGCTCCGTCGTAGCCAAAATCTCGGCAACGGCAGCGCGTATAGGCTCGGCACCCTCCTTGTTCAGGCGCTCCTCGTCGAGGCCCATCTTGTAGAGATCCGAGATCTTCTGCTCGACGCTACCAAACGCGGCCTTTGACTCGGTCATCTCCTCGAAGAGCTCGTTGATGCGTGTCTCGTTGTTGTCGCGGAGAACATCGAAAGAGCCGTAGCGTGAGTACTCGGGCTTAAGCGGGTTATTCTTCTGCCAACCACCCGTGGCCCACTGGTAGAAGTCGTCCTTGAGGTTTATCGCCTCGTCGAAGTTGTTCTTGTCGATGGCGGGTACCACGTCGCCCGTCTCGGCAATGTTTGCGCAAGCTGAAACCATAAGTGCTGTCGCAAGGATTAGTGTTAACTTTTTCATTATCGGTTTGTTGTTTAGGTTTTCGTGTTTGTGAGCCTACTTGCGGATGGCTGCTACGCCCGGGAGCTCCTTGCCCTCCATGTACTCAAGCAATGCACCGCCACCGGTAGAAACGTATGACACCTTGTCTGCCAAGCCAAACTTGTTGACACATGCCACCGAGTCGCCACCACCGATAAGCGAGTAGGCGCCATTCTTCTCCGTAGCCTCGGCAATAGCCTCGGCAACGGCACGTGAGCCTGTCGAGAACTTGTCAATCTCGAACACGCCTACGGGACCATTCCAAAGAATCGTCTTGCAGCCAAGGATGTGCTCGCGGAACTTAGCCTTACCGCCCGTGGCGATATCGACACCCTCCCACGCGTCGGGGATGTTGTTCGCGGGCGCCTCCTTCGTGTTTGCTGTCTCGGCAAAGTCGTCGCAGATAAGCGCGTCGGGCGAGCGAAGGATGGTGATACCCTTCTCCTCGGCCTTCTTCAAAATATCGAGAGCTACGGGGAACATGTCGGGCTCGCAGATAGACTTACCCTCCTTGCCACCCTCGGCACCGGCAAACGTATAGGTCATACCGCCACCAATGATGATCGAGTCGACCTTCTCCATGAGCTTCTCGATAATGGTAATCTTCGTTGATACCTTCGAGCCACCGATGATAGCGCAGAAGGGGCGCTCGGGGTTCTGCATAACGCCGTCGATAGCCTTCAACTCGTTCTCCATGACGTAGCCGAACATCTTATCCTGAGGGAAGTAGTCGGCGATGAGTGCTGTTGAGGCGTGTGCGCGGTGTGCCGTACCGAAGGCGTCGTTCACGTAGCAATCGGCATACGACGCAAGGCGCTTAACGAACTCCTTCTGCGACTCCTTCACAGCCTTCTTTGCCTCCTTCTTCTCCTCGTCCGAGGCATCCTCCGCAAGGCCGCGGGGCTTACCCTCCTCCTCGGCATAGAAGCGCAGGTTCTCAAGGAGCATCACCTCGCCGGGCTTAAGGTTGCGAGCCATCTCGGCAGCCTTCTCGCCCATGCAGTCGCCCGCAAACATAATCTTAACGCCGAGGCGCTCCTCGATGGCGTAGATGATCTGCTCCAACGAGTACTTGGGGTCGGGGTTCTTCTTTGGGCGGCCGAGGTGCGACATGAGAATCACCGAGCCACCGCCGGCCAACACCCTCTTAATCGTGGGTATGGCGGCACGAATACGTGTGTCGTCAGTAACCTTACCCTCGGCGTTGAGGGGCACGTTGAAGTCTACGCGAATGATGGCGCGCTTGCCAGCGAAATTGTAATTGTCGATTGCAAACATAGTATTATCTTTTTTAGTTTAACGTCAAAAATACGCCACAAAGGTACTTAAAATTTTTTAATAATAGCGCTACGTACCTATGTAATAATGCAGTCGCACCCCTTTTTATTATACCCTTGCAACACTTTGTCATGCAAGAAACGTGAAATAGTGTAAAAAAATAGCCGACGAGGGGCAACTTTTAGGAAAGTTTTAGTACCTTTGTATGATGTATGGGCTATGCCTTGTTGTAGCCCTGTGATGTGGGAGCAATACTTAACTAAAATATAAAATTACTATTAACTATGGAGAATAATAAGCTTCAGCGTGCAGCCGACAACATTCGTATCTTGGCTGCCTCGATGGTTGAGAAGGCAAAGTCTGGTCACCCGGGTGGTGCTATGGGTGGTGCCGACTTCATCAACGTGCTCTACACCGAGTTTTTGCGTTACGACCCCGACAACATGGCTTATCCCCATCGTGACCGTATGTTCCTCGACCCCGGCCACATGTCGCCCATGCTCTATGCGGTGCTGTCGTTGGCAGGCAACTACACGACCGAGGACTTGCAGTCGTTGCGTCAGTGGGGTAGCGTGACCCCGGGACACCCCGAGGTAGATGTGTTGCGTGGCGTGGAGAACACCTCGGGCCCTCTGGGTCAGGGTCATGCCATGGCTCTCGGTGCTGCTATCGCTGAGCGCTTCATGGTGGCACGCTTTGGCGAGTGGATGGCACATAAGACCTACGCCTTTATCTCGGATGGCGCCGTGCAGGAGGAGATATCGCAGGGTGTGGGCCGCATCGCTGGTCACCTCGGCCTCGCAAACCTCATTATGTACTACGACTCGAACAACATCCAGCTCTCGACGAAGTGCGACGAGGTGGATACCGAGGATATCGCGATGAAGTATCGTGCATGGAACTGGAATGTCATCACCGTAAATGGCCAGTCTATCGACGAGATACGCGCAGCACTCAAGGCTGCCAATGCCGAGACGGAGCACCCCACGCTCATCATCGGTAAGACAACGATGGGCTATGGCGCCCGCAAGGCCGATGGCACGAGCTTCGAGAATCAGGTGTCGACGCACGGTCAGCCCCTCACGGCTGCCGGTGCCGATATTGCAGCCACTATTAAGAACCTCGGTGGCAATCCCGACGAGCCCTTTGCCGTATTCGAGGAGTCGAAGGAGATATACGCAGCACGTCGCGAGGAGCTTCGCGCGTGGGCTAAGGAGATGCAGACAAAGGAGGCGGCGTGGCGTAAGGAAAACCCTGCACTTGCCGAGAAGATGGACAACTTCTACTCTGGCAAGCTCCCCGAGATTGACTACTCGAAGATCGAGCTAAAGCCCGACCAGGCAACACGTGCAGCGTCAGCCACGATGCTCGGATACTTCGCCGAGAATGTGGAGAATATGGTCGTGGCCTCGGCCGACCTCTCTAACTCGGATAAGACCGACGGCTTCCTGAAGAAGACCAAGGCCTTCACCAAGGGTGACTTTACGGGTAACTTCTTCCAGGCAGGTGTTGCCGAGCTTACTATGGCGTGCGTGATGAATGGTATGGCGCTCCACGGCGGTATAATCCCCGCGTGCGGTACCTTCTTCGTATTCTCTGACTATATGAAGCCCGCAGTGCGTCTCTCGGCCCTCATGCGCCAGCATGTCATCTACATCTGGACTCACGACTCATTCCGCGTGGGCGAGGATGGCCCTACGCACGAGCCCGTGGAGCACGAGATACAGATACGCCTTATGGAGCAGGTGCGCAACCACTCGGGCGAGCGCTCGATGCTCGTTCTTCGTCCTGCCGACTCGGAGGAGACCGTGGCAGCATGGAAGATGGCCCTGGAGGAGCAGCGCCCTGTGGCCCTCATCCTCTCGCGCCAGAATATCAAGTCGTTGCCGGCACTCAGTGGCAGCTCACGTCGTGAGGAGGCCATGCAGGCGGAGCGTGGTGGCTATGTTGTGATGGAGGCTCCGAATGCTAAGGTTACGCTTGTGGCTACCGGCTCGGAGGTGTCTACCCTCGTTGAGGGTGCCGAGGAGCTCGCTAAGGAGGGTATCGCTACGCGCGTGGTGTCTATCCCGAGTGAGGGTCTCTTCCGCGACCAGAGTGCTGAGTATCAGGCTGCTGTCCTTGGCACGCTGCCTCGCTACGGTATGACCTCGGGCTTGTCGATGAATCTCCGTGGCCTCGTTGGCCAGGAGGGCTTCATCCACGGCTTCGACCACTTCGGCTACTCTGCCCCCTTCAAGGTTCTCGACGAGAAGTTCGGCTATAACGGTAAGACCGTTGCCGAGGAGGTTAAGGCTATGCTTAAGTAGATGTGACAAAAGAGTAAACAAAACAATAATAACTAAAACTATTACGACTATGTACGGAAAATTTCAGCAGCATTTGCAGAACGAGCTGGCCGAGATTAAGGCAGCAGGCTTGTACAAGACCGAGCGTATTATCGAGTCGCCCCAGCGTGCAGAGATAGATGTGGCTAACCGCCCCGTGTTGAACTTCTGCGCCAACAACTACCTTGGCCTCTCGGACAACCAGCGCCTCATCGACGCCGCTAAGCGCGCTATGGACGAGCGTGGCTTCGGTATGTCGTCAGTACGCTTCATCTGTGGTTGCCAGGATATGCACAAGGAGCTCGAGAAGGCTATCGCCGACTACTTCGGCACGGAGGATACCATCCTCTACGCTGCATGCTTCGATGCTAATGGCGGTGTCTTCGAGCCTCTCTTCACGGCCGAGGATGCTATCATCTCGGATGCCCTCAACCACGCCTCTATCATCGACGGCGTGCGCCTCTGCAAGGCTCAGCGCTACCGCTACGCCAATGCCGACATGGCAGAGTTGGAGGAGTGCTTGAAGCAGGCTCAGGCACAGCGCTTCCGCATCATCGTTACCGATGGTGTATTCTCGATGGACGGTAATGCTGCTCCGCTGGATAAGATTTGCGAGTTGGCAGAGAAGTACGATGCCCTCGTTATGGTTGATGAGTGCCACTCGGCAGGTGTCCTCGGCAAGACGGGCCGTGGTATCACCGAGCTCTACGACCTCCGCGGCAAGGTAGACATCCTCACGGGTACCCTCGGCAAGGCCTTTGGTGGTGCTGTGGGTGGCTTCACGACGGGTCGCAAGGAGATTATCGACATGCTCCGCCAGCGCTCACGCCCCTACCTCTTCTCTAACTCATTGCCCCCTGCCGTTGTGGGTGCTTCGATCGAGATGTTCAAGATGCTCGAGGAGAGCGATGCTCTTCACGATAAGCTTGTTGCCAATGTTGAGCACTTCCGCTCGAAGATGGTTGCTGCCGGCTTCGACATCAAGCCTACGCAGTCGGCTATCTGTGCCGTTATGCTCTACGATGCTAAGCTCTCGCAGGACTTCGCCGCAGAGTTGCAGCAGGAGGGTGTATTCGTAACCGGCTTCTACTACCCCGTAGTACCTAAGGGTCAGGCCCGTATCCGCGTTCAGGTATCTGCCGGCCACACTACCGAGCAGCTCGACCGTTGCGTTGAGGCCTTCATTAAGGTGGGTAAGAAGCTCAACGTCCTCAAGTAATTTCTTGTGATAAGGGGCCTACTTCGGCACCTCAGTCAAAAGCCCGAATGGGAAATACGTCAGTATGTCCCATCCGGGCTTTCTCGTGTCGGCACCAAATTATACCCCTTCTCGCAAGAAATTGGCGTGCAACCCTCATCGAACCCAATATTAACCCATTATCCCCATAAAAAATTACCCACTACTCACTACTCATTACTCACTACTCATTACTCACTACTCATTACTCACTACTCATTACTCACTACTCACTACTCACTACTAATTAAAAAAGTAGTATCTTTGCCGTCGTAACGACGGTCCTATTACAGTAATGTTTTACATCTTGTTATGGCGTCACGTGTTGCACTCTTATTTCTTTTTTGTATCTTTGCCATCGTAACGCTATAAACCACACAGCGATGTCAATAATACGACTTACTAAGGAGTTTACCTTCGAGGCAGCACACATGCTCGAGGGTTACGATGGCCTCTGCCGCGAGATTCACGGTCACTCGTACCGTCTCTTTGTCACGGTCAAGGGCGAGCCCGAGACCGACCCTGCCTCGCCAAAGCTCGGCATGGTCATGGACTTCGGTGCTTTGAAGCGCATAGTTAACGAGCAGATTGTCGACCGCCTCGACCACGCCTTCATGATGCGACGCACGGAGGCTGCCGAGGAGCTTGCCGAGACCCTTGGCATGCAGTTCTCGAAGGTGGTGCTCACCGACTATCAGCCCACGTGCGAGAATATGTTGAGCGACTTTGCCGAGAGGCTCCTGGGTGCTCTCCCCGACGAGGTGGAGCTATGTGCACTTAAGTTGCACGAGACGGCAACATCGTTTGCCGAGTGGTACGCTGCGGATAACCTATAAACGATGACCGAGATGCGCAAAACGCTATATCTTGTCGATGCTTATGCGTTGATATTCAAGTATTACTACGCCTTCATGGGGCGCCCCATGCGTAACCGCGAGGGGCTGAACACCTCCGTGGTCTTCGGCTTCACGAAGTTTCTGCGCGACATACTGAGGCGCGAGAAGCCCGACCTTATAGGCGTAGCCTTCGATCCCCCGGGTGGATGCTTCCGTCGCGAGATGTTTGCCGAATATAAGGCTAACCGCCCACCCACGCCCGAGGATATAAAGATATCGGTGCCCTACGTCAAGCGCCTCCTCGAGGCAATGAACATACCCATCTTGGAGGTTGCCGGCTTCGAGGCCGACGATGTCATCGGCACGCTCGCCAAGCGTGGTGCCGAGGCGGGGTATAGTGTCTTTATGGTATCGCCCGACAAGGACTACGGTCAGCTTGTCGACGACAACTGCGTGATATACAAGCAGAAGGGTGATGCGACGGAGATTGTCGACCGTGCCGCCATCGAAGCTAAGTATGGCTTCACCGACCCTGTGCTTGTGCGCGATATGTTGGCGCTATGGGGCGACTCGTCGGACAACATTCCGGGTGTCCCGGGCATTGGCGAGAAGGGTGCCACGAAACTTGTCAGAGAGTGGGGCACGGCGGAGAATATCCTCGCTAATGCCGAGAAGATTGGTGGCAAGACGGGTAAGAATATCGCCGAGTGGGGCGAGAAGCTACTCCTAAGCAAAGATCTTACTACCATACGCTTGGATGTACCCATAGCCTTAGACGAGGTGGCGCTGCAAGTAAGTGAGCCTAACTATACACTCCTCAGAGGCTTATATGCTGAGTTGAATTTCTCGTCGTTCCTGCGTGACATAGAGAATGTTGCGCCCATTGAGGCTACGCCCACACAGCCTACACAGGCGCCACAGATACAACTTCAGGAGGTTGCACGTGCTAAGGCTGAGGCCAAGCGCCGTGCGAGCCTCGAGGGTCAGGGTGACCTCTTTGCCATGATGTCGGCACCCGCGCCCGTTGCTGAGGTTGCGGAGCCTATCGTGGAGGAGTCTGCGGGTATGCAGACGATAGCCACAACGCCACACGACTATCGCACGGTACACGGTGCCGAGGAGCTGCGCGAGTTGTGCGCCTATCTTGTTCAGTTTAAGGAGTTTTGCTTCGACACCGAGACTACGGGTCTTGACCCTATCACGTGCCGCATCGTCGGCATGTCGTTCTCGGCTGAGCCCTTCAAGGCGTGGTATGTGCCCTTCCCTGCGGATAGCACCAAGGCAGAGGAGTATATCGAAATTCTCCGCCCGCTGTTTGAGGATGATAGCATTGCGAAGATAGGTCAGAATATAAAGTTTGACCTTATGGTGTTGCGTGGCTTGGGCATCAAGCTCCGCGGGCGCAAGATAGACACGATGTTGTTGCACTACATCATAGATGCGGAGTCGCGCCATAATATGAACTTCCTTGCTGAGCGCTATCTTAACTATACGCCCATAGCTATCGAGGCGCTCATCGGCAAGGGCGCGAAGCAGCTGACAATGGACATGGTTGGCGTGGAGCGCGTGGCCGAGTATGCCGCTGAGGATGCCGATGTGACACTCAGGCTTAAGGAGGTGTTGTTCCGCGAGGTGGAGCAGCTTGCGATGACGAAGCTATACTTCGACATCGAGGAGCCGATGATTGATGTCTTGGCCGACATGGAGCTTGAGGGCGTATGCATAGATGTTGCGAAGTTGCGCGACTATGCCGTAGGCCTTAGGGCTATGCTCCAGCGCCTCGAGGACGAGGTACGTGCGTTGGCCGACGAGCCTACGCTGAACATAAACTCGTCGCGACAGCTCGGCGAGGTGCTCTTTGCGAAGTTGCGCATTACGGAGAAGCCCAAGATGACGAAGATGAAGCAGTTTTCGACCGAGGAGGAGTATCTGCAGGGCTTCGCGCATGACTTCCCGATTGTCGGCAAGGTGCTCGAATATAGGGGCGTGAAGAAGCTGCTCTCGACATACGTCGATGCCCTTCCGGAGCTTGTCAACCGCATCACGGGGCGTATACATACATCGTATAATCAGGCTGTTACGGCCACGGGACGACTATCGTCGACAAACCCCAACCTACAGAACATACCCATACGCGACGACCTCGGCAAGCCCATACGCGAGGCCTTCATCGCCTCGGACGCGGATCATGTGTTGGTTGCTGCCGACTACTCGCAGATAGAGCTGCGCCTTATGGCGCACCTTAGTGGAGACGAGGCACTTATTGATGCCTTCAAGCGTGGTGACGACATTCACTCTGCTACGGCAGCGCGTCTCTTCCATAAATCTACAGCCGATGTCACCTCTGACGAGCGACGTAGGGCTAAGACCGCCAACTTTGGTATCATATACGGTATCTCGGCATTCGGCCTTGCACAGCGCCTCGACATCCCCAACCGCGAGGCCAAGGAGCTTATCGAGAACTACTTTGCATCGTACCCCGCGGTCAAGGCATATATGGATCGCGCCATACAACAGGCGGCAACGGACGGCTACGTGGAGACTATGTTTGGTCGTCGTCGTACGCTGCACGACATCACCTCGTCAAACCGCACCGTGCGCGGTGTCGCAGAGCGCAACGCCATAAATGCCCCCATTCAAGGCTCGGCAGCCGACATCATGAAGCTCGCGATGATCGAGATATACCGCCGCTTCAAGGCTGAGGGCATACGCTCGAAGATGATTATGCAGGTGCACGACGAGGTCGTTATCGACACGCTACGCGCGGAGCTCGATGCCGTGAAACGCATCGTCAAGGAGGCGATGGAGAGTGTCGCTACGCTGCGCGTGGCACTCATTGCCGAGGTAAATAGTGGCGACTGCTGGCTCGAGGCACACTAAATCCCTCCATATATTTATACGCTATGGCCTATACTCGAGATATTGAGTATAGGCCATACTTATAATTGTATAAAAATTTTTAGCTTGACATTATACGCTTTTTGTCCTATTTTTGCACTGTGAAACAAGAACAATAACATTAAAAACTGATAATACTATGACGACGAAATTTTATAAGTGCAACATGTGTGGCAATGTGATTCATAAGGTTGTGGACTCTAAGGTTCCTGTTGTGTGCTGCGGACAGAAGATGGAGGAGCTTGTGCCCAATACGGTTGATGCCAGTGGCGAGAAGCATGTCCCCGTGGTTACACTCCTTGGCGACGGCCGCATGAGGGTAGATGTGGGTAGCGTACCCCATCCCATGACTGCGGAGCATCACATAGCCTTCGTATATGTTGAGACAGCACGCGGAGGCATACGCATAGACCTTACCGACAGCCCGAGTGCCGAGGTTTTTATTGGTGACGATAAGCCCGTGGCCGTGTACGAGTATTGCAACCTGCACGGGTTGTGGAAGACAGAGTTATAATCCTAACGTACACACAAAAAATAGAGGCTCGAATTATCGAGCCTCTGTTCGTTAGGTTGAATATACCTATTAGTGGTTTGTCTCGCTTGCGCGTGCTGCGTAGGCGATGTTGAGCGCCTCAGCCTTACGGAGCTCCTGCTTCACAGCCGTGAGCTTACCTACTGTTGCACCCTCATCCACACGAAGGTTAACAACGATATCCTTAGGGCCTACGCCCTTAGTTACCGTCGTTGCCGAGATAAAGTCTCGGATATCCTCTACTTCACGGGTCTGGTCGTTGAGCTGAATCTTCAACGCATCCTCGCCCTTAGCTGCGCCAAGGGGCTTACCCATCCAAATGTTCACAAGATTCTTCTTGTCGAGCTCAGTGATCTCGATAGCCTCGGGCATCTGCACCGATACCAACGGATCTACCTCACGCATCGTCGTTGCTGCCATGAAGAAGAACAGAAGCATAAACACGATGTCGGGAAGTGATGATGTCGACATAGCGGGCACTTCACGCTTGCCCTTTTTTGCCATTACTGCCATAACTACTTCTTTGTTTGATCGTTAGGTTCTGCCTCAGATATCTTCATAGGTACAGCCTTACGGATATTACCGGCTTCGATGTCGGTAAGCTCGTCATACGTCTTACCATATACCTGACGAGAGATGTCGTCGCGGTAGAGGTTGAAGGCGTGAGTTAGCTCATCCTGCACCTTGAGATATACCTTATACTCTGTTTCATCGTCGGCCTTAAGAGACACCAGACCCTCGCTGACCTTGTACGTTGCGCCGTCAATCTCGGTATCCTTCTTGTTCGATCTCTCGGGATCTACAAGGAAGAAATATACCTCGCGCGAAAGACGTGAGTGCTCGCCGCTACGACGTAAGTCGCTTGAGCGGTACTCCTCCGTACCCACCATGATAGCACCACTACGTGATACGTTCACCTTGAGTACGTTACGCTCGTTTACATCAACATCGTTCTGCTGCTCTGTCGGGTCGATCCAAGGCGGAAGTGTACGCTTCATACCCGTGTCGACATCCATCGTAGTTGTCACCAAGAAGAATATCAACAGCAGGAACGCGATATCCGCCATTGAACTGGAGTTGATCTCTCCAGCCTTTTTCTTAGCTCTTGCCATAAACTACGATTTATAAATACCACGAACCGCCGAGAACAGAGCTGCCAATGCAGCACCGGCAAATGTGATGTATGTTACCAAAATGCTTGTATCGGCAACCATATACTCGAATGAGCCGAATACAGTACGTGTTGCGGGATCTGTACCGATACCGAGGTCGTAACCTGCGGCATCCTTCAACGTAGCACCCTCACTCCAACCGTTGCCCGAAGCGACGAAGTAGGCGATGCCCACAACAGCAACAACAACAACGAGTGACATGATTGTCTTCTTCAAGCTACCGGCGTTAAGCATCATGTTCCAGATGGCGCTCATAACGATGAAGCATACGGCAAATACCATCAAGAAGTAGAACCACATAAGGTTCCAGTTGATAGCCGTAGCGAGGTTCACCATGTTATCAGCATTGAGCTTAGCGGCATCGTTAGCCTTGATAGAGTCTGCGATGTTCTCCTCCATGATGGCTACATTCTCCTTGTACTGGTTGAGAGTGTCGTTCAACGCCTTAAAGTCGGCCTGAACCTGCTCTGCAGCAGCAAGAGCCTTCTTGTCGGCATAGCCGAGGCTCTTCTTAGCCTTCAACTCCTCAACCTTAGTCTGCGCCTCAAGAGCAGCCTCGCGGCTGTCAGAAACCTTCTTCTCGTACTCGGGGATAAGCTTCTCAATAGTGTTTGCAAGCTTCTCCTTCTCTGCCTCAATGGCATCAAGGGTAAGGATACCCTCGTCGAGCTGGTTGGCAAAGATGATGCCAAGCGCCTCGATACCCTCCTGTGCCGACTCTACGGGCACGGGCTGGTCATCCTCGGTATTCACAGCAACACCATTAGCGTCGAACTTCTGTACAAGGGGTGTGCTGTTGGCAATCTTTGCAGAGTCGGGAGCATTCCAACCTGCGATGATAGCCCACGCAACCATTGCAACCGACACCAAGGTGAAGGCCAAGAATACGTAACTATGTAATTTTCTCATAATTGACTTTTTCTTAAAAAATAGTTGGTCTTAATTATCGCTTGCTGTATGCTGTGAGCATATCAATCAAAGTGATTGAAGTATCCTCCATCTTAACAACCTGACCCTCAATCTTCGAGAGGATGTAGTTGAAGAACACCTGAAGGATAACGGCAGCGATAAGACCCATAAGGGTAGTCAAAAGAGCCACCTTGATACCACCAGCAACGACTGCGGGAGAGATAGTAGCCTGTGCCTGAATGTCATCGAATGCCTGAATCATACCTACAACGGTACCCATGAATCCCAACGAGGGAGACAAAGCGATGAACAACGAGATCCAAGAGAGACCAGACTCCATGTGACCCTGCTGAACTGAGCCGTAAGAAACAACAGCCTTCTCAACAGCCTCCAAGCCCTGATCGTAGCGAAGAAGACCCTGATAGTAGATCGATGCGATAGGACCACGTGTGTTGCGGCAGAGCTCCAAGGCAGCCTCTACGCCCTTCTCATTAAGAGTAGCCTCAACGTCGGCAACGAACTTCTTGGTGTTAATCTGAGCCATGGTGAGGTAGAGGATACGCTCGATAGCGATAGCCAAACCAAGAACCAAGCAGACAAGCACGGGAAGCATCCACTCCCAACCACCTTCCAAGAACTTCTTCATGAGAGCGAAGTGCATAGGCTCACCAGCCAACTCCTCAGCCTCAGCCTCGGGGGCAACCTGCTCTACTGCGGCCTCCTGTGCGGGAGCCTCGTTAGCATCCTGTGCGTAAGCAGCGCCGAATGAGAGAGTGGCAGCTGCCAAAACCAAAAATAATTTTTTCATAATGTTTTGTTAGTTAAAATTTGTAATTTTTAGTAGTTGTTATCTCTATAATTTGTTTAAAATTAATTAATCCTCAAACTTCCACTGCGCTAATAATCTTGCTCCCTAAACACATATATGGGTGCACAATGCCCCCTTGATAGCATAAAACTTGGTGCTAATCAACTCATTACACCCTCATCTTAAGGTGCACCACTCCTCTGGTACCCTCTTTAGGGGGCATTTTGCAGTGCGAAATATACGCATTATTTCCGAAAAGTGCAACGCTTTAGAGCGTAAATTCGCCACGTAGAGGTCTACGCATCAAATTTAACGTTTCCGAAAGTGGCAAATTTTTGCCTAAAACGTACATTAACTTCGTAACAGCAGCCTCGATAGTCATATCGTGACCCGAGACTACGCCGGCCTCCTGCAAAGCAAGGCCTGTCTCGTAGAGGTGCATCTGCACAGCGCCATCCTTGCACTGCGACACGTTCACCACCACAACGCCACGGTCGATGGCCTCCTTCACCAACTCCACAAACCACTCCGACGTTGGGGCATTTCCCGCGCCGTAGGTTTCGAGCACCACGCCACGGGCGCCGCTGTCGATAAGCATGGCGCGGAGTGTTGCGGGGCGTATGCCAGGGAAGAGCTTTACGACGACAACCTCATCTGAGAGCGTTTCGCTGATGCGGAACTCGTCCGAGAAGTCGGGGGCGTAGGGCGCAATTGCCGCGTTGTTATATTGTATGTTTACGCCCACATCGGCCAATGCCGTGTAGTTGAACGAGGCGAAGGCGTTGAGTGCCTCGGCGCTAAATTTCGTCGTGCGGTTACCGCGGAAGAGGCGATTTTGGAAGTATAGCGCCACCTCGGGGACGATGGGAGCACCATCCTCGTTACGTGCGCCGGCAATCTCTATCGCCGTGATAAGGTTCTCGCGACCGTCGGTGCGCAGGATGCCGATGGGTATCTGGCTACCGGTGAATATCACGGGCTTGGCTAAGTTTTCGAGCATGAAGCTCAGTGCCGATGCCGAGTACGACATCGTGTCCGTGCCGTGGAGGATAACGAAGCCGTCGTAGCGGGCATAGTTGTCGCGTATGATGCGTGCCATGTTTGCCCAGTTCTCTATCGAGACGTTCGACGAGTCGATGGGGGGCTTTATGGTGAGCACCTCGATGTCTACGTTAAGGCGTTTTAGCGATGGGAACTCCTCGTATATTCCGCTGAAGTCGAAGGGGACAAGGGCGCCTGTGGCCTCGTCAGTCTTCATACCGATGGTACCACCGGTGTATATAATAAGTATCGATGATCGTTTCATAAACGAGCCTCATGTGGCGTTAGTGCGCACATATCATTACAAAGGTACGCAAAAAAAGCGAACGATGTACCTTTTTATGCTAAAAAATCACACCGTATTGCGATATTTATCTCTCTACACCCCGAAAATACGGCGCGCCGTGGCCGTGGTAATCTCGTCTACGCGCGCTGTCGTAATGTTGTGAATATCTGCCACCTTGCGACATACATGCTCCACGTATGCCGACTCGTTGCGCTTGCCACGGTGCGGTACGGGCGTGAGGTAGGGGCAGTCGGTCTCGAGGATAAGAAGCTCCGTTGGTAGCTCCGCAACAACCATGTCAAGTCCCGAGTTTTTGAACGTGACAACACCTCCGATGCCAAAGACGAAGTCGCCGTGTTTCAATAGCTTACGTGCCATATCGGCATCCGAGGCATAGGCGTGAAACACGCCGCGCAGACCGCGGCCACGATACGTAGCCACGGCGTCGAGCATCTCGTCGTATGCCGAGCGTGTGTGTATCGCCACGGCCTTGTCGTACTTGAGCGCCAACTCAAGTTGTGCATGCAACACCTCGCGCTGCTCACGATAGAAATCCATGCTCCAGTAGAGGTCCAAGCCTATCTCTCCCACGCCACATAGCGCCATTGGGGGCTCGCGCAACAGCCCCTCGACCATGTCGAGCTCCTCCCTCCAGTGCGGGTTGTCGTTCACGGATGTGGGGTGTAGTCCCGCCATCGGGCGGCAGTAGTCGGGGTGGGCTGTGGCGAGGTCGAACATACGTGCACGGCTCTCGGAGTCGATGTCCGGAAGGAGCAGCATCTCCACGCCCGCCTCGCGGGCACGTACTAAAACTTCATCGCGGTCGGCGTCAAACTCCTCGGCATATATGTGTGAATGAGTGTCTATCATAGGGCCTAAATCTTTTCGTAGCGTTTACCCGGTAGTGCGCGTATGTGCCCCTTTAGTTCGAGCTCCATCATCTCCATCGCAAGCTCTCCGATGGAGAGCCCCGTGGCGGTGAGTAGCGCCGCATGGTCGAGTGTCGCAGCGCTGTCGAAGACGCTGAGTATCAGTCGCTCGTTGGGGTTAAGGTCGCTGTCGTCGCTCTCCACTGCGGGCATCGGCTCATGTGCTGTTATGTGCCAGCCGAGGTCGTCGATAATATCCGTGGCGGTGAGGATAAGGCGTGCCTTGCCACTACGTATGAGGTTGTTTGTGCCAAACGATGAGCCATCGGTGATACGCCCGGGCACGGCCATGACGGTGCGGCCGTAGCTGTCGGCCATCTCGGCTGTGGCGAGCGACCCTCCCGTTGCGGGCGACTCGACGATGACAATCCCGGAGCTCATGCCCGCGATTATGCGGTTGCGGGCGATGAAGAGGTTGCCATTCTGCTTCGTGCGCGAGTGTAGCTCCGACACTATGGCGCCACCACTGCGGATGATGTCCTCGGCTAAGGCGCGGTGGGGTGTGGGTGTTATCTCGGGGAGCACGCTCGCCACGACAGCGACGGTCGTGGCGCCATGTGTCAGTGCTGCGCGGTGACAGGCACTATCTACGCCATAGGCTAAGCCACTCACGATACATAGGTCGTCCACCGCGGCGGCAAGGTCGCCAATGAGCTTGTCGGTGACATGTAGCCCCGAGGGCGATATCTCGCGTGTACCCACCATCGAGAGCGTGCGCATGGATAGCGCCTCGACGTTGCCTCGCACGAAGAGCACATGGGGTCTGTCCGAGGCCTCGCGTAGCGGCGCGGGGTATTCGGCATCCGTTGTCGCGATTATGCGTATGTCGTGCTTGCGACAATACTCCACCTCGCCCCGTGCCTCGTGCATGCCCTCGCCCGCGAGGATGCGCTCGGCGAGCTCGGGACGTAGCTTGGCATCGTCGATAAGTGCCGCGCGCGATGCCGCGTAGACCTCCTCGGCACTGCCGAAGTGGTCTACGAGGTGTGCTGCTCCGCGGCTGCCTATGCCACGTACGAAGAGTAGGGCTAAATCCTCTAATGTCATCCTATCCGCAGTGGAAGTACTTCTCTACGAGGGCGAGCATCTGTGCGCGGTCGTTGCCTATATCCTCACGCAACGTGCGGTCGTTGTACGCGCGTAGCATATTGATGATGCCGTCAATCATCGCGGGGCTAAAGACGCCGCGTGCCTCGAAAATCGCTCTCTGGCGCTCCAGACAGTCGGCCGAGGCGGCACAACTATCGGGTAACTGTGCCAACACCTTGAGCTTGTCGGCATTCTCCCTCTTGTGGATGTTCACGTTTACGTATGTGCGCTCGGCAATATCTAAGGCATCGTCGAGCTCGAAGCCGTAGCGACATGCCACGACGAGGCCGGCGATAAGCTCGTATACATCTGCCGAGCCGTCGGGTGAGCGCATCTCTACGGTCTGCTTCTGCGATGTGTCGTAGTTGTGAGCCTTCTCCAAGGGGTTGGCTATCTGACACATGTCGCTCTTTGCCGTCCAGCCTAAAGGTACACGCACGAGCACCGAGCGGTTGCGGTCGCCCCAGCATACGTTCGTTGGCGCCTCCTGATGTGGCACAAGGCGGAAGTACGACGTGGGGTTGGTGTTGCCGAAGGCGGTGATTGAGGGAGCAAGCTCCATCATGCCGGCAATGGCACGACGCGCTGTTGCGGATAGTACGCCACCGTCGAGCATCATATTCTTGCCATCCTTGACGATGCGCATGTGTATGTGGAGGCCCGAGCCCGCCTTACCTGCCGTAATCTTCGGTGCGAAGGTTATGTCGAAGCCGTAGCGGTATGCGAGGTTACGTATTATCCACTTGGCGATGACGAGCTGGTCGGCAGCATCGGCCGCCGCCACGGGGAGGAACTCTATCTCGTTCTGCTCGTACACGCGGCCGTCGATGGTGAAGTTACCCACCTCCGAGTGACCATACTTTATCTGTCCTCCCGCCTGTGCGATGTATGCCATGCACTCGGTGCGGAACTCGTTGAACTTGGCGTAGGGTGCCGACTCGTGGTATCCCTTCTGGTCGGTTGCGGGGAATAGACCCTCGTCGGGCGCTATTACGTAGTACTCCAACTCGCCCATGGCCTCGAAGTCCATGCCCGTGACCTCGCGGAAGGCGTTTAGTGCCTTCAGAAGAGTGTAGCGCGGTGCTGAGGCCAACGGCTCGCCATCCTTGTTGAAGAAGGAGCATAGCATCGTGATTGTTGGTATCTCGGCAAAGGGGTCGTGGAAGGCTGTGCTGAAGCGTGGCACGACATAGAGGTCGCTGCTCCCCGCCTCGATAAAGCTGAAGAGGCTCGAGCCATCGACACGCTCACCGCAGGTGAGGATGGTATCTAAATAGTCGGCATTGTTGATAACAAAGTTGAGGGTCTTAAGACGACCATCACCCGCGGGGTACATGAAGTTGACCATGCGTATATCGTTCTTGGTGATATACTCTACAATATCGGCCTTGGTGAACTCCTTTGCGGGCTTGCCCAAGAAGCTAACGAGCTTGTTGGGGTTAAGTGCTAACTCTCGATTCATAGTCGTAGCGTTTTATATGAAAGATTTTAGCAAAGTTACGAAAAAAAATTATAAACCCCAAATTTCTGACGATAAAGGGTGCCGTGTGCTACACTCGACAAAAATGCCACCAATGGGTAGTACTTGACGTACCTCCCAATGGTGGCATTTTTTGTTAGGGGCCGCAATCGACCCCTTATCACAAGAAACTAATCTTCGTCGGTGTCGGTGTACTCCTTCAACAACTTCTCCTGAACATCGGCGGGCACCTGCTCGTACGATGCGAACTGCATGGTGTACGTCGCTGCTCCCGATGTCAACGACGACAACGATGTAGAGTAGCGGTACAACTCTGCCAAAGGCACACGTGCGTTGAGGCGGTCGAAGCCCTTATCCGACTCCATGCCCATAATCATGGCACGGCGGTTCTGGAGGTCGCTCATCACGGCACCCATATACTCACTCGGTGTGAGAACCTCGACATTGTAGATAGGCTCCATAATCTTGGGGCCAGCGTTGCGGAAGGCCTCCTTGAAGGCGTTACGGCCGGCAAGCTTAAACGAGAGCTCGTTCGAGTCTACCGGGTGCATCTTACCGTAGTAGATGGTAACGCGGATGTCGCGGGCGTAAGAACCTGTCAACGGGCCCTCGTCCATCTTCTCCATGATACCCTTCAAGATTGCGGGCATGAAGCGAGCGTCGATAGCACCACCAACGATAGAGTTGTAGTACTGGAGCTTACCACCCCATGGGAGGTCGTACTCCTCCTTACCCTTCACGCTCACGGCAATCTCCTGGCCGTTAACCTTATACTTCGTAGGCTCGGGCATGCCGTCGTAGTAGGGCTCGATGACCATGTGAACCTCACCAAACTGACCCGAACCACCCGACTGCTTCTTGTGGCGGTAGTCGGCCTGAGCTACCTTGGTGATTGTCTCACGATATGGAATCTTCGGTGCGAAGTACTCGATCTCCATCTTGTTCTCGGCCGAAAGACGCTGCTTGAGGATGTTGAGGTGGTGCTCACCCTGACCCTGGATGATTGTCTGCTTGAGCTCCTTAGAGTACTCAACGAGGATTGTGGGATCCTCATACTTAGCGTCATTCAAGAGCTTGCCGAGCTTCTCCTCGTCGCTCTGCTCCTTAGCCTTCACGGCAGCACGGTAGCGAGGCTCGGGGAAGACGATAGGCTCAACAGCCACGGGCGTTGCGGGTGCTGCGAGGGTGTCGTTTGTGCGTGTGCCCTTGAGCTTCACGGTGCAGCCGATGTCACCTGCCGAGAGCTCCGTAACCTTCACACGGTTCTTACCTGCCACGGCGAAGAGCTGCGAGAGCTTCTCCTTGTTACCCGTGCGGGCGTTCACGAGCTCCATACCCTCGGTCACCTTACCACGTACCACGCGGAAGTAGGTAATCTCACCGATATGCTGCTCTATCTGGCTCTTGAATACGAATGCTACAGTGGGCTCCTCGGCATTTGCCAAGAGCTCCTCGCCCTCGGTAGAGAGGAATGCGGGCGCCTTCAACGGGCCCGGAGCCACGTTGATGATGAACTCCATGAGGCGCTTAGTACCGATGTCGCGCTTGCCCGAAGCACAGAAGATGGGCATGATGTCGCGCTTCGATACGCCGAGCTTCAAGCCCGAGCGGATGTCGTCCTGCGTGAGTGAGCCCTTCTCGAAGTAGAGCTCCATGAGAGCGTCGTCGTATACGGCAGCAGCCTCAGCAAGCTCCTGGTTGAGCTCGTTGGCACGCTCCATCTCGCTCTCGGGAATGGGGTGCTCCTCGCGCTTACCATTCTCGTCGACGAACTTATACATCTTCATCATCAACACGTCGATGAACGAGTCGAAGCCGGCACCCTGGTTTACGGGGTACTGAACGATGACGGGCTTAACCGATGAGTTGGCACGGATGCCCTCAACCGTAGCGTCGAAGTTGGCCTTGTCGCCGTCGAGCTGGTTAACAACACCGATAAGGGGCTTGTTGAGGATGCGGGCGTAGCGCGACTGAAGCTCCGAGCCTACCTCCCAGCCATTCTGTGCGTTGAGCACCATGACACCCACGTCGCCTACCTTGAAGGCCGAGAACAACGAGCCACAGAAGTCGTCCGAACCCGGGCAGTCGATGATGTTGAGCTTGCGGTCCATGAACTCCGTGAAGAGGGTCGTAGAGTATATCGAGCGCTTGTATTCGTGCTCAATATCAGTGTTGTCCGAGATTGTATTGTTATTCTCGATACTACCCCTGCGATCAATAACCTTACCCTCGAAAGCCATTGCCTCTGCAAGGGTAGTTTTTCCGGCGCCGGGCGCACCAATAAGAACGATGTTCTTAATCTCTTTTGCTGAATAGTTTTTCATAGTATATTAGTTTTTTAGGTTTTTTTCTCCTCCAAACAGCCCACGTATTTCCCCTCCTCTATTTAGGCCCTCGGGGCTTAATGGCCTTTGCGGATTATAAAGTTAAATACTTTTTTTTAATCTGCAAAATATTAAATCAAGAAAGTGCATAATTCAACCTTTTTTTGGCTTTTTATGCCGCCATTATGCTTTGCGTATGCACATTTTTGTTTGGGCGGACGAAGGCCCACCGCGACAAAAAAGCCCTCCTTGTGGAGAGCTGGTTAATGGTATAAATGTATTCTTTTTGATGCGGGTGGAATCTCTATACCTATATTTATATATAGGGTTAATGGTTGAAGCGTAGGTCGTGCTCCATGCGTCGCAGCTTGCGCACTTGGAAGTAGAGGAGCGTGCCCGCTACGATGACAGAGAGCAGATCGGCAATGGGCATCGACACCCAAGCACCCACGGCGCCATATCGAGGTGTGAGTGTGAGCAACAACGGCAAGAGGAACAGCAGTTGGCGTGTTGTCGAGAGGAACATAGCCAGTGGCGCACGGCCGATATATTGGAAGAAGCTGCCGGCGACAATCTGGAAGCCCACGAGCGGGAATACCATCATCGCGATGCCGAGGCCCTGGGCTACGACATCGACCATCGCTTGGTCGGCGACACCATTCTTTGTGTCGACAAATGCTGCGGCAACCTCCGTGGGGAAGAGGATGCCGATAACGAAGGCGAGGGTTGTCACGCACGAAGCGGCTATGATTGTGTACTTGAGCACCGTGATAACACGGCCGTACTGCTTCGCGCCGTAGTTATATCCCACGATGGGCTGCATGCCCTGATTGAAGCCCTGACCCACCATGATAAAGAGGAGTATCACGCGGTTCATGATGCCGTAGGCGCCAACATATACATCGCCCACATTGCCATCGAAGGTTGCCGCCGAGACCACGTCGAACTCCCCCGTGCCACCATAGCGTAGGAGCGCCGTGTTCATAAAGCGCGTGACGAGCGAGGCGCAGACGTTCAACAGAAACGGCGCCATGCCGATAGATATGATAGCCTTGATAATAGGGCCCTTGAAACGCAGGCTACGACCCCTGAAGCGCAGGAAGCTACGCTTCGAGGTGTAGTGGTGTATTTGCACGCTGAGGGCTATGGTCTGGGCTATGACCGTAGCCAATGCCGAGCCCTCGATGCCCCAGCCGAAGCCGAAGATGAAGAGGGGGTTGAGCACCGTACACAGGGCCATCGACAGGAGCATGATATACATCGCCTTGCGCGGGTAGCCCGAGGCGCGCAGCTGCTCGTTGAGGCCGAGGTATAGGTGCGTGATGATGTTACCAAACATGATTATGCGCATAAACCTACGCGCATAGTCCAGCGTCTCGGCACTCGCCTCGCCACCCGAGAAGAATAGAAGAATGGGGTCGAGGAAGAATAGGAAGATGAGCATGATGCTCACGCCAAGTGTGAGGTTGAGCAATACGGCATTGCCGAGGATGTCCTCCGCAGCGCGTTTGTTACCCTCACCGAGGCGTATAGATATGCGCGCAGCAGCACCCACGCCCACCATGGCGCCAAAGGCCGAGGCTATGTTCATTATCGGAAGCGTCACGGCCATGCCCGCGATGGCGGCACCACCCACGCCGTGGCCGATGAATATGCTGTCGATGATGTGGTATAGCGACGAGGAGGCCATGGCGATGATGGCCGGTATGGAGTACCGCGCCAGGAGCTTGCCGAGCGAGTCGGTGCCAAGCGATATGGTATTGTTCTGCACTGCTGCCATGCTCTGTTGTGGTCTGCAAAATTACTAATTGTCGGTAAACTGCGCAACGGCAACGACCATGTTATCCTCGGTTGTAGATATATCGACCAAAGCCGTGGCCTCATTGCCTAATAGTGCCGTGATGCTATGGCTGTCACGGTCAAAGGTGGTTAGGCGTATGTCGTCGCGTAGGTCTATGCCGCGGTGGCCATATAGTTTGTATAGCGCCTCCTTTGCTGTCCATGCCATTGCCGGCCAGAGGGCATCGCTGCTGAGGGCTAACTCATCGTCGCTCATATATCGCGCCTTTGCGCGCTCGAAGTTACGCTCCGACGATTCTATGTCGATGCCTACGCTCCTATCGGCTATCGCCACAGCGACATAGCCACCACCGTGTGCCACGCTTATGTGGGTGTGGGGGCTGTCTACTATCGGTGCCCCCACAGCGTTGTAGTCGATGATAACGTCGCCACGGAGTTCGCGGCGCACGATACGTCGCCATGCGAGGTGCTCGCCACGGCGGCGCTCATTCTGAAAGCGCGAGGCTGAGGCTACATCCGCAGCCGTGATAAGCGCATCGCAGCATGCGTACACCGGTGGTATGGGCTCGATGAAGAGTTTAACCATCGACCTCGACCTTTATCTTATCCACCCTGCGGCCATCCATCGTGGCGATGAAGAACTTCACGCCATGCGACGACAGCTCGTCGCCACGACGTGGCAGGTCGCGCTTGAGCTCCATCATCAACCCCGCCAAGGTCTCGGCATGACCCTCAACATCGCTGAAGGCATCCTCCTCGTAGCCTATGGCGCGCACAAACTCACCAATGTGTATCTTGGCATCGAAGATGTAGGTGCGCTCGCCAATCTTCTCGTAGAGCTTATCCTCGTCGTCGTCGCTCTCGTCGGTAATCTCACCCACGACCTCCTCGAGGATGTCCTCCAACGACACGAGGCCCTGCGTTGCGCCATACTCGTCGACGACGATGGCTATGTGTGTCTTCTTCTTCTGAAACTCCTTCAGCAGGTCGTCAATCATCATGTGCTCGGGCACGAAGTAGGGCTTGCGCAGCAGCGCCTGCCACTCGAAGTCGTTATCCTTGGCGATGTGGGGCAGTAGGTCTTTGACATACAACACACCGCGCACATCGTCGAGGTCGTCGCCATAGACGGGTATGCGCGAGTAGCCCGTCGTGACGATGGTGTCGCGTACCTCGTCGTAGCCGGCCGAGAACTCCAAGCCCGTGATGTCGACCCTCGAGTGCATAATCTCCACCACCTCGGTCTGCCCGAATGACACGATGCCCGAGAGCATCTTCTGCTCCTCCTCCGAGCCCGTCTCGGCGAGGTCTACGGCATCGGCAAGCTCCTCGATAGATATCTCGGCGCTCTTGGTTGCCAGGCGACTCACGCGACTCGATGTGCGTATCAGGATGAAGGCTAACGGGTATACCAACCAACGCAGAAACTTCAATGGCACCGAGAAGAAGGCAGCCATCTTCGCGGGGCGCGTCTGCGAAAATACCTTGGGCATAATCTCGCCAAAGAGCAAGAGCATGAATGTTATGACGATGGTATTGAAGATGAACTCCCATACGCCCGTGAAGATGAATATCTCGTCGACCAGCTGCGTGGCGATGATTACCAGGCAGATGTTGATCATGTTGTTCACCACAAGTATCGTTGCTAACAGCCTGTCGGGGTTTGCCAACAATTCGAGCACACGATGTGCCGTGCTGTCGTTGCGCTCCTCGAAGCTCTCTATGTCGTTGCGCGTGAGCGAGAAGAAGGCTACCTCCGAGCCCGAGGCCATTGCCGAGAGCATCAGGAGAACTACCGCGAGGGCACCGAGGCCTACCACCGTCCAGATGTCGATACTCGCATTTATCATTATTGCATCCATCTGCCTGCGTTTAGAAGAGTGAACCTACTGTGTTGTTGTTTGTCGTCGTATCCTTATCCTCCTCTACGACCATGGCACGCTGGAAGATGGTGCGCGGGCGTGTCTCGTCGTCGGCCAAGAACATCACATTCTGGCGCACGTATCCCGGGCTGCTCTTCTGCATCGTTATCTTGCGATACTTATCCTGCTGTGGCGTTATTGTCACCACTTCGCGGGGCTTCATTATGGGCACCTTCTTCTGTGGCTGCGGCTTTAGTGGCTCCTCCTTCTTGATGACATCCTCGAAGGGGCTGTCATCCTCGGGATTCTCGTACTCGACGTTGATATTGAGGTTCTTGCCGTCGGCAAAGCGCGTGGCCACGACCACAAGCTCCAACTCATCGTCGGCCAACGAGGGCTTTTCGCTGGCACCCCAGATGATGTCGGCAGCGTGTATGTTACCATCCTCGTCTGTGTAGCTCGCATGCTTCTGTATGTACTCCATCGCCGTTGTCACATCATCCTGCGTGAGGAGGTCGATGTTCGACACTGAGAAGCTTAGCAGGATCTCCTTTGCTCCCGATATGTGGTTGTCGTCCAGGAGCGACGAGGCAAGCGCACCCTCGGCCGCTTCCAGCGAGCGATTCTCGCCCACACCCCTCATCACCGACATGTGTGCGCGGCCACTGCCACGCATCACGCGCTCCACATCCGCGAAGTCGACGCGCACCAGCGCAAACGACACGGTTATCAGCTCGGCGATACCCTTCGTCGCCATGCCGAGCACGTCGTCAGCCTTGCCGAAGGCCTCCTTCAGCGGCAGTTTGCCGTAGAGCTGGCGTAGGCGCTCGTTGTCTATTACGAGGAGGGAGTCTACCCACTTGTTCAACTCGCTTATGCCCTCCACGGCGCTGTTGTAGCGCCCGGGGCCCTCCATGCGGAAGGGCATCGTCACCACTGCCACGGTGAGGATGCCGAGCTCGTGTGCGAGCTTGGCAATCACGGGCGAGGCTCCCGTGCCGGTACCACCACCCATACCTGCGGCGATGAAGAGCATGCGTACGCCCGATGTCTCGAGGAGGCTGCGTAGCTGCTCCTCGCTCTCTATGGCATACTTACGACCCACGGCCGGGTCATTACCCGCGCCTATGCCCGGGCCTATCTGTATTTTGTTTGCTACGTTGCAGTTGTTTAGCGCCTGCTTATCGGTGTTACACACGACGAAGTTTACGCCCGTGATGTTCATCGTCTGCATGTGGTTCACGGCATTTCCGCCGGCACCACCTACGCCGATGACCATGATTATCGACTCGCTGTCGAACTGCATCGCAGAGAGGTTGTCACCCGCTATCGCCAGCGCCAACTCATCTGTTACTTTGTTGTTGTTATCCATATATGTGTTTTCAAAAATCACCGTTTAGTAGTGGTAGACAATTGGGAAGTACATCGTTAAAACTCTTCACCTTTCTATTAATCACCGTTTAGTAGCGGTAGACAATCGGGAAGTACATCGCCAAAGCTCTTCTCCTTTCCAATAATCACCATTTGGTAGCGGTAGACAATCGGGAAGTACATCGTTAAAACTCTTCACCTTTCTATTAATCACCGTTTGGTAGCGGTAGGCAATCGGGAAGTACATCGCCAAAACTCTTCTCCTTTCCAATAATCACCATTTGGTAGCGGTAGACAATCGGGAAGTACATCGCCATTCCTTAGTGCCTTACCCTCCCCGTAGTCTAAATATCTTGTTCGTCGTCGTTGCCGGCAAAGGCGTTGCCCATCTTCTCGATTTTATCCTTCATCCATCCGAAGAAGCCGCCACCCTGGTTGCCGCCCTCGACCTCTATGTCCTCCGTGTCGCTTGTCTCGGGGTCTACGGGCTTTATTGTCTCATGTGCAGGCTCCTCGTTGCGGGGGCTCTCTGTGGGGCGCTGCGTGTCGCGCTCGGGTGTTGCCGGCTGTCGCACGGGGGCAACATAGGGCTCGGGCGTGTGGCTTGGGTATGCGGGGCGCTCTGCCACGGCGCAGCTGCCACGCTTGGCGCCATAGATGAGGAGCGATGCCACGGTGGCGTATGCCGATGTCGTTATGTGCTCTGCCATGGTCTCGGTGAAGCCGTACTCGGGGAATACCGAGCGCACATCGTCGATGTCGAGCTCGCGAGCAAAGAGCTTTTCGATGTTGGGCATTGCTGCGCCACCTCCCGTGAGTAATACTATGGGGTTGAAGCGGCTGTCGCAGCGTGCCGCCTTAATCTCGTTGCGCACCCACTCGGCAATCTCCTTGAGGCGCGCCTCGATTATGGCTGCGAGGTTGCGGCGCAGAATGTTCTTGGGCGTGCCGTGGCGTGCCGTCGAGAAGATAATCTTGTCGTCGATGGTTGCCTCGGTTAGTGCCGAGCCATACTTAACCTTGAGGTTCTCGACATAGTTTGCCGGTATGCCGTATGCGCGTATGTCGTCGTTGAGGGCATTTACGCCGAGGGGTATGGATGCTATGTGTCGCACCTTGCCATCCATGAGCACGGCAACATCCGTTAGTCCGCCACCGAGGTCTATTATGATGGCGCCCTCCTCTATATCCTCGGATGTAGCCACTGCGAGGTGCGAGATGAGCGTGTTGGGCACAAACTCCTTCACCTTGATGCCCTGGCGCAGCAGGCACTGGCGCAGGCGCTCACGCATGCTGCGGTCGGTGAGTATGAAGTTGTATGTTGCCGCGAGCACATGACCATAGGCGCCCACGGGCACGGCCACCTCCTTCTCGTCCACGGTGTAGCGCAGGGGCTCGATGGTTATTATCTCCTCGCGGTCGTCGGGGAGCTTCACGCTGCGCATGCGACGGTCGAGGTCTTCGAGGTCGCGCTCGGTAATCTGGTTGCAGCCATTGCCGAGCTCGTCCTGCACGTAGACGTGATCCTTCACCTGCTCGCAGCGTATGAAGTCGCCCGCGAGGCCGGCATACGCCTCCGTAATCTTTATCCCCAGCCTCTGCTCTATGCGCTCCTTGGCGCTCTTCACAGCATCGCCCACCATCTTGTCGTTCTCCACACGTCCGGCATTCACTCCCTCGTGAGGCTCCGCTACGATGCCTAAAATGTTCACGCGGCCATCATCCTCTACTGCTCCTACGGCGATAACCACGTTTGACGTACCCACGTCAATTGCTACAATCTGTTTACCTTTCATCGTTATATCTGTTTTTATCTATTTTTTCGTGTCAACGCTATTTGCATACCACCTGACCGTCGTAGCGGAGGCTTATCCTTCGGTACTTATCCCAGCCGATGTTGTCTAATCCCTCGTGGTAGAAGAGGCGGAGGTCGTCAAGCTTCTTTTCGAGCCTCTCCGTCGTGCCGAGGTCTATCACGAAGCGCCCTGAGCGCGGTATCATCGCCAGCTGTAGGGGCTTACCCTCGCCTCCCGTCGCTATGAGCTGCACCACCTCGGCGCTCCAGAAGTCGCTCTTGCCCACAGCCACGAGGAAGGATATCAGACGGTTAATCTCGCCCTCGATGCCACGTATCTCCTTCTGCCTGTGGCGTATGTCGCCTATGGCGCGGTCTATGGCGGCAATCTCGCCCTTTATGCTTCGCTCCACGGCGCTATGCTTGGCGCGTGCCTCGGTCTTCTGCTGCTTGAGTGCCGCCGCCAATATCTCGGCCTCCTCGTCGGAGGTGAAGATGCCACGCTTTACGTTCAGGCGTGTGACCTCACGTAGGCGGGCATTGTTATCCTTCAGCGCCTCGAAGTGCGGTATCTTGGACTCCTCGAGCTCCTCGATGCGCCTGTCGAGCAGGGCGATGGTGTCGGCAACCATATCCTTCACATAGCCCTTGTACGTGGCGCTAAAGAGAGGCTTGTAGTCGCCCGTGATTACGGGCACGTGTACGCTGTAGCCATCCGTCGCGGGGAGCAGGTAGCCCTCCTTCGTCAGGTACATGTCGTAGCCCGTGAGGCGTAGGCGCGCTATGGGCTCACGCTGGCGTATGTCTATGTTCACATGGCCGTCATACGTGGTGTATACGTTGGCCTCCTCCACAGCACAGTGGTCGGCAAGCGTCGCCTCGATGGTCGCAATGTCGGTCTTGGCAAGAGGATGACCATCGGGCGTGAGGTTGTGCAGCGCCAGCCACTCCTCAATGAGGCGGCTGTCGATGAGCGGCGTGTCGCCACCCCCCGTGATGGTTATCTTCGTGCCACGTATCGCCGTGGTCGTGTTATGCTCCGCAGAGAGGCTGTTTGCCCATACCACCACGGCGATGACTACGCCCCACAGCGCCACGAAACCGATATATGTGCCAATCTTCTTAAGCATATCTACTTGCTAATCTTGTTGCTTAACACCTCGGCTACGTCCTTGCATACCACGTCAATGTTACCCGCACCGAAGGTTACGACAACATCCGTATCCTCGTCCCTGAGATGGTCGGCCAGAGCATCGCGCTCGACAAGCTCCCACTCGGTGGTTATTGCTGCGCCCAGCATCTCGGAGCATACACCCTCGATGGGGAGCTCGCGCGCAGGGTATATCGGCAGCAGTATCACCTTGTCGGCTAACGATAGCACCTCAGAGAACTCCGCCGAAAAGTCGCGCGTGCGGGTGTAGAGGTGTGGCTGGAATATGGCCGTGAGCCTACGCCCGGGGTATATATCCTTGAGCGACATGATTGTTGCGCGTAGCTCCTCGGGGTGGTGGGCATAGTCGTCGATGTACACTTGCGTGGGGGTGCTTAGGTATACCTCCATGCGGCGCTTCACGCCCTCGAACTGCAACAAAGCCTCGGCCACAGCCCTGCGGTCTAACTCCTTGCCCTCGATCTTCGCAGCACACCATAGCATCGCCACGGCAGCCACCGAGTTCTCGACATGCACCTTGCCCGGGATGCCGAGCACGCAGTCCTCAATACGGCCGTCGGGCGTGACGATGTCGTAGCGGTAGCGCCCATCCTCGCGTAGCGTGATGCGCTCGGCGTGGAAGTCGCCACCCTGGTCTGCCGAGTAACGGTAGAGGCTGCGATGTGTGGTGTCAAATGCGAGGTCTACGCCCTGTTTTAGTATCAGCGCGCCACCCTCCTTTATCTGCGAGGCAAACTGCTCGAAGCTCTCCTTCATCGCCTCGGGCGTGCCGTAGATGTCGAGGTGGTCGGCATCCGTTGCCGTTATCACCGCCACATCGGGGTAGAGGCGTAGGAACGAGCGGTCGTACTCGTCGGCCTCGAGGACGAGGCGTCGCCCCGTGCCTAAGACGAGGTTCGAGGCGAAGTTTCGCGAGATGCCACCGAGGAAGGCGCTGCCCTCCTTCGCTGCGGCATGGTTGAGCCACGCTGCGAGTGTCGATGTCGTCGTCTTGCCGTGTGTTCCTGCCACGGCCATGCCGAGCTTGCCCGCAGCGAGGTGGCCGAGCATCTGCGAGCGCTTCTCAATCTGAAAGCCTCGCTCGCGCAGCCATGCCCACTCGCGGTGGTCGGCAGGTATTGCGGGGGTGTAGACAACGAGCGTGTCTTCCGCCCTGCGCATAGCCTCGGGGATAAGCTCGGGGTCGTCGTCGTAGTGTACGACGGCACCCTCGGCCTCGAGCGCTCGCGTCAGGGGTGTCGCCGTGCGGTCGTAGCCCGCCACGGCATAGCCCTCGTGCAGGAAGTAGCGGGCAAGAGCACTCATGCCGATGCCTCCGATGCCGAGGAAGTATATGTTCTTAAACTCTCTGTTCATGTCGTTCACCCTGTTTATTTCTTGGCAAGCACCTCATCTATCACCGCCACAACCCTCTCTGCCGAGTCGGCGATGGCGAGCTTCGCGATGTTTGCTTTGAGCGTAGCAAGGCGCTCCTTATCCTCGGCCAAGGCCACAGCCTCCTGCATACCGCGCGCTATGGCCTCGCTGTCGCGCACCACCTCGGCAGCACCCTTCTCGACGAGCGCCATGGCATTCTTCGTCTGGTGATCCTCCGCCACGTTGGGCGAGGGGATAAATATCGTGGGCTTAGCCACAAGACATAGCTCCGACACGGTGCAAGCGCCACTACGCGAGAGCACCACATCGGCTGCTGCGTATGCGTAGTCCATGCGGTCAATGAAGGCTCCCTGCCAGATGTTCTCGGTGGGGTGTGCCTCGAGGAACTCGCGCATCTCGCGCTCGTAGTATTTTCCCGTCTGCCATATCACCTGCACGGGAGCCACGCCGTCGAGCCCCTTAATCCACGCCTTCATCATCTCGTTCTGCGTGCGTGTGCCGAGCGAGCCACCCACAACCAATACCACGGGGAGGGTGTCGTTGAAGCCGTAGTACGCCAGCGCCTCTGCGCGGTTGCTGCCCTCGGCCGTGAAACGACCACGCAGGGGGTTGCCCGTTAGCGTTATGCGCTCGGCGGGGAAGAAGCGCTCCATCTTGTCGTAGGCGACGCATATCTTATGCGCACGCTTCGAGAGGAGCTTGTTCGTGAGGCCCGCGTAGGAGTTTTGCTCCTGTATCACCGTGGGTATGCCGAGGCGCTGTGCCGCCCATAGCACGGGAGCTGAGGCATAGCCGCCGAAGCCCACGACGATGTCGGCCTTGAAGTCGCGTATGATGCCCTTGGCGCGACGTATGCTTGTTGCCACCTTGAAGGGTAGCGCTAAGTTCGAGAGCGTAAGCCTGCGCTGCAAGCCCGCGACGGGAAGGCCCTCGATGCGATAGCCCAGGGCGGGTATCTTCTCCATCTCCATCTTACCCTCGGCGCCAACGAAGAGAATCTCTACCTCCTCGCCATATTTACGCTTCAGAGCTTCTGCCACCGAAACGGCAGGATATATATGTCCGCCGGTGCCTCCGCCCGATAGGATTATTCTTCTCATTTTGTATCCGTTTTAGTAGTGTTTCTCGCATCATAACACGCAGAAAATCATCGTGTTGTCCCTTGGATTACTGCCCTCGGGGGATATGTATGCAATTTCACCCTACAAAATTATATATTCCGCGCAAATTTTACAAATGTAAAATGGTGGTTTTTTTCGGAAATTTTGCGTATGTTTGCGAAGAATTTATGTGCAACAAAATTTCAAAAATAATGAAGAGACTAAATCTACTTTTGTCGGCCGTGTTTGTGCTGATGTTTATGGTTGGTTGTGCAGAGGAGAGGGTGGCCACCGAGAGCAAGTTTATCACCGTCGAGGATGGTCAGTTTATGCGTAATGGCGAGCCCTACTACTTCGTGGGTACTAACTTCTGGTATGGCGCTATCCTGGGCTCTGAGGGCGAGGGCGGCAACCGCGAGCGCCTCACGAAGGAGCTCGACTTTATGAAGGCCAATGGCATTGATAATCTGCGTATTCTCGTTGGTGGCGAGGGTGAGAACGGCCTCCTCGGTAAGATTGAGCCCAATCTCCAGCCTCTGCCTGGCGAGTATAACGACGATGTGTTGGCGGGCCTCGACTACCTTATGATGGAGCTCGGCAAGCGCGATATGACTGCCGTTTTGTACTTCAACAACGCTTGGGAGTGGAGCGGTGGTTATACGCAGTATGTCGCTTGGGCTAACGAGACTCCCGTGTTGGTGCCGCGTGTCGACGGCTGGTTCTCGTACAACACCTTTGCCGGTGAGTTCGTGCGTAACGAGCGCGCCAAGGAGATCTTCTACGACCACCTGCGCTATATCATCACCCGCACGAACCGCTATACGGGTGTGAAGTATATCGACGACCCCGCGATATTCTCGTGGCAGATATCTAACGAGCCCCGCGCCTTCAGCTCTAAGGAGCAGGATAACAAGGAGGCCTTTGCTGCGTGGCTTGCCGAGAGTGCGCGTATCATCCGCGAGCTCGACCCCAACCACATGATATCTACAGGCTCGGAGGGCTTCTACGGCTGCGAGTGGGATATGGATCTCTGCGAGCGCATACACGCCGTGGAGGAGATTTCGTATATCAACTGCCACGTGTGGCCCTACAACTGGAAGTGGCTGCGTGGCGACCACATGGAGGAGGATCTCGAGCAGTCGTGTGCAAATACTAAGGAGTATATCGATATGCACATCGAGCTTGCCGAGAAGATTAATAAGCCCCTTGTTGTCGAGGAGTTTGGTATGCCTCGCGACAATATGGACTTCCGCAAGCAGAGTGGCGTGACGTGCCGCGATAGGTACTTCACCTTCGTGTTCGGCCTTATCGAGGATGCCTATAAGGCGGGCGGTAAGTTCGCTGGCTGTAACTTCTGGAGCTGGGGTGGCTATGCCGTGACACACGTTGAGGATCACGAGTATTGGGCTAAGGGCGATGACTATACGGGCGACCCCGCACAGGAGCAGCAGGGCCTTAACTCGATATTCGTCGAGGACGACTCGACGCTCAAGATTATCCGCACGACAAACCGCGCTATTGGTAATCTTAAGTAGGGGCGATAGTCCTTACAATATTTGCAAAAAGAAGCCGTCTAACAAGGTGATTTCTGCGTTACGCTTGCCCTCAAAATGCTCATTTACGCCGAGTAAACTGCGCTTTTTCGGGCTACACAAGCCTTGAAATCCCTCTTGTTATACAACTTCTAACAAAAAGGGCGTGTCTAAAAAACTTGTTAGACACGCCCTTCTATTGGATATCCCGATTATGGGATAAGGTTAAGAGTGTAGGTCTGTGTATGCTCGCCACACTTGTATGTAAGTTTTACGGCTACAAGCTCATCCCAAACCAAGCGCTCCAATCTATAGCCCTCACCCGTAGTCAGCTTCGTAACCTTAACCTTGCTCTCGTCGCTCGACGTGAGGGTATACTGCGTAGCAGGTATCTGGTACTCCTTAAACCTATCTACCCACGTGGCAATATTGTAGTAGTAGAAGATCACGTTAAGGCCATCCTTATGGAGCGTAGAGTTCCAGTTGTACGAATAATTTTTTGTGCCATCCATACTATCAACGGGTGTAAGCGTAGTGTTGTCGCTATAGCCATATGATTCAAATAGATAGGGGTATGTGCGCAGGTATATTCGCGCATCGCCCACCAAGTTGCCGTTGAGGTATGGCAATATCTGGATGTAATAGTGTCCACCGCTATAATTCTCCGTGTAGGCAACCGAGGCTATGATGTTATCCTTCGTAACCTCATACTTCAGTGCTTCGGGGTTATTATCGTAGAGTATCTCCCAGTCGAACCAGCGTAGGTCGGCATCGGCAGGATTCACCGTCATATTCACATCGTTCTTAACGTCGATCTGCTTACCTTGCCAAGAGTATGCCTCATATACCAACGATGAATTTGGAACATAATCGCCAAACTTTATTTGTGTAGGCTTGGGGCCCAATACCCAAATGGGAACCTTAGTCTCGACGCCACTGCCATCTATGGCCTTGAAGGTTATCTCGGTCTGGCCAAGACTTACACCCGTAACCACGTTGTTTTTGTCAATGGTAGCGATAGATGGATCGCTGCTAATGGCCTCATATCCTCTGTTATGAGCATTTGTTGGATAGACCGATACATCTAACTTTAGCGTTTCATTTACCTCAACCTTAACAATATTTGGCGATACGTCAATCGAGGTTACTAACTCTTGTGCTAAGATCGTGATCTCGTCGGTTGTAGCCGTAAAGCCACCGTCGTTTGTTGTGCAGGTGATGGTTACCTTGCCTGGCTTAATGGCCGTGAGCATACCGTGTACAAGACCGTTGAGCTCTGTTCTGTAGTGCTCTACTGTCGCTACCTCGGGATCGCTACTTGTCCATACAACGCCCATATCTGTTGCCTCCTCAGGAGATATAATCATACAATATCTCTCTTCCTGGCCTACGCGAAGTTCCTTGCGTGAGATCGCACCATACCACTCGATGCCCGTTACCGCCACTTTCTCGGTAACAACCTTTACGGGTATTGTTGCGGTAAAGCCACCATCGGTAGTTGTTACGGTGACATTCGTCTCGCCGACAGCCACGCCCGTTACGGTGCCATCCTTTACCGTAGCGATAGAGTCATTTCCTACGCTCCACGTTACAGATTTGTCATCGGCATTCGCGGGTGTCACCGTGGCGTTGAGCTTGAGCGACTCGCCAATCTCCAAGGCTACCATCGTCTTATCCAACGATACGCCATCGACCTTTATGGGCGCAGCCTTTACAACGACATTGGCCGTAGCCGTAAATCCTCCATCGGCAGTGGTTACCGTAACTGTAGTCTCACCCGCAGCAACGGCTGTAACAACACCCTCCACAACCGTGGCGATGGCATCGTTAGCTGTGCTCCAGCTAACACCCTTATTTGTGGCATCTGCGGGGGTAATGGTGGCGGTGAGGGTTTCGCTATCACCAATCTCCAACTCCAAGCCCGGCTTGTCGAGCGTCACGCCCGTAACCTCGACTATGCTCTCGGCCACGGTAATCGTAGCCGTAGCCGTGAAGCCACCATCTACGGTAGTAGCCGTTACGGTAGTCTCGCCAATAGCCACAGCCGTAACAACGCCATTCTTAACGGTGGCAATAGCATCGTCTGCTACGCTCCACTCAACGCCCTTATTTGTGGCGTTCGCAGGGGCAACCGTAGCCGTCAGGGTGACACTATCGTCAACCTCAAGTGCGACAGCGCTTGTATTGAGCGATACGCCGGTCACAGCAACAACCTGAGGTGTATCGGCTCCCGGGTCATCCTTCTTGCACGCAGTAAACGCCAATGCTACGGCGGCGACTGCTAAAAGTAAATAGTTTTTCATAGTGCTAAAATTTAATTGAAT
>JAFTNV010000042.1 GCA_017451685.1 Alistipes sp.
TGCCCATTGACGAGATAATTCGTTAGCGGAAGTAGATGCGCCATTATCACAACAAAGAACGACAAAATACACTTTTTATTCACTCTCTTCATTATCTGCAATCCCCGACTACAAGAAGTGCTCCGCACCAGTGGCACGTGTCTCCTTAGCCTCGGTCTTTACATCCTCGGGGATGGTCGTAGCCTCGTAGATGCTCTTGATGCCCGAGGCATCGACAAGCTCCATCGTAGATACGCCCTCGGCATTCTCCGAGAAGGCTACGGTATAGCTGCTCTTCCAATCCTCGCCATGGAGATAGTTGCCCGAGAGGGTGTTGCCATCAATGTGATATACACCAGCAACATACTCATACATAAGTGAGTACACCTGCTCGTACATCTCAAACGTGTTATCATCGTTGAAGTCCACGTATACATGGAACGGAGGTGTATCCTCGCTCCACGACACCAGCACCCACTCGCCAATGACACCGTCGTTATTAACACCTCCGGGGTTATCGTTAGGGTTATCATTGGGGTTATCGTTCGGGTTATCGCTGGGGTTATCATTAGGATTCTTGTTATCATCTATGGGCTCGCAGCCTACCATGCCGATAAACAACATCGCGATAAGCGACCATATCTTAATACTCTTCATAGTCTGAATATCTATTGAATTAAGGAAATATTCTTGTTCTACTATCTAATTGCACCTACTACAACCAACCATCCGACTTGATGGGATTACCATTCTCGTCAGTCTCCACATCGGGGCGCGCGATAAGGGCGAACTCTCTCTCGATGCGCATGCCGGCAGTGATAATACCACTACCCTCCATTGTGCCACCGGCAATCATGCCCACCTTGATGGTGCCAACACCGGCTTTGCTGCACTGGAGCACAACCTTACCACTTGTAAACTGGTCGAACACGATGCCAAGAGCCTCGATGGTATCCTCCGAGATATCATAATCAGCAACCTTCATCTCGAGGCCATCCTTACCCACGAACTTACTAAAGTCGATATAGTTTGTCTCCTTTGTCGACACGGGCACGCAGCTAACGCCACGGATAGCCATAAGCAGACGATAAGCATCAATCTTACCCGTACCCATCTTATTACGATAGCTTGCGAGGTTCATCGAGCCACCCTCAGCATGATCCTTATAGCCCTGGAAGGCACTGTCGGGGAAGGCATTCACGGATGTAGTAAGGAGCGCCTTGAACTGGTCAACAGTGAATGTCTTGCCAAGGTCGAGAGCATACGATAGGCCGAGAGCAGCAACGCCCGACACGTGGGGACATGCCATAGAGGTACCCTGCATATATGCGTAGCCCTCGTTCGCAGGCTTAACGTTGGGGCCGGCAACGGTAGAGTAAACGCAACCCGTCGACTGTATGCTATTGTTATAGAGGAAATACTCACCACCGGGTGCCGAGATGTTACATCCCTTATCGTAGCACGTGTAGTATGCGGGGAGGCCATCCGGAGCGAAGGCCGTAACGGCAAGATAGTTTCTGTAGGCACCGGGATAACCCGCAATAGGCTGACCCTCGTTGCCGGCAGCAAAGATTACAAGACCGCCATCCAACGCTGCGCAGTTCTTCTTGCTGATGAAGTACTCGATAGCCTCATACTCAACAGAGTATCTATGGTCATTCTGGAACTCGTTGTCATTCTGGATAGCATTAGGCTCAAAACCCCACGAGCACTGCAAGATACAAGCACCACGGTCGGCAGAGTACTCAATAGCGGCAGCCGTCTGGGCATAGTTAGCATGATCCTCCTTGCCCGAGAATATCTGAGCCGAGAAGATACGTACGCCATCACCGTTACCCGAGCCACCGGCAACACCGGCAACACCTACACCATTGTTGTTTACCGCAGCAATAGTACCTGCCACGTGAGTACCATGACCCTGGTCGCCGTCGCGCATGTACGACACGCGACCACCAAGGCCGAAGTTATAGCCGTAGACGTCGTCTACATAGCCATTATTGTCGTCATCGACATTATCCTCGCCATTGAGCTCAGCCTCGTTTACGTGCATGTTAGCCTCTAAATCCACGTGATTGTAGCATACGCCCTCGTCAACGATGGCAACGACAACCTCGGGGCGACCCGTCGTGAGCTTCCAGGCGGGCTCCACGTTGATATCCTCGCCCTCAATAGAGCCAGGGTACAACGACTGACGACCCTTGTTGATGTAGTGCCACTGCATAGGCATAGCCGGGTCGTTGAAGGGATACTCGTCGGCACGTGTTGAAGAGATGGTTGCGGGGTCAACCATGATGGGCTTCGCCTCGGGGCGCTGCATCTTACCGGCATACTGCACGGTCTCTACGTAGTCAATCTTTGCAAGCTTCATGGCCGCATCCTCCAAAGCTACCGTCGAGGGAAAATCCACGGTATACCAACGGTGCATACCTCGCGCACGCTTCTCATCGCCATTAACCTTAAGGTTGAAGACGGGCTTAATGGCCGAGGCCTCAATCTCCATAGCAAGGAGGTCGAGTTCGGTCATGCCGCTACGTGTGACCTCCGCATTCTCGATGCGTGAGGCACACTCCTCGGTGACGTAGAAGATAAGCGTACCGCTATCAGCATTTGCCGCTGTGTTGATAATCTTCTTGGCAGCAGCAATATCCTCGTTGTTAACCTCGGGTGACGAGAGGTTATCCTCAACACACGAAGCCATGAGAATCGCAGCCAAAGAAATAAGCAAAAATCTGTACTTATTCATAGTCTATAAAAGTTTTAAGTTCCTCCTTTAAGGATTTTGGTTATTCTCTCAAGGTGCGAAGATACTAATTTTTTCTGTATATACAACTATTTTCCGCCAGATTGTAGATAATAAAAAATTTATAAAACAACTGTAACAGAGAGGCGAAGGTGGAGTTATATCGGTACCAAACAAAAAAATGTCACCGGCCGAAGCCGATGACATTTCGTTACAGACTTTCGTCTGCTTGCTCCATTACAAGAAGGGAACACCTACCACGCCGCAAGCATTTGTCTCGGGAGTAGGATTCTCCTCGGGAGTTGTGGTATCCTCGGGAGTTGTGGTATCCTCGGGAGTTGTGGGAGCATTAGGGTCGGTAGTTGAGCCATTATCAGTGCCAGTGCCCTCGTTACCAGTACCCTCGTTACCAGTACCCTCGTTACCAGTACCCTCGTTACCAGCACCTTCATTGCCGGTACCCTCGTTGCCAGTACCCTCATTGCCGGTGTTACCACCCTCGGGATCCTTGTTATCATCGGTGTTGCCACCCTCGTTGCCAGTACCCTCGTTGCCAGTACCCTCGTTGCCAGTACCCTCGTTGCCAGTACCCTCGTTGCCAGTACCCTCGTTGCCGGTACCCTCGTTGCCAGTACCCTCATTGCCAGTACCCTCGTTGCCGGTACCCTCGTTGCCAGTACCCTCATTGCCGGTACCCTCGTTGCCAGTACCCTCATTGCCGGTACCCTCGTTGCCAGTACCCTCGTTGCCAGTACCCTCGTTGCCAGTACCTTCGTTGCCGTTGTTATCACCCTCAGGATCCTTCTCGTCATCCTCAGTAGCGCCACCTACGACAGCCTGCTCCTTAACCCATGCAGGGATAGTAGTTGCTGTATAGACGCCCATGACGTCATCCTTCGTCAAGCGCATGGTCTTACCATCAGCCGAAACCTCAGCCTCGTAGGGGCCAAAGCCCTTACCATCGGTATAGGCACCGTAGAGCGTGTTGCCCTCGAGCGTGTATGTACCCTCATACTTCTCATACTCAGAACCAAAGCGCTGGTAGAGCTCCATGTTGGCACCATCGAATTTAACATATACATCGAAGCGAGCCTCGGCGCCACCCCACTCGGTGAGCTGCCACTCGTTCACGATCTTAGACACATCGCCAGGCTTGAACGTATCACCTGTGCCGGTGTTCTCGCCACATCCGGTCACAACCATAAGCATTGCTACAGCGAGTGACCATATCTTAAGATTCTTCATAATTTCTTTACTTTTTAGAGATAAGTATTACGTAAGTCACTCTCTTACAACCAACCACCGGGGTTGTTAACAACACCGTTGTTAGCTGTATAGTTGCTGCTAACTACAAGAGCAATCTCCTTCTCGATGCGCATACCGCCCATAGAGTTACCACCGCCAACAGAGTCACCACCGGCAACCATCACGATCTTGATAACACCGCTACCGGCATTCTCGCAGATGATGATAAGGTCATCACCGAAGATTGTAGCATTCGTGATACCAAGGCGCTCGCGAACATCGTTGGGGATGATGATATCCTCCATAGTCTTGGGAAGGATGTTACCATCAGCCATAAGCGACTTGAGGTCTACGACACACTCCTCGCCAGCAACGATAGGCACGCAGCTGATGCCACGGATAGCCATCATCGCACGGTAAGCGTCGATAGAACCTGTACCCATCTTACCCTCATAGGTCTCCAACGTAAGCTCGCCACTAATCGTCGGCTTCTTCTCCAAACGTACGTCGTTGCCATCCTCGTCCTTCGTATACATGAAGCGATCCATGGTGTACACCGACGTGAGAAGCATAGTCTTGAACTGCTCGAGTGAGTAGCACTTGCCAATCTCCGAAGCATACGAGAGCATCAACGCTGCAACACCCGAAACCATAGGAGTAGCCATTGAGGTACCCTGCATGTAACCATACTTGTTGTCGGGGAGTGTAGAGATGATACAACCAGCACGCATAGCGTGACCAAACTGGTTCACGAAGAACTCACCACCAGGAGCTGCGATGTTACAGCCGGGGCCATAGTTGGTATAGTATGCGGGAAGACCATCAGGGCCTGTAGCCGTTACAGACACATACTCGTTGTAAGCACCGGGATAGCCTGCCATAGCTGCGCTCTCGTTACCTGCAGCGAAGATGAGGATACCACCATCCAATGCGGGGTGATTCTTCTTCTTCATGAAGTACTCGAAGGCAACGTGACGAAGCGACATGTTAACCTTGTACGAGTTATCGTTCAACAAGATACCGGGATCGTTACCCCATGAGTTGTTGGCGATAACGGCGCCACGGTCAGCAGCATACTCCAAAGCCTTAGCAGCAGAGTCGTAGCCCTGCTCGTTGAAGGCCTTACCCTCGTCAGCAAGCATCTGGCAGCTGAGGATGCGAACACCACCATTGCCATTACCACCGGCAACACCGGCAATACCCTTACCATTGTTGCTAACAGCACCAAGGATACCTGCCACGTGAGTACCGTGACCCTCACCGAAGGTGATAACGGGAGAGTTAGTGTAGAAGTTGTAGCCGTAAATGTCGTCTACATAGCCGTTCTCGTCGTCATCGACGCCCTCAACACCGTTCAACTCCTTCTCGTTAACGAGCATGTTATCCTTCAAGTCCTCGTGGTTGAAGTCAACGCCATTGTCGATAACAGCAACGATGATATCAGTGCTACCCTTCGATGCGATAAGCTCCCATGCGGGAACAACATTGATGTCGGCACCTACGCGAACATAGGGAGAAACGAAGCCCTCGCCAGTATAGTCGGCGTATGTAGGCTCCTTGCCCTCAGCGACATTGCGGTTACCCTCGTTGAGCAAGCCCCACTGTGCACCGAAATAGGGGTCGTTGGGAAACTCACCGGCACGTGTCGCGCCAGCAACTGCGAGCTCAACAACCTCGGGCTCGTCAACATTAGGAGCCTTAACAATCGTCGAGAACTCCACGCGCTGAACCTTATCTACCGTAGCCAAGATGTTAGCGGCAGCATCGAGATCCATATCCTTCGAGAACTCGATTGAGAACCAACGATCCATACCGAGCTCACGCTTAAGCTCAGCATTAACCTTCATGTTAAATACCTGCTCCACCTTCGTAGCGCCAAGCTCCGCAGCGGCAGTATCAAGTGCGCTGAGGCCTGTGGCCGTTGCTGAGGCAGCAGCCTCGAGCTGTGCAACACTACCCTTCTCGACGTAGAAGAGAAGCTTGCCCTGAACAGCATCTGAAGAGGTATTCACTAATTTGTTGGCAACAGAAGCCTCGGGTGTAGCCTGAGGCTGATCTACCGTGTCGGTAGCACAAGCCACTGCGAGCATTCCTGCCAAGCCTATCAATAAAATCTTACCCTTATTCATAAGTTTAATTGTTTTTCTTTGTTTGTTAGTACTTCGATAGACCTCTCCGTGGGAGAGCTTCCGCCGTGGGTGGCACCTCGCGGACACCACCCGTAGGCGAAATGTCTATGATTACTGAATGCTTACCACAGCAGTCTTTGCGCCGTTAGTGTTTGCACGAAGCTCGCACTTAACCGTGCCATTGTAAACACCTACCGATGCACGCTTTGCAGTCGTCTGCGTATCATCCGTTGTAGGATCGTCCGTAGTAGGATCATCTGTTGTAGGATCATCTGTAGTAGGATCATCCGTAGTAGTGTCATCATCAGGAGTAACTACAGGCGTGTGGTCCTCAATTAGGGTGATAGTAGTATTGGGAGTGAACTCCGTAAGAGTCTCCTCGAAGTACTTCTCCTCGGTAATATCCTTACCGTTCTTATCCTTCTCACCCGTAGGTACATCCTCATACCAGTAGTAGTACTTCTTGAAGTAGGTAGCAAGCTCTACTACTGTACCCTCCTCATTGAGGTAGAGAACCATAGCCTCGCTCGAGTACTCGTAGTCACTGGTTGAAGAACTGTAGTAACCCCACAACTTCTCGGGATCACCCTCCTCAGTACCATCAATATAGGTATCGAGGCCTACGCCAAAGAGGCGATAGCTCTCATAACCAAGAGCCGGGCCATGTACTACGATAGCATCGAACTCGGGCAAGTATAATCCGTAGAACTTGAGTTCGATAGGAGTCTGATCTTCGGCATCCTCCTCGGGCTTAAGCGTATCGCCTACAAACGTAAGGAGGTATGCCTGACCATCGCAGTCATCAGTTATTTCATCAATATAATAGTTCTCGGCGTACTGAGGCAAGAAGTAAGGAGCAACCTTAATCTGCATCTTGCTATCACCATCCTCGAACTCATAGATACCTAACTTGGCAGGACCATTATATTGGTCTGTCTTAGCATCGTCACGAATATAAATGGTCTTACCATAGATGCTCGTTACAGCAAGAATCATAGAATACTCCGTATCAGGTTCAAGACCACCGAAATTCATAATGCCCCTACCCTGCTTGATGTAGTCAATGAAGTAATTCAAGTCATCGGCACCCTCGCCGGTGGTCAACGACTCATAGGTCTTACCGTCAGCCAACTTTGCATCAATATCTGCCTTCTTGGCGAAGTAACCCCTGAGGGCCGATACCTCGTCGATGTTGGCATAGTTGATATCACAGTGAAGCGTGAACGATGGAGAGTAGAGCAAATCCGTATCTACGAAGACATTCTCCGCCACATCTGTTTTAACGCCTGAAACCACATTGGGGACATCCAACTCAATGGTATACTCCTTAATGTCGGGCACTGCATCCGCACTATTAGCAGGACGATAGTAGAAGTACGTAGAAACGATACCATCAATAAGAGCATTACCATCCTTATCGTAAGGAATAGCAAAGATAGTATAAACATTAGCCTCGTCGAAAGACAAAGACCATGTACGCTCATTAGGCTTCGCCAGACTCATATTCTCACCGATAGTATCTGCATCACATACCGAGTAGTCATACTCCTCGGGCTTTCCACCCTCGTCTACGTACTTGATAAAGTTCTGCAAATCAACGATACCGGGGTTGTACTTTACACCGCTAATACCTACAGTCTTAATCTCCTTATTGCCCTTCACAGCAACGAAACCGAATCTCGAGACATCAGCACCAACCGTGAAGCTAATAACAGCATTTGTACCACTGTTATCGGGGGCAGACTCTGAGCCGATGTATGTTACGCCAAAACTATAGTCTGAGATATCAATACCTGGCAATACGATACGCATCTTACCACTGGTATTACACAAATAACCCATACCATCGGGCATTGTAATAGCGAGAGACTTTTCGGGGAAAGATATTATACCATCCTCCATCGAAGCATAATCTGTTGATAGGATATATACATCACCCCATCCCTCGACGGTCATACCCGCGAACTGGAAATCAATATACACCTTTTCAGGATTGCGAGCATCTATAAGGATATATGTATCCTCCGAAGGGAAGGTCATATCAACAGGAATACCACCGATAAACGATACCACGCTCTCCTCGTTATAGGGATTTACAAGGCGGTAGACACCGGGGCGCGCCTCACTCTGCTCAATAGTAACAGATGCTACACTACCCGGAGTGGAGCTATACAAAAAGCTTACAAAGTCGTCATACAAGTAACCCTCGCTAGAGAACTTCTCATCGCTCTTGGGATCATACTTAATGTGAGCTGTAACCCATGTCTCAGGAATACCAACCTCGACATTCTTACGATACAAGCCATAAGAGCCATAGTGCTGAGAGTCCTTAATCATAATCTCGGCACCGAACAAAGTACCTACAGCTACGCGGCCAACAAGACGCTCATCCAAAGTAACATTCAAATAAGCAACAGTCTCACCCTCGGCAAATGTAACGCTCTCAGCAAAGACGAAAGCCTCGGTCATAGGAACTACCTCACCTGTCGGCTTGCCATCCTCGTCATTGAGAGTAAATGCAAGGTCGGCGTCAACCATACGAGAGCGAATCTCAACGACCATCTCGGGGCCAGGATTCTGGCGGTAGAGAGGGTAGGTAGCAACACGTGTCTCATCAATCTCCGTGTCAGGATTATCCTCGACCGCGAAGGCAACGACATCCAAATCAGTAGGCATATAAACACTCAAGTCCGAGTCAACGGGACCGGGATTCCAGTCCTCCTGACACGCTGTGAAGGCACCGGCACAGAGTGTTGCTACAGCCAAAAATAAAAATTTGATATTTTTCATAGTAGTATCTTATTTTCTATTAACAAATAGCATACTCATTAAATCGCATCCTGTGACTCGTAGCCATAAGAGGGATCGGGACCCTCGAAGCCTTTAATCGCAGTATTTACAGAAGACTCAGACGAGGGAATAGGAATATTCCACCAGGGAAGACGACCCTCCGTCTTGAACAACATACCTGACTGGTAGTTCTGATCCAAGGTGTTAACGCCCATATTAAGGCGCTTCATATCGAACAACACAAGACCCTCACCCCAGAACTCCACGCTCTTCTGGAAGATAATCTCCTCAACAATGTCAACATTAGCCATAACGTGTCTACCGTAGCGGCTGTCACGATTGCCCTGCATGAACTGACCAAGAAGGTTCTTAGCCTGAGCATCGTCGTAGTGTGCCATAGCCTCCATTTCGATGAAGTACATCTCCTCAACACGCATGATGGGCAATGCAACAGCATTTGCTGTCATGTAGTCCACGCGCTCGCCCATAGCAGGACGGAACTTAAAGTTAGTGTAGGGAGCACGGTAAGCCAACTCCTCCCACTCAGCACGTGACATCGAGGTGTAAGGCTGGAACTCCTCATAGGTAGTGTTAGGGCCAACGATAAGCTTCTTACGGAAATCCGAACTATTCAACTTATCGTACATGCCTGACGATACGCCCTGGCAAGCCAAGGGAGCATAGCCATACGTTGCCTCGGGGCACATGTGCGCTACGAAGGCGAACAAGTTGTTAAGAACGGTATCGCTCGAAAGCGTTGTTGCCCACATCCATGAGGGGATAATGGTATTGAAGCCTGTGGTGACGTTTGTCCACTCATTCTCCGTCATGATAGGAGCCATAGAGGTGTCGATAGCCTTGCGTGCATACTCGGCAGCAAGACGGTAAGCATCATTACCCGTAGGTACGTTCTCGTAGGTTACATCATCGAAGCCACCCAACCAGAGGTAAGTACGTGCATACAAACCGTAAACAACGGCCAAGTCGGGGTAAGTAGGCGTTGTGCCATAAACCTCGGCCTCCAACTCGGGCTTACCGGTTGTGGGGTCATTCTCGAAGCGCTTCATGATAGCCTCAGCATCAGCAAGGTCGGCAAGGATGAACTCGAAGAGCTCCTCGCGCGTAGCACGAGGATTGTTCTTTGCAGCCTCCTCATCCGTAGTCTCCGTTACGATAGGCACAGTATAACCCTTAACCTTCTCCAAGTCCCCCTCGTACGTGGGGAGCTCGGGAGCCTTCGCAGGAAGTGGATCGTAGTAACGAGCCAAGTCCAAGTAGAACAACGCACGGAAGGCCTTAGAGATAGCACGATACTCGATCATGTCCTCCTGATCACCGGCAGCGCCGATAACCTCGTTAGCCTTCTTAATCAAAGGATAGTAGTTATACCACAAGTAGTGAGTGTAACCACCGTTCATACTCATATCGAAACCGTAGTTCGTAGCCTGGAAACGGCAGTAGTAGGGGTTACCACCACGGTCGGGGCGAGTACAAGGGAATGCAATCAATGCATGGTGATCCATCCATACACCTATTGAGTGATAGCCAAAGTCCGAGTGGTCGTAGCTCATAGCGGTGCTTGCAGCCATATATGCAGGTATTGCCTTCATCATATAACCCAAACCGGCATCACTATCGGCGAGCTGCTCCTGGGTGATAGAACCCGCCTTGGGAAGGACCTCCTTAATACAGCCGCTGAACAACACTGCTGAGCAGAGTACAAGGGCGGCAGTCTTAAATATCTTATTTACTTTCATAGTCTTAATCGTATTTTATGTTAGAAGGTCAAGGTTACACCACCCGAAATGGTACGGATAGGTGAGTAGTTAACATTGGTTGTACCACCGCTGAAGCTCTGACGAGGATCCAAACCCTTACGTCTTGACCAGTAGAATACGTTGTCACAAGCTACGTACACACGCAGGTTGTTGATCTTGCCATTCCACCACTTTGCAGGGAAGGTATAACCCAAGTTGATGTTAGAGATATTCAAGTACGAAGCATCGGTAAGGAAGCGGTCAGATGTCGCCGAAGAGTAAACATCGTCGTACTGGAAACGAGGAATCTGCGAATCCTCATTCACGCCCTTAGTCCATGCCTTCAACAAGTCTACGTGGTAGTTGTTACCAACAGATGTACCGCTGGGCGATGACATGTAGCTTGCGTAACCTGAGTCGTATGCCAAACCACCAATCTGGTAGTCAAATGCGATAGAGAAGTCGAAGCCGTAAGCAAACAACGTAGTGTTGAAACCACCATAGAGGTCAGGCGTTGCGCTGCCCTTGAGCTTACGTGATGACTGGAGCGATGCGTACTGATATGTTGAAGATACACCCTCCTCGAACTCGCCGGTAGGATTACCCTCAGCATCAGTCTTCTCATATTTGTAGTACCACTGAGCCTCACCCGTGCTGCTTACACCGCGGTACTCGGGCAAGAACCATGTATACATAGGATAACCCTCGGCAACAATCTGTGAGCCGCTGATGAAGCCATCGTTTACGCCATCACCATTGAAGTCCTGATCCTTACGCGAGTCGGGCAACATAAGTACCTTATTACGCACGTGCGTCATGTTAAGACCAAATGTCCATGTCACGTTGCGTGTACGGATAAGGTCGGCGCTCAACTCGATCTCGATACCACGGTTAACCATATCACCGATATTGTCATAGTATGACGAGTAACCCATTGAGGGAGCCACAGGTACTGAGAACAACATGTCGGTAGTCTTACGGTTGAAGAAGTCGATGCTACCGGTCAAGCGATCCTGCCACAAGCCGAACTCAACGCCGACGTTAAGGTTGGTGTTGGTCTCCCATGTGATGTCAGGATTACCCTTCTGAGCAAAGGCGATAGAGATACCACCAGCACCGTCGTTAGATACGTTGTAGAGGTCGGTGTAGCGGTATGAACCGATACCGTCGTTACCCTGCGAACCAATAGAAGCCTTAAGCTTCAACATGCTGAATACGGGAGCGTAGAACCAGTTCTCGCGGTTGATGATCCACGCAGCACCTACTGACCAGAAGTTACCCCAACGGTGATCAGGGTGGAAGTTGGTAGATGCATCGCGACGGAACGATGCCGAAGCGAAGATACGCTCACCATAGTTATACTGTGCACGGAAGAAGTAACCCTCGTTGATGTACTCACCACGTGATGATGATGCAGAGCTCATATCAACCATAGCACCAGCAAGCTCGTTGTTGTCCGTATCGAAGATGTTAGACTTCGCAGCACCCAAGCTGTATGAACGCCATGAGTAAGTCTCGTGACCAAGCAAGAGGTCGAGGCTGTGCTCGTCATCCATACCGAATGTAGTGTTGTAGTTCAAGAGCTGCTGCAAGTTGTGCGAGTATGAACGGCCGTGTGACTTACTTACAACACCACCGTTGGTTACGAACTGACCGTAGTAGGGGTTGCTCATTGATGTAGAACGTGTCTCGTCGATTGTCACCGAGCCGTTGAGCGTAAGCTTCAAGCCTGGGATGATGATGAAGTCTGCGAAACCGTTAACACCGAAGGCGTTACCCTCAGAGTTAGACTCGTTCAACCAGATAAGCTGCAAGGGGTTAGACTGCTGACCGTTAGGACGCATCACGCCGTTGTCACGACCGTCACCGGTATCGTACAAGGGCCAGCCATACTTATCCTTAACGATGTTACCCTGACCATCACGTACGTATACGGGATAGATAGGAGCCATGTTAGCAGCTGCCGAGAATACGTCGGCCGTAGTGCCATCACCCTCGTTAGCTGAAGAGGCACCATTCCAGTTGAAGTTGGTGTAGTTCATGTTAGCACCGATCTTCAACCACTTCTTTGCCTGGTAGTCAGCACGCAGACGTGCAGTCCAACGCTGCATGTCCGAACCGTCGGTGATACCGTTGTTGTTCAAGTAACCAAACGATGCGAATACGCTTGACTTCTCCGAGGCACCAGCGATGCTGATGTTATACTCCTGACGGAATGAGGGGTCGTACAACTCGTCCATCCAGTCATCGGGAGTGAGGTAGTACTCCTCGCCGGTCTTCTCGTTCGTAACCTTCTTACCGAGCTTAGCATTGGGGTTCAAGCGGCCGTTAGTACCGATAAGGTTCTGACCTGCAGGAACATCGTATACATTGTAACCCAAGCCACCGATGTTGTTCGATGTAAGGTTGTTTACAGCCTTCTGGTAAGCTGACGATGAGTCGTTACCCTGGTCGAGGTAGTAGTTATACAACGCCTTGTAGTGCATCTCGTAGTACTGACCCGGGTCGCGAGTATAATCATATAATATACGCGCGCGTGTATTGACACCCCACTTAGCATCGAATGTCACGCGAGCATCACCTGCCTTAGCGCGCTTCGTTGTCACCATGATCACACCGTTAGCACCACGCGCACCGTAGAGAGCGTTAGATGCAGCATCCTTCAATACGGTCATCGACTCGATATCGGCCATGTTAAGGTTATTAAGGTCGCCCTCATAAGGCACACCGTCGACAACCCACAAGGGGGCCTGATTTGCGTTGATAGAACCGAAACCACGGATACGGATTGAGGGCTCCGAGCCGAGTGAACCTGAGCTCGAAGATGTCTGAAGACCCGCAACCTTACCCACGAGGGCGCTGGCAGCCGATGAAGACTGTGTCTTCAAGAGGTCCTCCGACTTGATGACCTTAGCCGAACCGGTGAAGGCCTCCTTCTTAGCAGTACCGAACGCCTGTACGATGACCTCCTCGATCTGCTCTGAGTCGGCAGCGAGGACTACATCTACCTTCGAACGGCCTGCAACAGCCACCGTCTGAGTCTGCAAACCGAGGTACGAGAATACCAAGTTTGCGTCAGATGGAGCCGCAATCTCATAACAACCGGCTACGTCGGTAGTAGTACCGCGAGATGTTCCCTCGACTACAACCGCTGCTCCGATGACCGGCGTACCGGTCTCATCGGTCACTGTACCGGTAACACGCTGACCTTGCGCGAATGCTCCGAAGCATCCCAAGACCAGAGTTGCAACCATTGATAGTACAACTTTTCTAACCATAAGCATTAGTTTTAATAAATTTTGTAAAGTTATAAAGTTTTTTCTGTTCCTTTCGTTTTAGGTTCCTTCTCCATTCGCCCCATCGCCGGGGCTCTTCTCCAATTGTTTTTCGTTTTAAGCGTTTATTTCGTTTTAAGTCTCTTCTCTGTTACCCCCTCATTGAGGCCCTTTTCGTTTTATCCGTTCTGTTATTTCACTACTCTATCAGTTTGTTTCTCGCTATCAATCCCCCATCCATCAATCAACCCTTTTCTCACTGCCGGGCCACCTCTTTAACACCCTTTTTCGTCACTCTTAAACTTATAGTTTACATCTCAATCCGTAGTAGCCCGCACTTTATACGTAAAGTTAATGCACAAAGATAAACCAATTAATTGAAATAGCAAAAATATGTTATCTTTTTTTTCGATAATCACCCCCAAAAAGGCGATTAAGGCATGTATCTTGCGGAGATAAGCCCGTTTGTTTCATCTTGGGGACATCAACCAAATGGCAGATTTAATAAACAAACAAGCCGCGACGTCGCCCATTTGCACATAATTATGCTGTATGCATAAATTTCAATTCTGCGGCATTAAGAAGATTGTCAAAAAAGGGCATGTGGCGAGAATAAAAAAATATGAAATAAAAATATTTGTTGCATAAAAAATTTTATATATATTTGCGACGCAATTTGCAGGTATTGGTGCTGCAAATTGGCAATATTTTCATTAACCTGACACATAAATAGTGTCCCTAAATCCCTTTAGAATGAAGCGACTGCTTTTGACCGTCGCACTGCTCCTTGTCGTGGCAGTGTCGACAGCACAGGTTACTACTGCAACTATTCGTGGTTATGTGACCGCCAACGACAACCCTCTTCCTGGTGCTACCGTCGTAGCACTGCACACCCCCTCGGGTACACATTACGGCACTACGGCTAACAGCGAAGGCTACTACTCCATTAGTGGCATGCGCGTGGGTGGCCCATACGAGATAACATTTCATTTTATCGGCTATAAAACCTTAGTTATCAAGGATGTGCAACTTGCACTTAGCAACGAGCACACCTACGATGTGACACTCGAGGAGTCGCCCATCGAGGTGGAGGATGTCGTCGTCGTTGCCGACCAGCAGCACCCCGCAGGCGGTAATTTGTTCAGCCGCGTGGAGATTGAGACGATACCCTCTATCGACCGCGCAATATTTGACCTCACACACCTTATGTCGTCGGCCGTGAGCCCCTCGTCGGGTGGCATCGTTCTGGCGGGTCAGAGCCCACGCTACAACGCCTTCACCATCGACGGCACGTCGTCGGCCGACATCTACGGCTTGGGCACGACGGGCATGACCGGCTCGCTCACACGCGCCAACCCTATTCCGATAGATGCTCTTGAGGCCGTATCGCTCTCTACATCTACGGTCGATGTGCGCGAGAGCGGCTTCACGGGAGGTGCCATAAATGCCATCACACGCTCCGGCAGCAACGAGTTTCGCGGCTCGGCATACACCTACTTCAACAATCAGGAGTTCTGGGGCACAACGCCGGGCAAGGATATTGCCGAGCGCAAGCCTCTATCTACGCAGATGACTAATATCGTGGGTGTTACCCTCGGTGGCCCCATCATCAAGGATAAGCTCTTCTTCTTTGCTGCGGGCGAGTTCAACCGCAATATGACCCCCTCGACCAACTACCCGGGTAGTGGCGTGTCGGCCCTCACACTCGAGGAGGCCAAGACCATATCTAAGCGCTATGAGGAGCTTACGGGCTATGATGGCGGCGGCTATGGCGAGAACGATGTATTGGAGCTTACCGGCTCGGCCGTGGCGCGCATCGATTGGAACATCAGTAACAACCACCACCTCTCGTTGCGCTACAATATGCTCCATGCCGATGCCGATGCGGTATCTAACTCCGCTCAGTCCTTCTACTTCACGGGCGCGGAGTATACCAACATCAACCGCACACACTCAGTCGTTGCGGAGCTCAACTCATCGTGGCCATACCGAGATAATGACCATATAACCAACTCGTTGCGTGTAGGTTACACACGCCTTCAGGATGGTCGCACCACGGAGGAGAGCCTCCCTGCCGTAATCATCAACGGCCTTGGTGAGCGTGGCACGGGAAGCGCAACGATAGGTACAAACCCCTACTCGGGGCGTAATATGCTCTATCAGGATGTCTTTATCTTTGGCGACGATGTGACCATCAACCGCGGCAAGCATAACATCACCGTGGGCACATCGAACGAGATATACCGTGCCGACAACCTATACATGGCCAACGCCCGCGGCACGTACACCTATGCCTCGATGGACGACTTCCTCGCCGACCGCGCTACGCAGTATGCCTACGGCTACTTCGCCACGGGCGAGAAGAACCCACCGATGACCACGGGACGCTTCGCCCTCTACGCACAGGACGAGGTGGCTCTAAACCGCGAGCTACGCCTGACATACGGCCTACGCATGGATATCCCCGTGCTCTTCGATACGCCCGTAGCAAACGACGAGTTCAATAGTGGTTATTTCGCCAAATTTGGCACGCTCACAGGTGACGTTCCTCGTGCGCAGATACTCCTCTCACCGCGCGTAGGCATCGAGTGGCAGCGTGGCATCATCACGCTACGCGGTAGCGCCGGCATCTACACCGGAAGCATACCCTTCGTGTGGCTCTCGAACTGCTACCAGAATACCGGCATGCGCTCGGTGGGCGTTACCGTAACAAACCCCGAGGAGACACCATCGTTTAGCCTAAATCCCGAGAGCGTAGGCATCAAGAGTAACCCATCTATCGACTTGGTAACGACCGACTTCCGCTACCCACAGGTATTCCGCGCGGCCATGGGTGCCAAGTTCGACCTCTACCCGTTGGTTATCGGTCTTGATGCCGACTACACCAAGGGCATAAACAACATATATATCGAAAATCTCGTTGCCGAGGATCACGGCGAGAGGCTATATGTAGGTGGTGAAGGGAGCAATGCCTCGGCCACATACTACAACTCAACGACGAAGGATTACTCGGCAGTATATCGTCTCAGCAACACCGCAAAGGGCTACTCATGGAGCGCTACGGCACGCGTGGAATATAGTTTTTTAGGAGCACTCACGGGCCTTAAGGCGATGGCAGCATATACCTACTCCGAGTCACGCAGCATAAACGATGGCTTCTCGGCACAGTCATCGACAAACTGGGGACGCACGTATGCCGTAGATAGCAACTCTCCGGCACTCAGCAGCTCGATATACGAGTTCCCGCATAAGGTCGTGGCATCACTCTCATATTCGCGTCGCTATGGTCTCTTTGGCACAAACGTAATGCTACTATACAACGGCTACTCGGGCGAGCACTACTCGCTCACGTATGCCCGCGGCAAGGTGGATGCCAATGGCGACACGTATCGCGGCAACTCGCTGATTTACATCCCCACGGAGGCTGAGATGGCAACGATGCTATGGGCCGACGACACATCGGCAGCCGCATTCAACGACTACATCAAGGCGGACAAGTACCTCAGCACACATCGTGGCGCATTTGCCGAGCGTAACTCGCACTCGCTGCCCTTCGTGCACCGCTTAGACCTACACGTGGCGCAGTCGTTCTACTTCTCGAAGCATAGCAGCCGACATATAGAGCTGTCGCTCGACATACTCAACCTCTCGAACCTCATATCGCGCTCGTGGGGTCTTGTGCATCGCACATCGAACTGGGCGCTGTCGCCCGTGACAATCACCGAGCTCAAGGAAGTTGACGGAGGCTACCGCCCTGTATACAAGTTTAATGGCGCGGAGTACACCACCAACGACATCGCCTCGCGCTGGCACATGCAGCTCGGCCTTAAGGTGGCATTTTAGTTGGCAACAAACGCGGCAACGTACACAGAGGGCAACCGGACACATCATCGGTTGCCCTCTGCTTGTTTTTTAATTTTTTGAAAAATTTGCTAAATCCGAATTAGTTTCGTACCTTTGTCACGATTTGTGCTAAAGGCAAAAATAAGACTAATACACAATAACTAAAAAGTAACAAAGACTATGATTTACTCACACGAAGTGCAGCAGATGTGCTGCGTGAAGAAGGGTGCTAACCACGAGTCTGCACCTATCCCCGAGG
>JAFTNV010000043.1 GCA_017451685.1 Alistipes sp.
TTATATATCTTGATTTTCTGCTACCGTGGTAGCATCACAATAATATAGTAGCACTTCAAGCTCGCTTGATAAGTGTTACTATATTATTGGGGTGAAGGTGCATTGCACCAGAAAATCAAGTATTATCGCATCAGTAGTAATTAACAATTACTAATTATTTAGCCCTTAAGGTTGAGTTCTATGTTCTCACCCGACCATGGGTTTATCTCCACCCAGCGCTTGAGGATGCTCTTTGTGCCGTGGTCGACGATGAGCGACATGTTTAGTGGCGCGATGTCGCGCGTAGAGTTCTCGCGCGGGAGCGTGTGCGGTATTACATATATATATAAGGTAAGCTCGTCGGCATCGCCACTCCGCAGCACCACGCCACGCTCAGCGCTGTAGCCCTTAGGCTTCTCGCACAGCTCCGCACCCACGGGCGCAATCTCGCTGCGGTGCTTGAGGAACTCCACCTCCTCGCCACCACGTCTCACGCTGCACATAACGACATAGTTATAGCGCCAAAAGGCATCATCGTTGCAATCTATTTTAATAGTAAACCCAGCCATTGCCAAACAAAATTAAATCTTTTTCTGCTACAAAAATAGTAATAATTTGCAGATTTTAGTTTTTTGTCGTAAATTTGCAGACTAATTGTGCTGAAATGGAGCAAAATGCATTATACACGATAGCCTATAAAGGGCTAAAGAGTGGCGGCTATGAGTATGATTTTCAGGTGGATGACGCGCTGTTCGAGGCGTACGACCGCGTGGAAATCAAGAGTGGCCGTTGTAATGCACACGTAGTGCTCAAGCGCAGCGAGACGATGTTGGAGCTTAACATCGCCATTGATGGTGAGGTTATCTGCGAGTGCGACCGCTGCTTGGAGGACTGCCCCATAGCGGTGGATTACGAGGGCGACCTTGTGGTTAAGTTCTCCGACGAGATTGACGACTACGATGGCGAGGTGCTGTGGATGTCGCCCGCGGAGGATTACTTAGACCTCACGCAGTACATCTACGAGAGCATCGTGCTCTCGCTACCCTACCGTCGCGTACACGAGGAGGGTGGCTGCAACCCTGCGATGCTCGCATCGTTCAGCGAGGCCACAGAGGAGGATATGGAGCGCATGGAGGCCGAAGTGGAGGAGAGCGACGTGCAGGGCTTGGACGACTACAACAAGGGTGTCCTCGAGGCATTGAAGCGCAAATTAGAGGGTAACAAATAGAGAATAAGGCAACGCTGCGGGTCTATCCGTCAGGCACGCGACGATGCTGAAAAAGAAACATAAAAACTTAAAAATTATATTGTAGTATGGCACATCCTAAACACAAAGTCTCTTCTACACGTCGAGACAAGAGAAGAACTCACTACAAGGCAGTAGTTCCCACTGTAGTAACCTGCTCAAACTGCGGTTCAGCAGTACTCTACCACCGCGTATGCCCCGAGTGCGGCTTCTACCGCGGTAAGCTCGCTATCGAGAAGAAGGCAGCTGAGTAGTCTTCACAAAAGAGAAGAAGAGCACACCGCACGACGGTAGTGCTTTTCTTTTTTTAATTCAAAGACTCAGAACACCACATTTGCTAACATAAATCAACATCCCTATGATAAAAATCGGTATCGATGCTATGGGTGGCGACTTCGCCCCCGAGGTAGCCATTGAGGGAGCTGTGATGTCGCTCAAATATTTGGATAAGGATAGCCGCATCGTGCTCTACGGCGACAAGGAGCGCATCGTCGAGCTCCTCAAGAAGCATAACTGCCCCGAGGAGCACTTCGACATTGTGGCAACAACGGAGGTCATCGAGATGGGTGACCACCCCGCCAAGGCCTTCGTCTCGAAGCGCGACTCGAGCATCACGGTAGGCTTCCGCGACCTCTCGGAGGGTAAGATTGACGGCTTCGCAAGTGCCGGCTCTACGGGCGCCATGATGGTGGGCTCGATGCAGGTAATCAAGCCTATCGAGGGTGTCATACGCCCCGTGCTCGCCACGCTCATACCCACCATTTCGCCGGAACACGGCATACGTCGTGGCGTGCTTATGGATGTGGGTCTTAATGTCGATGCCAAGCCCGAGGTGCTGGCCCAATATGGACTCCTCGGCTCGATATACGCTAAGTCGGCACTCAAGATGGATAACCCGCGTGTGGCGCTTCTCAACATCGGCGAGGAGGAGGGCAAGGGCAACGCCCAGGCCAAGGCTACGTACGACCTCATGAAGGCCGACGGCCGCTATAACTTCGTGGGTAATGTCGAGGCATCGTATATCTTCACCGGCAAGATTGGCGATGTTGTCGTTGCCGACGCCTTCGTGGGTAACAGTCTGCTGAAGATGGCCGAGGCTCTCTACCGCATAAACCACCGCCTCGGTGGTGGCATACCGAGCCTCAGAAAGATGCTGCGCCCCGTGCTTGGTCACCTCGTGCCCAAGCTCTATTGGCAGCAGGACTTCTGGGATGCGATGAATGCCGAGAGCGTGGGCGGCCTTCAGGTCATGGGTGTGAATGCCCCCGTGATGATTGGCCATGGCAGCTCGTCGGCACGCGCTATATGCAGCATGATACGCTCTATGGAGCGCGACATCAAGAGTAACTTCCCCGCGAAGCTCCGCGAGGCACTACGCGCATCGAAGAGCGAGGAGGAGGAAGCAAACAAAGAGTAGAAACGACTAACATTCTGACAATTATGCAACTTGTAAAATTTTTCACTATGCTTATGCTGGCGTTCACCTTCGTGGCATGCGAGGGCGACAACGACGGCACGAACTCGGGTGTAAATAACGAGCGGCCCGGCAAGCTCCCCAACGAGAATGTAGACGGCACTCCCGATGACGATATGGGTAAGCCCAACGAGGACATCGGTGACAACAACAACGATGGCACGGATGACGGTGGCAACAACAACGGTGGCACTGATGATGGCAACAACAACGATGGCACGGATGATGGTGGCACGGATGATGGTGGCACTGATGACGGTGGCACTGATGACGGTGGCACTGATGACAGTGGCACTGATGACGGTGGCACTGATGACGGTGGCACTGATGATGGTGGCACTGATGATGGCAACAACAACGGTGGCACGAACGATGGTGGCACGGATGATGGTGGCACGAACGATGGTGGCACGGATGATGGTGGCACGAACGATGGTGGCACGAACGATGGTGGCAACGACGAGGTTCTCGATGCTACGTATGTCTTCAAGGATAATCTCTTAGGCATCTTGCGAGTAGTTGATGGCGACCTGCGTAACGACTATGTCGAGTTCCTCGACAACACTACGGGTCATGCGCTCTACATCGACTTCTACTCACCCCTTGGTGGCGAGTACCTTCCCACGGGCACCTATCCTCTGGGCGATGGCTCGTCGATGACAAGCCTCAAGAAGTACACCTACATCCTGCTTTCGGGCTGGAGCGACTTTATCTACATTACGGAGGGTTATGCCGAGGTTGTCGCCACACGCGATGAGACCACGGGAGAGATCGTGCATAAGATTACGGCCGACTATACCATGTCTACGGGCGACACCATCGCCCTGCGCTATAGCGGTGTCTTGGAGCTTCGCGAGATGTAGACAAACACTCGCCCCACCCTATCCCACAAGGGGGTGGTAATGACACAAAAAGAGAGCCTGTCTGTTGACAAGCTCTCTCTTTTTGTGGGCCCAGAGGGGCATGATCCCCCGACCTTCGGATTATGAGTCCGCTGCTCTAACCAACTGAGCTATGGGCCCTGCACTTTACCTCGTACTTCCGAGTTTTGCGGTGCAAAGATAATTAAAATTTTGCAATGCGCAATAATAAACCCTCATTTTTTTGAATTATGACCCTATATGGCTAATAATGGCGTGTGCAGCCTATTTTTTTGTGTCATAAGATTTTGCTTTTTGATTTGTTTTGTTACCTTTGTATGTTAATTTAGGCGTAGCATAATCTAAATTTTACTATATGAAGAAAACCTTTACCACTATTTTATGCCTTGCTGCCATGGCATTGTGCACACATGTAGCTAAGGCTCAAGATGATAGTCGCGACATCAACGACATCTTCAAGCTCGGCGTCGAGCTGCGCTTCGACTATCTCTCTCAGGCACTTGCGGGCGAGCCCCGTCCCGACGTCTCAGGCTTCGAGGCCCGCTACTTCAACCTCCGCATGGATGGTCGCATCTCCGATAAGTTTACCTACTCGTGGCGCCAGCGCTTCAACCGCGTGAACTCGCTGAGCAGCTTTGCGCACAACACCGACTGGCTCACGCTCACCTATAAGCCTACGGCCAACTGGGCTATCTCGGGCGGTAAGCAGGTGCTGATGATTGGTGGCTGGGAGTACGACCGTGCGCCCATCGACCTATACTTCTGCTCGGAGTTCTGGAACAACGTGTCGTGCTATCAGCTTGGCGGAAGCGTAGCCTACACGACAAACGAGGGCAACGACACCATCCTCTTCCAGGCGTGCCAGAGCCCCTACGACCGCCCCACGAACAACTACTTCGCCTTCAACCTCCACTGGACGGGTACGCACGGCTGCTACACGGCGCTATGGTCGTTCAACCTCATGCAGTATGCTGCGGGTAAGTTCGACAAGTATATCGCCCTGGGCAACCAGTTTAAGTTTGGCGATGCCAAGCTTCAGCTCGACCTTATGAACCGCGGCCCGAAGGCTAAGGATCTGCTCTTCGACAACTTCTCTATCATGGGCGAGTTCTCGTACCTCGTCGTCAATCGCGTGAACCTCTTTGTCAAGGCCACGTACGACAAAATTGGCAAGAGCTCTATCGCCGCCTCGGGTCTCATCCCCGGCACAGAGATTACGCGCGTGGGTGGTGGCGTCGAGTACTACCCCCTCGGTGGCCGTGGCAACCACGATGTGCGCCTGCATGCCGCCTACGCCTATAACTTTGGCGACAACACCAACCCCGGCGGCACAGCCCTCGGCAAGGGCTCGTTCCTCACCGTGGGTCTCACGTGGAAGATTGATGTCATCAAGGGCATCACCACCGTCATTGATAAGGTGCAGGCCAAGCGCGCCCAGAAGCTATAGTTTAATAACCTAAAACACAAATATAACGTATGGAGAATAAAGAGAGGGGCATCCGCAAGTACCTTGTAGGTATCTTCTGCCTCATTATCGTCGTAGGCATCTTCGGCTCTGTAGGCTCGGTCATGGGTCTTCCGAACATGCTTAACACCATCATGAAGACGGCACACGACCTGTTGCTCAACACCGTCTTTTACCTCATGGCCATCTGCGTCATCACGGGCGCCCTTGGCCGCATCTTCGTGGAGTTTGGCGTCGTGAGCCTCCTGGAGCGCATCCTGCGCCCGCTGATGAAGCCGCTGTTCAACCTCCCGGGCGTGGCATCGTTGGGTGCTGTCATGACCTTCCTGTCGGACAACCCCGCGATTATCTCGCTTGCTAAGGATAAGCGCTTTAGCTCGTACTTTAGGAAGTTCCAGCTTATCTCGCTGACGAACTTCGGCACAGCCTTCGGCATGGGCCTCTTGGTCATCGTCTTTATGATCTCTCAGGGTTACTTCGTCGAGCCCTTCTTGGGCCTCCTTGGTGCCTTTATCGGCTGTATCGTATCTACGCGCCTCATGCAGCGCTTCGTTGTTAAGCAGTACCCCAACTTCAAGGAGGAGATGGCTGCCGTCATCGACGAGGCCGACATGAAGGCCGACGAGGAGGTTAAGGAGACGTCGTTGTTCACGCGCATCCTTAACTCGTTGCTCGACGGTGGCAAGACGGGTGTCGATGTGGGTATCTCGATCATCCCGGGCGTATTGATTATCTCTACGCTCGTCATGATCCTCACGTTTGGCCCCGGCGATAATGGCACGTACGATGGTGCGGCATACGAGGGTGTGGCGTTCCTGCCCTGGTTCTTCGGCCATATAAACATCGTCTTCGAGTGGCTCTTCGGCTTCACCGACCCCGCACTGATGGCCTTCCCCATCACGTCGCTGGGTGCTGTGGGTGCTGCATTGAGCCTTGTTCCCGAGTTCTCGGCACAGGGCATCATCGACGGCAACGCCATCGCCGTGTTTACGGCTATCGGCATGTGCTGGAGCGGCTACCTGAGCACACATACCGCCATGCTCGATGCCCTGGGCTACCGTAAGCTCACCTCTAAGGCTATCCTCGCGCACACCGTCGGAGGCCTTGTTGCGGGTATCGCAGCACACTTGCTGTTTATGCTTTACGCCTTCACGTTTGGCACGCCCACGACCTTCGAGGGTGGCGCCGATAGATATACCACGCAGTCACCCGTTGTCATCGAGATTGTCGGTGAGAACCAGGTGAAGGTTGGCGATAGGGTCTTCACGGACGAGGCGGGCGACACCCCCGAGCAGGAGGGCTCTTTGGCACGTGTCATCGAGGGCGTGCTTCTCTCTAACCACGATATGGTTGAGGTTGCCGAGGGCGAGAAGCTCGACGCTGCCGACTTCATCTCTGTGGATAAGCTCTCTACGGATACGCGCGAGAGCCTTATCAAGGAGGTCGAGGCGGGCTTCGCCATGTACCGCAACGATGTTGCCGAGAAGATGTTCAACCGCCCCGTGGATATGCTCACCCCCGAGGAGGTTGCAGCCCTCGACGAGGCTATACCCTTCGAGTTTAAGCGCGCTGAGGTTACGGACGAGAGTGAAACTAATGAGCAGTGAGTAGTGAGTAGTGAGTAATTTTTGATTAGGGAGTTTGGTCGCCAAACTCCCTAACTACATTTTATGGGGCTTATCATAACAAACCATGAAATGCACCATTCATCCATAAATTTCGCCCATTCGTCAAAAAACACACCATAATAATACCTATATATAATTATTATTCTTAACTTTGCATGATGGGAGTTGTGTAGATACACACCATGGCGTGCGGGTTGTGCCCGCTACGGCCGACAAGGCGATGCAAATCGCTGATTTGAAGTGCAAAGAAAACAATATTAACTAAATAACAACTAAAAATTACTACAATGAAAAACAACAACTATCTCACCCCCGATTTTGAGGTTGTAGAGATTGCCGTAGAGCGCGGTTTTGAGGTGTCGCAGGTTGATGCTTCTGGCTTTGGTCTTACCGATGCAGTTTACACAGAGGAGGACGTTTGGTAACAGATTGTTGAACATTAAAAAGGAGGAAAAAATGAAGAAGTTTTATTCATTCGTGTTTGCAGCTGTTGCTTTGGTAGGCTTTGCTGCTTGTAATTCAGATTCAGTTGATGAGGCTGCACCCGTTCAGAAGGGCGAGACAGTTTCATTTATTGCTACTATCGACAATACACGTACCGGCCTTGATGGTTTGCAGACCACTTGGGTTAATGGTGACAAGGTTGTTATTGGCGATTATACATTTACTTATGACGGAAGCAAGTTCAGCTGTACTGCTGATGGTGTTAAGAGCTTGTTAAACACAGAGGTTACTGCCACTTATTCAAAGAATGGCGACGGTAAGGTTGACTCAACCGCAGGCGTTGCCGGTGCTGTCCTTGAGGCTAAGGGCACTCTAACTCAGGATGGCACTCTTAACTTCAATATTAAGAGCGCGTTCTTGAAATATACATACAACGGCAATAGTGCGTTGGTTGTATCTTTGAATGGTGAGTCTGTATCAACTCAGACAGGTACTGATGTATATGTTGCATTCATGCCCGAAGGTGTTAATACCTTGGCATACACCCTCGATGGCGTAACTTGCAAGTCTAAGGACAACTTCGCTCCCGTGGCCGGTAAAATTTATAAATTGGGAGATTTAACACCTAAAACCACAGTTTATCTTATTCCTGGTGTATGGGCAAGTGATGGTCCAAAATTCTCTGTATACTACTGGAACGGTGCCTTTAATGACGAGGTAGTAATGACAAAGGATGAGACGAAGAATGGTGTTTACATGGCAGAAATTTATGAAAACGCCGAGGGCCTTATCTTCAAGCGTTTGAGCCCCACAGATAACAAGGAGTGGAACAAGACTGGTGATTTGACTTTGCCTACTGATAATAAGGACCACTACTACATTACAGGATGGGGTGCAGCCGATGGTGAGTGGCGCGAGTATGTACGTATTGAGTGGTCTGTTTCAGGCACATTTAATACATGGGGGGATACGGCTATGACACGCATCAATGAAACTATGTCTGTTGCACAGGGCATTGCGCTTACAGCCTATTCAAGCCAGTTTAAGATTAAAGATGCTACGTCGTGGGATACTAACTACGGTGCTGGTTATGGCTATATGCTTCCTGGTCACTATATGACAGCTACCTATAACGGTGGAGAGATTGTGGTTACTGAGACAGGTACATACGACATCTATTTCAACGAGGTAGATACTATTATCTATGTGGTTGCAGCTGGTGCTGACTATACGACTGCCGTTGAGCAGACAGCGAATGGCCCTGCTCCTGTGACTGGTAATATTTATTATTTCAAGCCGAACTCAAACTGGACTCAGAGCAGCGCTAAATTCTCAGGTTATTTCTGGAATAGTGCAGGAAATAAGTGGGCTGAGTTGACAGATACTGACAAAGATGGAATTTATGAGTGTAACCTTGGCGAGTGGACTCCTACATATGTTATCTTCTTAAGAAAAGACCCATCTGGTTTCGTATATAATAACTGGACTTGTTGGGATAGAATTGGTAACATCACTGTTCCCAGTGGCAAGAATTTCTACACAATGGCAAGTGGTGTGTGGTCACAGGAAATTGGGACTGCCAGTGGCTATACAGGTGGTACATGGGGTACTAAATAAATTCCCAATTGAATATTCTACGAGGGTGCTAACCGTATGGTTACACCCTCGTATCTTTTACCCCCCCCAAAAAAAAGTAGAATTACCAAAAATCACCACTGATAGTGGCAGAGAGCTCGCAAGGGTCTTAAAGGTCCCAAGGGTCTTAAAAAATGACCGTTAGGACCAGTACGAAGTCGCGGAAGTGGCAGAGAGCTCCCAAGGGTCTTAAAGGTCTCAAGGGTCCTTAAAAAATGACCGTTAGGACCAGTAGGACCAGTAGGACCAGTAGGACCAGTAGGACCAGTAGGACCGTTAGGACCAGTACGAAGTCGCGGACAAAAAAGGTCTAACACTTGCGAATAAGCCAAATCACTACTGTCCCATTAAAATTGGGGAAAGTTCTTTGAAATTATTGAAATATAGTTAGTTGCAGAGATTTTTCGGGCGCAACGATTTGAAATTATAAATTTGCAGTCATATA
>JAFTNV010000010.1 GCA_017451685.1 Alistipes sp.
AACGTATTTGTCTTTAAGCATAACTGTCTGATTTAGACTGCAAAAGTAAATTCAAATCCGTTCGCTCACAAAACTTGCATAACAAATTAAATATCAATCATTTCAAAGAACTATTTCGATTTTTTAGTGGACACTTATGAAGCAGAGAAAAACAAATATGAGTGTCACAGCCGATACGACGTATGCAAGGATAGATAGAAGCATATAGCCAACGTGTGCACGACTCTTATACAGCTGCCATAGCGCACGCGCTATCATTAATACTCCAAAGATCTGCGCCATGCCACAAATAATAACTATTCCATTACAGAACGATACCGACTCGGCCAAATATAGTGCAAGATCTATGAGGTCTACCAATGTCTCAGCCTCCTCGACACCACTCATAGCAACAACAAAACCTATAGCAGCACCAATCTCTAATGCCATAGTCGAGAGGATAACCCCCAGACCAAGGCCGGCATCTGAGTCGGAACGGAAGTTGAACCAGCGCGCAAGCACCGAGAAGGATAGAGCCCCACATCCAAGGGCTATGATATAAAGAGCACATAACACAACTAAATTGCTGTCATCCATTGCCGTAATGCCAATGTTGATAAGCATCACAACAGCCATAGCAAGTGCCGAAACGATAAGGGCCAGGCGCGAGGGAAGACGATGATTGCGCTCCACAGAATTATTATTATCATTTATGATTGTCTCCATTGTATCTACAATTTTAGGTTATTCGGAATAGTATTAAAACGAGTACTCATATAGATTCTCCGCCCAATCACGCACCTGCGATTGCTCCCTCTCCGAAAGAGAATTGTACCACTCGGCAAAGGGAATGGCTGAATCTAAATCATCCTCAGCAAACCCTTCGATCAATGCATCCATCTTGGGCTCAAACTCGCGATAGAGGCGCGTACCCCTCTGTCCGGCGACAGATGCCACCCTACCATCGACATACGATGCCACAACATCATCCTTACTCGGCTTAAGCACCACGTACTTAATAAAGTAGCGTGCTCCGACACATACCAGTGCCGCAATCAACCATGTTAAAATATTCTTCATAACGTATAAATATAAAAAACAAATAGGTGCAGACCTATGATTATCCTACTAACGACAGGCACCGCCAAGCACCCAATGTACCATAGAATAAACAACAGCCCGCACCCCGAAAGGTGTGCAGAAACAAGTTTATTGGTCTTTGGTACATTTCAAGTAGCAAGCCACTCGAACAAAATTGGCGGTTTTGTCGTTATAAAGACCTCAAAATATCTACTAATATGTCAGCGCATATACATACGCTATCACAAAAGTAAGAAATATTCTGCAAACCACAACCAAGTGGGGCTGTTTTTTTTTGCAAAAGTATGTGCCGCAGTCCTAAACAACAAATTCATTACGGTGCATTGCGGTTCATACCGTCGTATGATATATGCTTTTAGCCATTTTTTGCTAACTTTGCATTCGGAATGGAACACAACGATATACATATCGAGCAACTCAAGAGCGAGGTGCTGGCGCAGTTTGGTCGCACCCTCGACTCACCCACAGACTACGATGCCCTGTCGCTAAGCATCACCGAGAGTGTCGGTGAGCATATAAGCGTATCGACACTAAAACGCCTCTACGGCTACGACAAGCGCACAACAACGCCACGCCCCTCGACACTATCGGCATTGGCACGATATACCGGATATGCCGGATGGAGCGACTTCGTAGAGAAGAAAAGCGGAGAGCCAAGAGAGGAGTGTAACGACACAACAAACACACCTAAACGACGACACCGCCACGGCATCATCATCGCCGCTACGGCAATAATCATCGCCATAGGCATCGCACTGAGCATACCATCCAAAAACATTCATACACCGCCCGCACCTACGACAGACCCCGTAGAACAAATACGCGACAAATGGGCAACGCTAACAGCGACAAAGTGCGACAGCATACGCTCGCTACACAATAGTTGTAGCACTGACGAGTATATAAAGGTTGTCGAGGGATTCTACTACCCCTACACCTTCGAGACACTACGCCAGGGAATACACGATGATATAAGCCGCCTAAACATCAGTGACCCCATAGAGTTGAACCTCATCGAAGCGGACATCTTCTCCCACTGTCAAGAGATAGGCATAAACCTCGTTCGCGAATGTTACCGTCGTAACGACGGCTCTACAACAGCAACGCAGTAATCCTATTTTCGGTATCACGTAGTGGTAGAACGATTCTTTTTTCTTATCTTTGCCGTATGAAGCTGACATTTTTGGGTACTGGGACATCGCAGGGTGTGCCCGTCATAGGGTGCAAGTGCGCGGTATGTCGCTCGGACGATAGGCGCGACAGGCGACTGCGCACCTCGGCAATGGTCGAGGTGGGCGACGTGCGCATCGTCGTAGATGCAGGGCCCGACTTCCGCTATCAGATGTTACGCGAGGGTGTGGCGCGCCTCGATGCCATACTCCTCACACACCAGCACAAGGATCACACCGCCGGCATTGACGATGTGCGCGCCTTCAACTTTGTGGACTACCCCACGATACGCACCATGCACATCTACGGCAACGCCACGACCATACGACGTGTGATGCACGAGTACGACTACGCCTTTGCAGAGAACAAATACCGCGGTGTGCCCGTCATCGAGTTACACACCATCGACGAGCAGCAGCCCTTCCGTATCGGCAACGTGGAGATAGTGCCCATCGTGGGTGAGCACTCGTCGCGCTTTCGCTCCGTGGGTTATCGCATAGGCGACATAGCCTACATCACCGACTTTAGTCGCATAGAGTCCGCAGAGGAGGCCAAACTCAAGGGTGTCAGGGTGTTGGTCGTAAACGCGCTACGCTGGGAGCCACACGACTCGCACTTCTCGGTAGCGGAGGCGCTCGAGGTCATCCGTCGCGTGCAGCCCGCGCGCGCCTACCTCACGCACATGTCGCACGGCATAGGGCTTCATGCCGAGGCCGAGGCGCGACTACCCGAGGGGGTGATGTTGGCGTACGATGGCTTGGTGGTAGAGTTATAGACATATAAATACATATAAGTATATGGGACATTTTCTTAATGGTAAGGTTGTCGTGGTGACAGGAGCATCGTCGGGTATAGGCGAGGCTATGGCACGCGAGTACGCCAAGATGGGCGCAAAGGTTGTTATGGGCGCCCGACGTGAGGAGGAGCTTAAGCGCGTGGCCGAGGATATCAAGGCTGCGGGAGGCGAGGTGGCGTATGCCGCAACGGATGTTGTCAAGGAGGAGGATTGCAAAAGACTCATAGATACTGCCGTGGATGCCTTTGGCGGTATTGATGTGCTCATCTGCAATGCGGGCCTCTCGATGCGCGCATTGTTCGACGACTGCGACCTCAAGGTGCTACATAGGTTGATGGATGTCAACTTCTGGGGCACGGTGAACTGCACGAAGTATGCTCTGCCATGGTTGCAGAAGTCTCAAGGCTCGCTCGTGGGCATATCGTCGGTTGCGGGCATCCATGGTCTGCCCGGTCGCACAGGTTACTCGGCATCGAAGTACGCCATGACGGGCTTCCTCGATACGATACGTGCCGAGAACCTCAAGAAGGGATTGCATGTTATGACGGCCTGTCCGGGCTTCACGGCCTCGAATGTGCGCTTCTCGGCACTCACGGCCGACGGCACACAGCAGGGCGAGACACCGCGCAACGAGGCTAAGATGATGACACCCGAGCAGGTGGCACACATCGTAGCACGTGGCATACGCCGCCGCAAGCGCCTATGCCTTATGGAGTGGGAGGGCCGTGGCACACACCTCTTAAAGAAGATATGCCCGGGCCTGGTCGATAAGCTCTTCTACGCGGTCATGGCCAAGGAGCCCGACTCACCGCTGAAGTAAAGAGAGAGCAGAGAGAATAAAGACGACAAAGACAACAACGAAGTCACGGACAATGTTCCATTGACGGAAGTAAATTTTGGCGTCAGAAGGGGCCGAGTGCTACACTCGGCAAAAATGCCACCGATGGGTAGTACTTGGTGTACGTCCCATTGGTGGCATTTTTTGTTAGGGGCCGCAATCGACCCCTTATCACAACAAGCACTTGGCGGGAGAAGGGTTGCAGATGTGTTCTATCGCAAAAGAGAGTACCGCGGGATAGTACTAAAACGTACAGCCCACGGCACTCTACTTTTCGGGATAGGACGCAGATGCGCCCTTATCACGCCAAGTTATGCGCCGAAGTTATCAAACAAGATATTCTCCGCCGGCACTCCGAGGCTATCGAGGAGGTTTACTACCGACTGTGCCATCATCGGAGGACCGCACATGAGGTAGATGATACCCTCGGGCTCGTCGTGGTTCTTGAGGTATGTCTCGTAGAGAACATTGTGAACGAAGCCGGGAACATAGGGTACGCCAGCCTTGTCTGCCTCGGGATCGGGACGGTCAAGAGCGAGGTGGAACTTGAAGTTGGGGAACTCCTTCTCGATCTGGTAGTAGTCGTCGAGGTAGAAGGCCTCCTTCAACGAACGAGCACCATAGAAGAAGTTAACCTTACGGCCCGTCTTGAGGGTCTTGAAGAGGTGCATGATATGCGAGCGCATAGGCGCCATACCGGCACCACCACCGATGAATACAAGCTCCTGGTCGTCTGAGAGGTTATCGGGGAGGAAGAACTCACCGAAGGGTCCCGACATGATGATCTTATCGCCGGGCTTCAACGAGTAGATGTACGACGAGCATACACCGGGATTTACATCCATGAAGCCACCCTTAGCGCGGTCGAACGGAGGCGTAGCAATACGCACGTTGAGCTTGATGATATCGCCCTCAGCAGGGTATGTAGCACATGAGTATGCGCGCACCTGAGGCTCGGGGTTAACCATCTTGAGGTTGAAGACACCCATCTTCTCCCAGTCCTCGCGGTACTCGGGATCAACGTCGATATCCTTGTAATCTACCGTGATTGCAGGAACGTCAATCTGGATGTAACCACCCGAGCGGAAGTTGAGATGCTCGCCCTCGGGGAGCTTAACGACAAACTCCTTGATGAAGGTAGCCACGTTGTTGTTCGACACAACCTCGCACTCCCACTTCTTAATCGAGAGAACAGATGCAGGAACCTTAATCTGCAAGTCCTCCTTAACCTTCACCTGGCAACCAAGACGCCAGCCATCGTTGATCTGACGGCGGTTGAAGAAGCCACGCTCGGTAGGAAGAATCTCGCCACCACCGGCTACGACCTGACACTTGCACTGACCGCAAGCACCCTTACCGCCACAAGCCGAGGGAAGGAAGATACCCTGCTCTGAGAGGGTGTTAAGGAGCGTAGAGCCAGACTCAACCTCCAACACCTTATCGCCACCGTTGATGTCGATCTTTACGGCACCCGACGATGTGAGTTTTGCCTTTGCAAAGAGCAGCAGCAACACCAAGAGAAGTGTCACAGCAAGAAAGGCAACAACTGCCCATAAAATAATGTTGAAATTCATATTCATTACTCTTTTTAAAGGTTACAACTGAATACCCGAGAAGATCATAAAGGCCATACCCATAAGACCGGTGATGATAAATGCAATACCGGGGCCCTTCATCGCTGCGGGGACGTGTGAGTACTCTATCTTCTCGCGGATAGCCGCCATCATAACGATAGCCAACCACCAGCCAATACCCGAGCCAAGACCATAGACGATAGAGTCGCCCACGCTGTTAATCTCGGTGCCCACCATCTGCTGCATAAAGAGCGAGCCACCCATGATGGCGCAGTTTACGGCGATAAGCGGGAGGAAGATACCAAGCTGGTTGTAGAGCGCCGGAGCAAACTTCTCGACAATCATCTCCACCAACTGCACAAACGCAGCGATAACGGCGATGAACAAGATGAACGACAAGAAGCTAAGATCTACGCCCTCAGCCAAAGCATTGGGAGCCAACACATACTCGTTCAACAGGTAGTTTAGGGGCACGGTCATAACCTGCACAAAGGTAACGGCGGCACCCAAGCCAAGTGCGGTCTTAACGCTCTTCGACACGGCGATGTACGAACACATACCGAAGAAGTATGCGAAGACCATATTTTCGATAAATACCGAATTAATAAACAAATTTAACATACGCTACCCTCCTATTTTTCCTGTAAATCCTTATTAATAGAGCGATGTACCCATATGATGCAACCGATGATGATAAGGGCCATCGGCGGGAAGAGCATCAACGCATTGGGGGTATACCAGTCGCCCAAGATTGTGAAGCCGAATAACTCGCCCGAGCCAAACAACTCACGGAAGAAGGCAACGAGAACGAGGATGAAGGCATAGCCAAGACCATTGGCAACACCATCGACAAACGAATCCCAAGGTTTGTTACCCAACGCGAAGGCCTCAACACGACCCATCACGATACAGTTCGTAATGATAAGGCCGACGTATACCGAGAGCTGCTTCGATACATCATACATATACGCGCGCAGGAACTGGTCAACAACGATAACGAGCGTTGCGATAACCACCAACTGAACGATGATACGGATACGCGAAGGCACACCTTTACGCAACAACGACATAAAGAGGTTAGAGAAGGCACACACAAACGTCACAGACAAGCCCATAACGAACGCAGGCTCCAACTTAACCGTTACGGCAAGAGCCGAGCAGATACCCAGAATCTGAACGATTACAGGGTTATTCGCTGCTAAGGGGTTTGTAAAATTCTTACTTAGTTTCATAGCTTACTCCTCCTCAACATTTACGGGTTCAACAATAGGCTCCTCAGCGCACTCTGTGCAGCACTCATCAGCGCAGCACTCTGTGCACTCGCACTCCTCGGTGTCAGTCTCGGCCGTAGCCTCAGCGCCACGAAGGAACGACTCATACTTACCGATAGAGGTAGCCAACATAGCGTTCACACCGTCGCAGGTCTTAGTACCTCCGGTGATGGCATCAACCTGATGCTCATTCTGGGCACCACCCTTCTGCATACGTACAGCGAAGTTATTATCGGCATCGTAGAGAGCCTTGCCTGTAAACATACCCTGCACGCCCTCAGTAGCAATCTCGGCACCAAGACCTGGGGTCTCACCCGCGTGGTCCATAACGATACCCGTGATTACGATATTATCCTCCGTCTGCTGCAACGACACATAGCCCCAGATGTCGCCCCAAAGACCCTTACCTACGATAGGAAGGACATACTTCGATACGCCATCCTTCTCCAAGACGAAGATGGGGAGCTCTGCGGTAGCCTCCGAGAGAGCCTTACGATTACCAAGGAGATCGAACACCTTCTGGATAGCTGCCTTATCGTCCTTAGCAACCTCGGTGAGGGCACCATCGGTAACAAGGCCAATCTTTACAACATCATCGAAGTTGGCATCTGCCTCGCCAAAGGCCTTCATGATAGACACCTTCTGCTCATTGAGCACGTTAGCATCCTGCTGAAGCTTGAGCCATGTAGCCACGAAAGCAAGCAGCGAACCAACAATAACCACCATCACAACCGTGTAGATGATGATATATACGTTTGAATTTTTATTAATTGCCATAGCTCCTCACTTATTTTACGTTCTTAATTAGCTTCTTACGACGTGCAATGTTGCGCTCAACAACGAAGTAGTCGATAAGCGGAGCCAAAGCATTCATGAAGAGGATTGAGAGCATCATACCCTCGGGATATGCGGGGTTGACAACACGGATAAGCACCGCAAGAGCACCTACCATGAAGCCGTAAATCCACTTACCACAGTTTGTCTGTGCCGAGGTTACGGGGTCGGTAGCCATAAATACAGCACCGAAGGCGAAACCACCAACCAACAAGTGGTAGTATGCGGGATAGTCGGTCATGCCAACAGCATCGAAGAGGTAACCAAAGGCGAGACCACCGAGGAATACCGAGAGCATGATACGCCATGAGGCAACACCCGTGAAGAGCAACAGCAAGCCACCCAACAAGATGGCAGCCGTCGATGTCTCACCGAGAGAGCCGGGGATGAAGCCCCAGAAGGCATCCATAGCGCTCCACTCCATCTGGTTTGTCGTGGCGAGCTGCTCCAAAGCAGTAGCACCGGTCTTACCGTCAGCATACCATACAGCCTCACCCGACATCTGGGGAGTGTACGCGAAGAATGCAAAGGCACGTGCCAACAACGCTGGGTTGAAGACATTCATACCCGTACCACCGAATACCTCCTTACCGATGATTACAGCGAAGGCCGTCGAGAGGGCTACAATCCAGCAGGGAACACCAATAGGCATAACCAAAGGAATCAACAGACCCGTAACGAGGAAGCCCTCGTTAATCTCGTGCTTACGCTTCTGTGCGAAGGCAAACTCAATCGAAAGACCTACAACATACGATACTACGATGTTGGGAAGAGCCTCAAGGAAGCCATACCAGAATGCGTTCAACACGCCATCCTCGCCGGCAAGGCGACCTACGTTATACATACCGAACAACATTGCGGGCACCAAAGCCAACACGACAACGATCATCACACGCTTGATGTCGTTACAGTCGCGGATGTGTGCACCCTTCTTTGTCACGGTGTTAGGAACATAAAGGAATGTCTCGAAACCCTCGAATGTTGAGTGCAAGAAACCGAGCTTACCGCCCTCTGAGAAGGTAGGCTTAATCTTATCTACAAATTTACGCAATCCCATAGCTTAGCTCTCCTTAATCATTAGGTTAATACCATCGCGCAAGATCTGCTGCATCTCAATCTTCGAGGGATCGACAAACTCGCAGAGTGCCAAATCCTCGGGCAATACCTCGTACAAACCAAGATTCTCCATCTTGTCGAGATCCTTAACCAAGCAGGCCTTGAGCAGATACGATACATATACGTCCATAGGCAGGTACTTCTCATAAAGACCCGTAACCACGAAGGGACGCTCACCACCATTGAGGTTGGTATCGAGCTTGTACTCCTTCTTCGGGCAGAGCCATGAGAAGTAAGCACGCGATACCGAGAAGCGGTGGAAGCGGGGCATAGCCCAGCCGAGCAACTCGTACTTATCGCCCTCGGGGATAAGAGTGAGCATATTAGCACCGGCAGCAATGTAACCGTCGTGTGCCGTCGTTGTACCCGTGAGCACATCGCCCGAGATAACACGCACACCGGCATCTACCTTACCTACGATAGACTCTACCGAAGCACCCGTGATGATACGCTTGTAGGCGGGCTTCTTAGCCTCGCTACCAGCCACAGCCACGGTCTTCGACATATCGAGCTTACCGCTGAGCACCAGGCGACCCATCACAGCGACATCCTGGATGTTTACCGTCCATACGATGTCACCCTTAGCGATACGGTCGATGTGGTGAATCTGAACGCCCACGTTACCTACAGGGTGCTTACCCGAGAATGTGTGGTACTCCACGCCCTTAACCTCGGCCATGAAGCCCTCGTCGCCCTTGCGAGCCGAGAGGTGTACCTTGCCGTCGGTCAAGCGTGCCAAAAGCTGCATACCGGCCTCTACCTCAGCCTTCTCCGCTGCCAACACGAAGTTGTAGTCGGGGGCCAACGGTGCAGAGTCGAATGCCGACACGAAGATAGCCTTAGGCTGTGCATCGGGATTGGCAATAACGCCAAAGGGACGCTCAACGATGCGAGTCCAAAGACCCGAAGCGAGCAACATCTCGACAATCTCCGCGCGCTCAGCTGTGGCGGGGTTAACCACCTTAAGCTCCTTCATCTGCTGCTTCTGGTCAGGTTCAACGGCCACGTTAAGAAGCTTGCGCTTCTCACCACGGTTAATCGCCGCTACGACACCGCTAACGGGCGAGGTGAAGAGGATACGCGGGTTGTTCTTATCGAAGAACAATGCCGTACCGACCTCCACCTGGTCGCCAACCTTAACCAACAGCTTGGGAGTAACGCCCTCATAATCGAGCGGGCTAACGGCATACGACTGAGCCATGGGAGCACTCTCCACAACCTTCTCGGCCTTGCCTGCCAGCTTGATGTCGAGACCTTTACATAATTTGATGTTTTTCGACATAAAAACTGTTTGTTAGATTATTAGTTTAATTTAATAGTTTTATTTTATGTGTTTATATTCCTTGCGTCCATATCGGGCGTAGCCCAACACTATAAAATGCGCACGAAGATACGCCTTTTTTCCCAAATTAACAATCATTTTGACCCTATATTTGCGTTTTGGGTGATAATTTATTATTTTTGTACTGCATTAGGGCCCTGTTATGAGTTTCAACTACGTTGACATACACACGCACAATCCTCGCGAGGGCATACTCTCGCCCCGCATGACGGGCATACATCCGTGGCATGCGGAGCGTGGCGCGGAGCTCCCCGACTTCGCGGTGTGCGACATCATTGGAGAGACCGGCTTGGACTATGCCGTAGAGGTAGACCGAGCAGCGCAGATGCGACTCTTTCGCGAGCACCTCGTTGCGGCCACGAAGTTAGACAAGCCCGTAGTATTGCACGTAGTTAAATCCTTTGAGGATGTGATGGTTACGCTACGCGACTACCCCACACTCCGAGGCGTTGTCTTTCACGGCTTCGTAGGTTCCGTGGAGCAGGCCAAGCGATGCTTCGCGCGTGGCTACTATCTCTCGTTTGGAGCGCGGTCGCTACGCTCGCCGCGCACACGCGAGGTGATAGCCCTGACGCCCGAAGGTCTTCTCTTCGCGGAGACCGACGATAGCACCGAGCCCACCATCGAGGAGGTATACGACGAGGTGGCAGCGATACGCGGGGAGAGCATCGCGGGGCTGAAGCAAACGATAGAGGAAAATTATAAAGTGTTATTTCGCAATGATAGATAACTGGTTAGAGCGCACAGAGTTACTCCTCGGTAGCGAGAAGCTTGCGATGCTTCGCACGGCACACGTCTTGGTTGTGGGCGTAGGTGGCGTGGGGGCATACGCTGCGGAGATGATTGTCCGCGCAGGAGTGGGACATTTGACAATTGCAGACGCGGACAATGTCTCCGCGAGTAACATCAACCGCCAGCTTGTGGCGTTGCACTCGACCATAGGTCGCCCAAAATGCGAGGTGCTTGCCGAGCGACTACGCGACATCAACCCCGACCTCGAGCTACACACCGTGAACCGCTTTATCAAGGACTCGGAGACCGACGTGTTGCTCGACAGCGCGAAGTTCGACTACGTGGTGGATGCCATCGACACCCTCTCACCCAAGCTCGCGCTGATAAAGGGAGCACTCGACCGCGGCATACCGCTCGTTAGCTCAATGGGGGCAGGTGCCAAGACCGACCCCACGCTTATGGAGATTAAGGATATAGCCAAAACGCACCACTGCCCGTTGGCTCACATGCTCCGTAAACGACTACACAAAATAGGCATAAAGCGTGGCTTCTGGGCTGTATTTTCGCCCGAGCCCGTACGTGAGGGCGCGATGATACTATGCGAGGAGCAGAACAAAAAATCCAACGTGGGCACCATCTCGTACATCCCCGCCCTCTTTGGCATAGGCTGCGCCTCGGTTGTTGTGCGCGACCTCGTTGGCGAATTTGGAAGAGATAAGGAAGAGTAAAAACTAAAACTAAGCATATATGAAGAAAATAGTCTTTTTGGATGAGTATAGCATCGCGGGTCGCGACCTTCAGAAGATTACCGACCAAGGCGAATACGTAGCATACGAGAACACGGCAAAGGAGGATGTCGTAGAGCGCCTCAAGGGTGCCGACATAGCCATCACTAACAAGGTGCTTATCGACGGTGATGCCATGCGCCAACTCCCCGACCTCAAGCTTATATGTGTGGCGGCCACGGGTATGAACAACGTAGACCTCAACGCTGCTGCCGAGCTCGGCATCGAGGTTAAGAATGCCGTGGGCTACTCCACATCGTCGGTGGCCGAGACGACACTCGCCTCGGCCCTCGCCCTGGCGCGCAACATCGTCTACTTCGACGAGTACTTCCACGATGGGCGCTATGCTAAGGCCGACCGCGCTTTCTGCTACGACCGCCTCACGTTTGAGATTCGTGGCAAGAGGTGGGGCATCATCGGCCTTGGTAACATCGGCCGCGAGGTGGCACGCCTCGCCACGGCCTTTGGCTGCGAGGTGCGCTACTACTCTACCTCGGGCACGAAGCGCGAGGAGGCATACCCCGCGATGGAGTTGAAGGAGCTATTGGAGTGGAGCGACATCGTCTCGGTGCACTCGCCCCTGAATGAGCGTACGCGCAACCTCGTGGGTCGCGAGGAGCTACGCTTGATGAAGCCCTCGGCAATAATCATCAACGTGGCACGTGGCGGCATCATCAACGAGGCGGCCCTTGCGGAGGCCCTCAACGAGGGGTGGATATCGGCTGCTGCCCTCGATGTATTCTCCGTCGAGCCCCTGCGCGAGTCACCACTCTACGATGTTAAGGATAGATACCGCCTCTTGGCATCGCCCCACAACGCATGGTCGGCAGCCGAGGCCATAGACCGACTGATAGATTGCGTAGCAGAGAACATACGCACGTGGAGAGAACGAGCATAATACGGCTCTGCATCGCTCTTATAGTCGCACTGCTTGGTACTTCCGGCGCAGAAGCCGCGAGCTCCGAGCGGTGCGACTCGTTATCGCACAGGGTGAGCCTCGAGGTGCGCCCCGCCTACAACCTCGTATCGCACTACTCGCTGCACAACGGCACACGCCCGCTAAACAGTGCGCTGTCGCTGCATGCGTGCTACGCCTTCTCGTTTAACCCCACAAGCGACATCGGCAGGCGCTACCCTACGGCCTATCAGGGCATAGGCATCGCGACCTACACCCTCTGGAATCACGACCTCACGGGCACGCCGATGGTGGCCTACATCATGCAGGGTGCGCGCATTGCCGACCTCACTTCCACACTCTCGTTAGGCTACGAGTGGAGCTTCGGCTTCTCGTGGGGGTGGCATACGAATGAGGCTATGGCCTCGCGTTGCAACGTGATGATAAACCTCGCGCTGCCCCTCACGTGGCGCATAAACTCGCACTGGGAGTTATCGCTCACGCCCGACTACACCCACTTCTCAAATGGCGACACCGCCTTTCCCAATAGCGGAGCCAACATGTACGGCCTACGCATAGGTGCCACCTACCTCTTCAACGAGCGCCCCACCGAGGCATGCGCCAGGCGCTTCATCAGCGCCTCCGAGAAACTATCGGGTAAGAGCTTTGCCGAGCACATGACCTACGACATCATCGTCTATGGCAGCTGGCGTGGCGACCGCTTCATCGAGGATGGGCACTTCTATGTCGTCGACGATGCCCTCGCCATCGTCGGGCTACACTTTCAGCCCACGTATCAATTCAACGACTACTTCGGCCTGGGAGCATCGCTCGACATACAGGCAGATAGTAGCCTCAACCTCTACGACGGCATCTACGACAACGAGGGTAACACCATAGGCTACACACGCCCGCCCCTCGGGCGACAGATGGAGGTGGGCATATCGCTCCGTGGCGAGATACGCGCACCCATATTTACCATTGGCGTGGGTTTCGGACTCAACATGCTCAACACGGGCTACGACTACAGCCCCTGCTACACCACATTCTCGCTCAAGGCATTCCTTACCAAGCGCCTATTTCTATACGTGGGCTACCGCTTCAATAGCACGCAGTATACACACAATCTGATGTACGGCATGGGCGTAAGGTTTTAGTCCACGATACACAAAAAGGGGCATCCAAACGGAAGCCCCTCATCATCTATGATTGACATACATGCTCTAATTTCTCTTCTTATCGTTCTCGCGCATAAACTTCGGGCGCGCGAAGTTAAACGACAAGCCGGCATATACGTTAAGCGACGACTGGTAGTGAGGCAAGGGCATGCCCATGGGGCCCTTTACGTAGCGCGTGTCGAGGTAGTCGGCACCGATATATAGGTTTACTACGCGCGGGTGTATGTTAAGCGCGAAGCCCAACACTCCGGGGCGGTTGCCATTGAGGAATGTGTGGCTGACGGTTGCCGAGAGCCAGTTCAGCGGGCGGAAGTTTACCGAGGCGGTGAGCTCCGAGTATATCATCGTCCTACAGAACTTCGTATGCGACAGCACACCAAAGGCTATATGGTTATCGAGGATGTTATACTCCACACCACCATTGAGCGCGAAGTTAATCATCGACAAGTAACCCGCATTCTGCGCGGCATCCGTAACCATGAGCTTAAAGTCGGAGCCACCATCAATCTCCGCCGTATCGAAGTTTACGCCATTGAAGGAGAAGTTACCCTCGGCCGTACCCGCGATATGTCCACCCTTCGACCACTTGATGAAGCCCACATCCGTGACGGCTGCCGAAATCTTAAGGTGGTCGTCCAGTAGGCGCAGCTCGGCACCCACATCGAAGGCGACACCGAAGTTCTTGCAATTGTTAAGGATATACATCGGGTCGGTAGACATTACCTCAGCCAGAGGTAGCTCCGAGCCAGCCTGCAGACCTCGATTATCCACCATGATGGCATTTGCGCGCCACGTACCCAGCATCTCGGCCGTGATACTATCGGGCGTGACATTCGCCGCGAGCTTCGTGAAGTTAGCCTCCATATTGGCGCCACCGATGAGGAACTTAGCCTTGATTCCTATGTTCAGGTTATCCAGAACACGGAACGAACTACCGAGGTATACATCCATATAGGCATTGGCATCTATGGCCGTCCTACCAAGGTCAAAGACACCATTACCGAGGGTCTTAAGCGCCTTGAACATATCCATCGACATCGCCATGTCGCTCGAGAGCTTCATGTCGAGGCCAAAAGTCCAGAATATCTTCTTAGTGTAGAATCCCACGCCTACGATGGGCACGTTAAGATCCAACGATGCCTTACCCAGCGTGGGGAGCTTGTCGAACAACTCCTTCGATGTCACCGAGCTGTGCAATGCCGTGACAACCTCGCCATTCTTCTTGTAGAGGAAGTTATCTATCGACATAAAGTTCGATGTGGCATTGAGGCTCAAGCCTCCGACACCGGGCAATGTCACGTAGCCACGTGTGGGTGCAAGCGCAGGGTTGAGCTCGTTGCGGTATATCGAGCCCTCCATGAAGTATGATGTGCGCGACTGTGCCGCAGCGTAATCAACTCCTATAAGTGTTATAGCCGCAGCTATTAGAACTAATACTCTCTTCATAACAATTCTCATTTATTCTTCATCTTCAACTCCTGTGGGTATAAAACTACCGAGGTCGATTGTCACACCTCCATCGAGCTCCAGCTGTAGCTTAACGCTGAGATACTGGCTATCCTTCAAGGGCACGAGCTCCTCCTCCGCAGCACTTGTTGCAACGAGCTGCATGCTCAGGCCATCTATATCCGCAATATTCGACATGCTACCGTCGCCACCAAGCGTGAAGTCGAGGCGCAAGGTACTCTCCTTCGGTGTCTCACCATCAGACGAGCCCAAAATCATAGAGCCCTCGGCAACCGTAGCCTGCGCCTTCGTTCTATTGCCATCAACGTCGAATAACGCCACGCTCGGAGCAAACTGCAAAGGCGTCGTATTGGTAACAGTTGCTATGATAGCGACATCACCAACCTTAATATCGTAGCCGGCGAGGAACTCAAACGTGGGATTAAGACCCGACAACGCACTATTGTAGGTTATCTCCAAGCTGTCGTCAAACGCGATAGGCACATCTACCTTATACTCGTACTGCACAGAGAGCGTCTCCGCCACGTGAATCGTATGAACCGTATTCTCGTCCACGCTGAGGGCCAAGTTGATATTCAACGCCTCGGGAAGCTTACCGAGCAACAACTTAGCGACGTCGCATGCAACAAACGTATACTTGGGATTTCTGTAGTTGTTGCGCAGGCTCTCATCGGCGATGATAAGCGTAATGTCGGCAGGCGTAATCTCGCCATCGGCATACGTTGCGGCAGCAAGCTCCACGGTGGGAATCTCTATGGTATTCTTCTCCACCTCCATGCCACCCGAGATAGGCGTGATGCAACCATCAAGCATCGCAGGCATAGTCAGCGGGTTAGATACCGCAACCTCGATTATGGGCTTAAGACCTACGCCACCAATCTCTACATCCAGCTGATCAAGACCCTGAAGCGCGAAGACCTCATCCACAACATACTCGTACTCTACACATCCGCTAACAGCGTCGATGTTAAGCATCGTAGGCTCAACTATAATCTGAATACCGAGGTCGCCCTCATGCTCCAACTGCGAAGCATTCACACGAGCATCCTCCGTAAAGTCTACGACGAAGTCCAAAGCAAACTCCAACTCGAAGTTGCCATTCTCGTCGGGAGTCATGCCCTCAGCACCAAAGTCAAGAGCCTCAATAGCCACCTCAAGACCATCATCCAGCTGACCTACGGTCGAGATAAGCATCTTGTTCTCCTCGTCGTAGTGACACTCGGCATTCTCTATCTCGTGCAACACAAGGTAGTCGGGCAATGCGATGAGAACCTCCATATCCTCCGCCACATCCTCATCCAACCACTCAAGGCCGTGAGCCTCCATTCGGAAGATGCCACCGTCGGCAAGTGTCACGCGATTGACCGTCTTAACCTGCTCGGGAAGGCCCTCAATAGCGATGGGGTCGGGCTGCTCGTGATGATACTCTACGAGCGTGGCCGTCTCATCAACATCCATCTCAGCATCACCATACTCGAAGTCGGCATTAAGCTCGATATGAGGCATCACGTCGAGGTCGAAATTACCGGGCTTGGCCTGAACCTCAAACTCCATATCGTAGGTCAGCTCCATGGGAAGGTCCAAATGGTGCTCCTCGGTAAGAGGATTGTCGTTTGTGATGCTCTCTACGTATATCGTAAAGTCGATGTACTTAGCGCCATCCTCAATAGGGTACTCCTTAGTGTAGAAGTCACCATCCGTATCGTCGTGTATCACATTATTCTCGGCATCGAGGAGGGTAAATCGACCTCCTGCAATCGACAGCTTGAAATTGAGCGTACCGCCGCCGTTAATCTCCGCAAGGTCGTTGAAATCAACACGCAGATGCATGGGCGCACCATGGTGTACGTTGTCCATATCCTTGAAGAAGATCTTAGTCACATTTTCGATCTGCTCGGGGAGCTCCACGTCGATATGCATGTTATTCTCATCGTTCTCCTCGGAGAATGTGCGCGTGAAGGCACCCTTAAGCATCGGGAGCTCCACATCGTCAGGAATCTCGAAGCTGGGAATGTCGAAACCGAAGTTGGGCTTCTTGTATTCGTCCAACACGCTGAGGTCTACATATATATCCTCCTCTGCATCAATCTCGATGGGCTCCATGTCGATAGCAAACTGAGGATACTCCACCGTGAACTCATTCATAATCTCAGGAATCTCAAACTCCGTGGTTATGCCCTCAACACTGATAGAGTCGCCTTCGCCCGAGAACTTGAACGACAGATTACCATCCTCGTCCTTCTCCAAGCCTGCAATCTCTTGATTGCCGAGGAGGTCGCCAATACACTTCTTGTCGAGATGACCCAACGGTATGGTTGTTGTGCCACTGCCGATAGTCACCTCCGTAGATACGCTGCTCACGTCAAACGAGTCATCGACACAAGCTACGGTAGCAAATGCGCATATCGCACCCATAAGGCGATACACATGATTTTTTATTCTCATATATTACGATTATTAGTTTCTTTGTTCGTGGAACTAAGATTCCTAATGCAAATGTAGTATTATTTTCCTAATCTGCAAAGAAAAATTCCAAAAAAAATCAATCGATTAACCTTTGGCTAACAGAAAGATATGACCGCGCATAGATATATAATCAATATATAAAAATAGAAAAATAAAGCGGCGGGGATTTATAGATTAATATGATAGCGACAACGCCCTCAATAGAATTTCCATTAGGAAATTACTACTGGTTCGATAAAATTCGGACCATAGCGATTAAGGTATTAAGTATAAATTAGTTACAAGCGCTCTTTGATTTTTTGATTTGAAATTGTTGATGGTAACTTTGTGGCAAAACCTCTAAGTTATGCATTTCGGC
>JAFTNV010000011.1 GCA_017451685.1 Alistipes sp.
AAACGTATTTGTCTTTAAGCATAACTGTCTGATTTAGACTGCAAAAGTAAATTCAAATCCGTTCGCTCACAAAACTTGCATAACAAATTAAATATCAATCATTTCAAAGAACTATTTCGATTTTTTAGTGGACACTTATGATATGAAACACATCATCACTACACTACTACTTATACTTCCCATGGTGGCTATGGCCGTGGAGCCGCAGACAAAGAAACCAAACGTCGAGATTGTCAAGCGTGAGGCCATCAAGCACCCCGACATCAACATCTTCGGTCATGTACTCGATGCTGCCACGGGTGAGCATCTACCCTACGCCACGATAGCCATACAGGGAACGACGATAGGCTGCGCTGCAAATGGCACGGGACACTATCAGCTAAACAACATCCCCGAGGGCGTACACACCATCGTCGTGTCGGCCATAGGCTACAACACCATAGAGGTGGAGTTCGAGGCCGAGATACGCACATCGACGGAGTTAAACTTCTCGCTCGAGGAGTCGACGACGATGGTCGACGAGGTTGTTGTCTCGGCTACGCGCAACGAGACAAACCGCCGCAAGACATCTACCGTCGTGAACGTGGCCTCGGCAAAGCTGTTCGAGGGCACGGCCGCAGCCAACCTCTCGGAGGCGATGAGCTTCCAGTCGGGACTGCGCGTGGAGAACACGTGTGGTAACTGTGGCGCTCCGCAGCTACGCATAAACGGTCTCGAGGGTCAGTATTCGCAGATATTGCTCGACAGCCGCGCCATATTCTCGTCGCTGGCGGGCGTCTACGGCCTCGACCTCATGCCTGTGGCAATGGTCGAGCGCGTGGAGGTAATCCGTGGTGGTGGCTCGGCACTCTTCGGCTCGTCGGCCATAGGCGGCGTGGTTAACATCATCACCAAGGATCCCGTGCGCAACACCCTCTCGCTCTCGAACACCTCGAACATCATGGAGGATGGCACTCCCGACATAAACACATCGCTCGGTGGCGCCTTCGTGTCGGACGACTATAAACTCGGTGCCTACATCTTCGGTCAGGTGAAGAATCGTGGCGCCTACGACCGCAACGACGATGGCTTCTCGGACATCACCAAGCTACGCTCCGAGACTGCCGGCTTCCGCGCATACTACAAGACATCGGCACACTCACGTCTGACGGCCGAGTACCACCATATTCATGAGTTTCGTCGCGGTGGCGACAACCTCGACGAGGCGCCCCACTTCGCCATGATATGCGAGCAACTCGACCACAACATCGACGGTGGCGGTCTTAAGTTCGACTACTTCCCCAACACCAAGCACCGCATGTCGGTATACGCCTCGGCACAGGGCATAGGGCGCACAAGCTACTTCGGCACCGACATGAACCCCAATGCCTACGGCTCGACATCGGACATAACGCTCGTGGGTGGCGCTCAGTACACGCTAAACTACAAGGCGGGCCTGCCAACGGAGCTCACCGTGGGCGCGGAGTACAACTACAACGCCCTCGACGACATATATCAGGCTACAGGACGTCGTCTCCAGCAGGAGACATCCACCTACGGCATCTTTGCGCAGAACGAGTGGAAGAGCGACAAGATAAACATCCTCATCGGCTTCCGCCTCGACAAGCACAACATGATCGACCGCCCCATCTTCGCACCACGTGCCAACGTACGCTACAGCCCCATCGAGAACCTCGGCCTGCGCCTGTCGTACTCGAGTGGCTACCGCGCACCGCAGGCATACAACGAGGATCTACACATCGACGCCCTGAACCACTCGGTATCTATCATCGAGATAGACCCCGACCTGCGCCCCGAGTTCTCGCACTCGTTCAGCGCCTCGGCCGACTACTACCACAACTTCGGACGTCTTCAAACGAACATCCTCGTCGAGGGCTTCTACACCATGTTGAACGATGTCTTTGCGCTGGAGAATACGCGCGAGGAGATAGACGAGGAGGGCAACAACTATATATATAAGGTACGTCGCAATGCCGCGGGAGCACACATAGGTGGCATCACCGCCGAGGTTAAGCTCGGCATACCGAGCATCTTCGATGTGCAGCTCGGCTACACCTTCCAGAAAAGTAGGTATGTCGAGCCCGAGGCGTGGAGCGACGATGTCGAGGCGCAGCGCACGATGTTCCGCTCGCCCGACCACTACGGCTACCTCAACTCTAACTTCTACATCACGAAGAACTTGAACGCCTCGCTCTTTGGCACCTTCACGGGCCCGATGCTCGTGCAGCATGCCGCCTACACCGACATCCTCGGCGTGGAGCACCCCGACTCGGAGGTTGTGACACCCTCGTTCTGGGACTTCGGCTTTAAGGTGGGATATACGTTCCGTCTGTCGAGCATCGTAAACCTCGAGGTCAATGCCGGCATAAAGAACATCTTCGACTCGTACCAGCGCGACATAGATGTGGGCGCGGGTCGTGACTCAGCATATATCTATGGCCCCTCGCTACCACGCACCTACTTCGTTGGCGTGAAGCTATTCTTGTAGCGCAAAGAGGCGCACTCTACGTCTGAGGCGCAGGGCTGTGAGCAGCGCTGCCGTGGAGAGGCCGAGGATAAGACCTATGACCAAGCCGTGTGTCGCGAGGCCGAAAGTGTAGGCCAAGAGGCACCCGGCAGGTATGTTTATAAGGAGGTAGGAGCAGAGCACGATGGGCATGATGATGCGGACATCCTGAATACCGCGCAACATGCTGATAGACAAGCCCTGAACGGCATCCGACAGCTGATATATGGCTATAAGAAGCATAAGCTCGGCACTCAACGCTACGACATCCCGATTATCGGTAAAGAGCGCGCATATAGGCTCCCTAAAGAGCACAAACACAACAGCCATAAGCACACCCCACGCCAAGCCGAGGTGGTACGTTGCCGCAACCATCGGGCGCAGCCTGTCGCGCTCCCCTGCACCGTAGATATGCGACACGAGGATTGTCGAGGCGGAGCCTATGGCCACGGTTATCATCCACGCCACGTTGGCAATGCTGAAGGCCACCTGCATAGCACCGCCCGCCACCGTGCCAAACGAGAGCGCGAGGATGGAGGTGAGGATGAAGGCTGCCGACTCCAACACCATCTGGAACGAGATGGGATAGCCCACGCGCAGCAGGCTCCTCAAATACTTTGCCCTCACGGGATTAGTGCCAAACAGTGTCCTATATCTGCGCAGTCGTTGCGAGAGGAAGAAGTAGGCGACGATGGCCACCATCTGACCCACGCGCGAGAGCAGCGTAGCCAATCCTGCACCCTCGGCACCCATAGCCTCGGCACCCCACTCGCCAAAGATGAAGGCGTAGTTGAGGACAATGTTTGCGACATTACCGCCGAGCGTTATCCACATCGCCGTGGAGGTGTTACCTATGCCCTCGAGGAACTGCTTGACTGCGAGGAACAACATCAGCGGCATGATGCTCCAGACGAGCATGTCGTAGTACGGCAGCGCCATGTCTACCACGGCCGTGATATCCTCACTCGGGGATGACATCCACACCCCCAGCGTACGTATGAAGGGTCGCATGGCGAGGGCTACAATGGTGCCTATAAGGCCTATTATCGTGCAGTACGACACACCATTTTGGAATAGGAGCGCCACCATGCGCCTATCGCCACGTGCGTAGTGCTCGCCCACGAGCGGTGTAATGGCGAGGGCCAAGCCCAGAGCCGCGAGATATATCAGCAGGAATACGGAGCTTCCGAGTGACACGGCAGCAAGAGGCACAGGGTCGCTACCGCCATAGTTACCCACCATGGCGGTGTCGGCAAACTGTGTCGTTAGCTGTCCCGCTTGCGCTACAACCACCGGCAACGCAAGGCGTAACAACTGCTTATAATAGGGGGTATATACCATCATCATCAAGTTTTGCGCGACAAAGATAGCACTTTTTTCAATTAGTAGTGAGGAGTGAGGAGTGAGTAATTTTAATTAGGAGTGAGGAGTGAGTAATTTTTAATTATTAATGGTTTCTATGAGTTCCCATGGGTTTCCATGGGTTCCTATGAGTTTCCATGGGTTCCTATGAGTTTCCATGGGTTCCTATGAGTTTCGATAAGTTTATATAAAATTAAAAAATTCCATAATTACTCACTACTCACTCCTCACTACTCATTAACACCTAAATTTTCACCATTCAGCCACGAAAAACAACCATTCGGAGTGGCATCTATACCATTTATTAAAATAATTTAAAAAGATTTCCCTTAATCAAATAATTGTGCTATCTTTGCACCGTGATATGCTATTGCCTGATGTGAACATCCGAGATGGCGTAACGCACTACTAAATAGGGAAAATACTATTATAATAAGACGAATATGAGTAACGTAAATCTTACCCCCGACCACCTATTTGAGGTGAGCTGGGAGGTGTGCAACAAGGTGGGTGGCATTCATACGGTCATCGCATCGAAGGCACCTACCGTGAAGAAGATGCTGGGTGACAAGTACATCACCATCGGCCCCGACTTCTCGCAGGATGCTGCTAACCCCGAATTTATGGAGGACAACACGCTCATGGCCGCATGGCGCCAGGCGTTATACAACGAGCGCGGTGTGCGTGTGCGCATCGGCCGCTGGAACATAGAGAGCAACCCCATAGCAATTCTTATCGACTTCAAGTCGTTCATACGCGAGAAGGACGAGATATTGAAGCAGCTCTGGGACTCGTACCACGTAGACTCGCTCTCGGGTCAGTGGGACTACATCGAGCCCGTACTCTTCGGTCACGCCGCAGGTGTGGTTATAGCCTCGTTTGTGGAGCAGATGTGCGCACCCACGGATAAGGTTGTAGCTCACTTCCACGAGTGGATGGCAGCAGCAGGCTCGCTCTACCTACGCGACAATGCTCCCTATGTGGCTACCGTATTCTCGACACACGCAACGGTAATAGGCCGCTCTATCGCCGGCAACCGTCTGCCCCTATACAACGACCTTCACAAGTTCAACGCCGACGAGCTCGCACGTCAGTTCAACGTGACAGCAAAGCACTCGTTGGAGAAGTCGGCAGCGACATACGCTGATGCCTTCCTCACCGTGAGCGACATCACCGCGAACGAGTGTAAGTATCTCCTCGGCCGCGAGGTTACGCGCATCACGCCCAACGGCTTCGAGAATGGCTTCGTGCCCGTAGGCAAGAAGCTCGACGAGAAGCGCACGGCAGCGCGCAAGAAGATGATAGAGGTGGCCGAGGCTACGTGGGGCTACGAGTTCCGTGGCGAGCCCCTCATCGTGGCAACGAGCGGCCGCTACGAGTACCGCAACAAGGGCATTGATGTATTCCTCGAGTCGTTGAAGCAGCTTGCAGCATCGAACACCGAGCGCGACATCTTGGCCGTCATCGCCGTGCCCGCAGCAAATGCAGGTGCACGCCAGGATCTTGCACAGCACTTGGCAAACAAGGAGTCGGCCATAGACCCCGCACAGAAGCGTTACCTCACGCACTACCTCGAGTCGGAGGCGTGGGATCTCGTATCGCAGAGCATTGAGGGTAGCATACTCTCAACATCGGCATCGCACGTCAAGGTGCTCTTCGTGCCCACATACCTCAACGGTCACGACGGCATCTTCAACATGCCCTACTACGACATGTTGGCAGGTGTAGACCTCACCGTCTTCGCATCGTACTACGAGCCCTGGGGTTACACACCGCTGGAGTCTGTAGCCTTTGGCGTACCTACCGTTACGACGACACTCGCCGGCTTCGGCATGTGGGTGGCAAAGCACTCTAACCACGAGGGTGTAGACATCGTGCGTCGCGACGACTACAACGAGCGCGAGGTGGTATTGCAGATTACCGACGTCATCAAGAAGTACCGCGACATGGATGCTGAGGCTATGACCGAGGCGCGCAATGCCGCACAGGAGATTTCGTCGACAGCACTATGGAAGAAGCTCTTCAACGAGTATAAGCAGGCATACGAGGAGGCTATGGATAACTCTGTAGCCCGCACAAACCGTGTGCTCATTGATGGTGGCAGCCGCTCGGAGCAGATTAACTTCGTGCGCCAGCAGCTCACCTCGAACCGCCCCTCATGGCACCGTATGATGGTCGAGAAGGGCATCCCCGAGCGTCTGAAGCCACTGGAGGAGCTCTCACGCAACCTATGGTGGTGTTGGACAGCTACGGCACGCGACCTCTTCGAGTCGGTAGACGAGGAGCTATGGGTAAAGGTTGACCGCAACCCTATCGCGCTGTTGGATAAGCTATCATCATCGCGCTGCGACGAGCTATGTGCCGACAAGGACTTCCTCAAGCGCATGGATGCCGTGTATAAGGAGTTCACGGAGTACATGAGCGAGAAGCCATCGCCCGAGCATGCCAAGGTGGCATACTTCTCTATGGAGTACGGCTTGCACTCGTCGTTGAAGATATACTCGGGAGGTCTCGGTATCTTGGCCGGTGACTACCTCAAGGAGGCATCAGACCGCAACGTGCCCATGGTTGCCGTAGGTCTGTTGTACCGCTACGGCTACTTCACGCAGCGTCTCTCGGCACAGGGTGCTCAGGAGGCTACGTACGAGGCACAGAACTTCTTCAAGCTCCCCATCGCCCCCGTGCGTGACGAGTTTGGCAACTGGATAACTACGCAGGTAGCACTCCCCGGTCGTACGCTCACAGCACGTGTGTGGAAGTGTCAGGTAGGTCGCACCGACCTCTACCTCTTGGATGCCGACTATGAGGCTAACCTCGAGGAGGATCGTCAGGTGACATATCACCTCTATGGTGGCGACTGGGAGAACCGCTTGAAGCAGGAGATTCTCCTTGGCGTGGGTGGTATCCGCGCCCTCGTAAAGATGGGCATCAAGCAGCAGGTATACCACTGCAACGAGGGTCATGCCGCATTTATCGGCATCGAGCGCATACGTAACCTCATCGCCAAGAAGCACCTCTCGTTCTCGGAGGCGCTGGAGGTTATCCGCTCGTCGTCGTTGTTCACGACACACACGCCCGTGCCCGCAGGTCACGACGCCTTCCCCGAGTCGATGATTCGTCAGTATATGTCGCACTACCCCGATGTTCTCGGCATCACGTGGGATCAGTTCATCAACCTCGGTAAGACAAACCCGAGCGACCCCAACGAGAAGTTCTCGATGTCGGTACTCGCATGTAACCTCTCGCAGGAGGTAAACGGCGTGTCGTGGCTCCACGGCGAGGTGTCGAAGGACATCCTCGGTAACATGTGGCCCGGATACTTCAAGAACGAGCTCCACATCGGCTATGTGACCAACGGCGTTCACTTCCCCACGTGGGTAGCATCGAACCTCCGTCGCCTCTACGCCAAGTACTTCGGCAAGGCCTTCGAGGGTCACACATACAACATCCCCGAGTGGCAGAACGTACATAAGATTGACGATAAGGAGCTCTGGCAGGAGCGTATGTTCCTCAAGGAGCGCCTCATAAAGACCATACGCAAGCGCTATAGCGACCCCACGCAGGTACGCCTACAGTCACCTCGCCAGATGGTGAAGGTTGTCGAGAGCATCAAGCCCGATGTGCTCACCATAGGCTTCGCGCGTCGCTTCGCTACGTACAAGCGTGCATACCTCTTGTTCACCAACCTCGAGCGTCTATCGGCGTTGGTAAACAACAAGGAGCGCCCCGTGCAGTTCATCTTCGCAGGTAAGGCTCACCCCAACGACAAGCCGGGTCAGGATCTTATCAAGCGTATCGTCGAGGTGTCGGCAATGCCCGAGTTCGTGGGTAAGATTGTATTCTTGCAGAACTACGACATGGAGCTTGCCCGTCGCATGGTTCAGGGTGTCGATGTATGGCTCAATACGCCTACACGTCCTCTCGAGGCCTCGGGTACCTCGGGCGAGAAGTGTGTGATGAATGGCGTCATGCAGTTCTCGGTGCTCGACGGCTGGTGGGTCGAGGGCTACAAGGAGGGTGCCGGCTGGATGCTCCCCATGGAGCGCACGTATGCCGACCAGCGCTTCCAGGATGAGCTCGATGCCGAGATGATATACAACACCATCGAGGAGCAGATAGTACCTCTGTACTACGACCGCGCTGAGGATGGCGTACCCCACCGCTGGGTTAACTCGGTGAAGAAGTGCGTTGCGGACATAGCCTCGAACTTCACGACAAACCGCATGCTCATAGACTACGAGGAGCGCTTCTACAATAAGCTCGCCCAGCGTAAGGGCATGATGCTCGAGAACAACTACCTCATGGCTCGCCAGATAGCAGCATGGAAGCGTAAGGTGTCGGCAGCGTGGGACAACGTGGCTATCCTCGATGTTAAGCGTGCCGAGATTGAGTCGGAGGCAATGTACGTAGGTAAGAAGTATCACTTCGAGCTCACGCTCGACCTCGCAGGCCTCCAGAAGGAGGACATAGGCGCCGAGTTGGTTGTGGCTACGCAGATTGAGGCAGGTCAGGCAGCCAACGTCATTGAGACACGCCGCTTGGAGGTTGTCGCCACGGAGGGTAACACCGTAACCCTCGCATTGGACTATGCACCCGAGCATACGGGTATGTTCGATGTGGCACTGCGTGTGTTCCCGACAAACGACAAGCTCGAGCACCGCATGGACTTCGCACTTGTTAAGTGGGCATAAGCACCGCTGCGAAAATAGGAAAGAGCCCCGCATAAGGGCTCTTTCCTATTTTAATTAGGAGTGAGTAGCGAGTAGTGAGTAATTAGTAATAAAAAATCACTATCTTTGTCATCGTAACGATAGCATATATTGAAACGTAAAAACATTATAGATGATGAAACGTACAATCATTGACCTCTTTGAGGAGTCGGTTTTGAAGTATGGAGCGAAGGAGTTCCTGTTGGAGAAGCATAACGGTAAGTTTGAGCCTACGACATACAACGAGACAAAGCGCCGTGCGTTACGCATAGGTGCCGGCCTCGCTGCCATGGGCATAGAGCGTGGCGACAGGGTGTCAATCCTTGCCGAAGGTTGCAACAACTGGATTATCTCGGAGCTCGGACTGCTCTACGCAGGAGCCGTAAGCGTGCCCCTCTCAATCAAACTCGAGGAGTCGAACGACCTTCTCTTCCGTCTGCGTCACTCCGACGCTAAGCTCATCTTCGTGTCGAAGTATCAGCTGAAGAAGATACGTAAGATTGTTGCCGACCTTGCCGACCTTAAGCATATCGTCGTATGGGGCGATGTGGAGGGTGGCCTCGCGGAGGGCGAGATGTCGCTCGAGGCTTTGGAGGCCATGGGCGACGAGTACCTCAAAACAAACGAAGAGAGCTTCCTCGCTATAGGCCGCAGTCTTGAGAACAACGACATAGCGACCATAACCTACACCTCGGGAACGACGGCCGACCCCAAGGGTGTGGTGCTCACGCACCGCAACTACACGGCAAACGTCGAGCAGGCATTGTCTGTCGTGACGATACCTCCCACGTGGCGTACGCTCATCATCCTGCCACTCGACCACTGCTTCGCACATGTCGTAGGCTTCTACATCATGATTGCCTGCGGTGCCTCGGTGGCAACAACGGAGGTGGGTCGCACACCCATGGAGACACTCAAGAACATACCTATCAACATCAAGGAGGTACGCCCCCACTTCCTGCTCTCGGTACCCGCCCTTGCCAAGAACTTCCGCAAGAGCATCGAGACAACCATACGCAAGAAGGGAAAGACCACGGAGCGTCTGTTCAACCTCGCCCTCCGCACGTCGTATGCCTATCAGGCTGACGGCTACACGAAGGGTCGTGGCTGGCGCTGCCTCCTGAAGCCCGCCGTGGCACTCTTCGACAAGATTCTCTATAGCAAGGTGCGCGTAGCCTTCGGTGGCGAGTTGCAGTTCTTCATCGGTGGCGGTGCATTGCTCGATAGCGAGCTCCAGCGCTTCTTCTACGCCATAGGCATACCTATGTTCCAGGGCTACGGCCTCTCGGAGGCGACACCCGTAATCTCGACAAACGCCCCCACGAAGCGCAACCACCGCTTCGGCTCGTCGGGACGTCTGGTGCAGCCTCTGGAGATAAAGATTCTCGACGAGGAGGGTCGCGAGCTACCTACGGGCGAGAAGGGCGAGATTGTCATCAAGGGCGAGAACGTGATGGCGGGATATTGGAAGAACCCCGAGTCTACGGCCGACACGGTGCGCGACGGATGGTTGTATACGGGCGACATGGGATATATGTCGAAGGACAACTTCCTCTACGTTCTGGGTCGCTTCAAGAGCCTCCTTATCTCGAGCGATGGCGAGAAGTATAGCCCCGAGGGTATGGAGGAGGCCATGGTCGACAAGTCACCATATATCGACCAGGTCATCGTCTACAACAACCAGAATCCTTATACCATCGCCCTCGTTGTAGCCTCGAAGGAGCGCCTCAACCAGCACCTCGACGATGAGGGCATCAAGGGCGAGGAGCGATACGTGGCAGCGGCGAAGATTGTTGCTGCGGAGGTTGCTAAGTACCGCACGGGAGGTGTGTATGCCGACGAGTTCCCCGACCGCTGGGTGCCCGCAGTTATAGCCCTTGCGAATGAGCCCTTCACGGAGCAGAACGGCCTCGTAAATAGCACGATGAAGGTTGTGCGCAATAAGGTGGAGAAGCACTTTGCCGCAGCCATCGAGCACGCCTACACGGCCGAGGGCAAGGCCGTGGATAACGCGCGTAACATCGCAGCACTGAAGGAGCTGCTGGGTTAGCGCGGAGGTAAGCGCGGTCATAGGGAGTTTAAGGATATTAGGGAGATTAGGGAGTTTAGGGAAGCGCTATCAGGTAATTCCCGAAACGCACTAATCTCCCTAATCTCCCTTCCCTAAATTCCCTAAATTCCCTAAATTCTCTAATCTCCCTAAAATACACCAGTCAGGGTAGCACACCCTAATTTGTTGTCAGAAGGTAGCAGATACAACGCTCGGCAAAAATCCCGACGATGGGTAGTACTTGGTGTACGACCCATTGTCGGGACTTTTTGTTAGCGGCAGTAGATGCTGCCTTATCACAACAAATTAAAGCTGGGGGCCGGCAGCAACAAGAGCCTTACCCTCCTCGTTGGTGGTGAACTTAGCAAAGTTCTTGATGAAACGACCTGCGAGATCCTCAGCCTTGGTGTTCCACTCTGCTGCATCAGCATAAGTGTCGCGGGGATCAAGGATGGCGGGGTCTACACCAGGAAGAGATGTGGGAACCTTGAAGTCGAAGATAGGAATCTGCTTCGTCTCTGCCTTGTCGATAGAGCCATCGAGGATGGCGTCGATGATGCCACGTGTATCCTTGATAGAGATACGCTTGCCTGTACCATTCCAACCCGTATTCACGAGGTATGCCGTAGCACCCGAGGCCTCCATCTTCTTAACGAGCTCCTCGCCATACTTTGTGGGGTGGAGTGAGAGGAAGGCAGCGCCAAAGCATGCCGAGAAGGTAGGCGTAGGCTCGGTGATGCCACGCTCCGTACCTGCGAGCTTAGCGGTGAAGCCTGAGAGGAAGTAGTACTTCGTCTGCTCGGGTGTGAGCACCGAAACGGGAGGCAACACACCAAAGGCATCGGCCGAGAGGAAGATAACCTTCTTCGCTGCGGGAGCCTTCGACACGGGCTTAACGATGTTGTTGATGTGGTAGATGGGGTACGACACACGTGTGTTCTCCGTAACCGACTTATCCGCGAAGTCAATCTTGCCATTCTCGTCAACGGTCACGTTCTCGAGCAACGCATCGCGACGGATGGCGTTCCAGATGTCGGGCTCGTTCTCCTTAGAGAGGTTGATAACCTTAGCGTAGCAGCCACCCTCGAAGTTGAATACGCCATCATCGTCCCAGCCGTGCTCGTCGTCACCGATAAGCTGGCGCTTGGGGTCGGTAGAGAGCGTAGTCTTACCCGTACCCGAGAGGCCGAAGAAGATTGCCGTCTCGCCCTTCTCGTTAGTGTTTGCCGAGCAGTGCATAGAGGCCATGCCCTTCAACGGAAGGAGGTAGTTCATGTATGAGAACATACCCTTCTTCATCTCACCACCATACCATGTGTTGATGATAACCTGCATCTTCTCCGTGAGGTTGAATACCACAGCCGTCTCCGAGTTAAGGCCGAGCTCCTTGTAGTTCTCAACCTTAGCCTTCGAGGCGTTGAGAACAACGAAGTCGGGCTCACCGTAGTTGGCAAGCTCCTCCTCGGTGGGGCGGATGAACATGTTCTTCACGAAGTGTGCCTGCCATGCCACCTCCATGATGAAGCGAATCTTGAGGCGCGAGTTCTCGTTAGCACCGCAGAAGGTATCCATGACGTAGAGCTTCTTGTTAGAGAGCTCCTTCGAGGCGAGCTTCTTAAGCTCTGCCCATGCCTCCTTCGTAACAGGCTTGTTGTCGTTCTTATACTCGTCCGAAGTCCACCAGATGGTATCCTTCGTCGTCTCGTCCATAACGAAGAACTTATCCTTGGGTGAACGGCCGGTGTAGACACCCGTCATCACGTTCACAGCACCCATCTCTGTTACGACACCCTTGTCGTAGCCCGTGAGACCCTCTTTGGTCTCCTCCTCGAACAATGTCTCATACGAGGGGTTGTACAAAACCTCCTCAACACCGGTAATACCGTACTTTGACAAATCAATAGTAGCCATAATTTTACCTTAAAGTTTTATTGTTAAAATCTCAAATTCTTACGTTCATTCTCTCACGTTTGCATCTTGCTCCACCGCCCGCTTTCAACCACCAGCACACCATCTGTGACCGATGCGGAGTCGCGCGACGACATCACAAAATCGTTGCAAAGTTAGGAAATAATTTTGGAGTGTGAAAGTTTTAACACAAATATTTTTAAATTTTTTTACAATTTCCCCACATCCCTCTACAGCACAGGCTCGAGCAGTCGGGCGACGATGGCGGGAATGGCGCTCCGAAGGTCATCACGTGCGGGTAGAGAGCACTTTTCGCGCAGCGCGAGGAGGTATGTTTCGGCGGCGTGGCAGATGCTCCGTCGCGTGGTTGAGAGCATAAGTTCGCGGTTGATGGTGAGGCTGCGGGCATCGAGGTTAGCGCTGCCGAGCATCGTCACACGGCCGTCGACGAGTGCCATCTTGGCATGGAGGAAACCCTCGCGAAGGATAAGCATCTCGACACCCCGCGCCTGGCACCGTGCAATATGGCAACGTACGACATTATCGAGAACCCAGATGTCGCAACGCGCAGGGACGATGACCGTAGTCCTCACACCACGACACACAGCCGCAGCGAGCGCCTCGACAACGCGGTGCGGGGGCATGAAGTAGGGCGAGGTGATGGTCACGCTGTGCTGTGCCGAGGCTACGACATCCTCAAGGAGTGCATACATGGCGCCACCATGCTGCGCCTCCGAGCAATGTATCCGCACATCGCCGCACGAGGGCATGGGCGGGGGCACGGCACGTATGCCCATAGCCGTAACGTAGTCGTACTCGAAGAGCGCAACGAGCGACACAACGCCATCTCCCTCGAGGCGCAGTTGCACATCGTGCCACGCACCGAGGCTATCACCCACGGCATAGCGGTCGGCGATGTTCACCCCACCGACATGTGCCGTATGGCGGTCGATGATGGTCATCTTACGGTGGTTGCGGTCGTAACGAAGGAGGCCGTGGCGCTCGACAACAACACCTGCCGTGCGGAGCCTGCGGAGCAGTGCCCTCGACATCCTGCGCGAGCCGTAGCCGTCGATGAGCAGGCGCACCTTGACACCCTGGCGCGCCTTGCGGCAGAGGATGTCGCTAATGGCGCATCCCGTGCGGTCGGAGGCGTAGATATAGTACTCCATATCGATGCTATGGCGCGCATGGTGGAGGTCGCGAACAAGGCGCCCAAAGATGGCCGTGGGGGTGGTCAAGAGTTCGGCGCTCATGTCATGCGCCCTCGAAGGATAATTCATCGTCAAAAACCATATTTATTACTATCATAACGCTCCTTCGGGCACACTTTATGCCAAAAAAGTTTGCCAATTCGAAAATTTAGGCTACCTTTGTACAGTATTTCAGAGGGGTTCTAATCTCACAAGGATTGGAATTCATTATTTTTTTATGTCCCCCGAAGAGAGGGGCGAGAGGGGCGAGAGGGGCAAGAGTAGAAGAGAGGAGCGAGAGTGGAGAGAGTGAAGAGAGTGGAGAGAGTGGAGAGAGGATATAGAAGGAGAGAACAAAATTAAAATATATATATTATGAGTAAAGAGATTATCTACCTCACAGCAGAGGGCATGAACAAACTTAAGGAGGAGCTCCACCACATGGTATCGGTAGAGCGTCCCGCAGCGGCAGCAGCCATTGCCGAGGCACGCGACAAGGGCGACCTCTCGGAGAATGCCGAGTATGATGCAGCACGCGAGGCGCAGGGACTCCTCGAGATGCGCATAGCACAACTCGAGAACACACTCTCGAAGGCGCGCATAATCGACGAGACGAAGATTGACACCTCGAAGGTGCAGATTCTCAGCCGCGTGAAGCTGCTGAACCACAACGTGAAGCGCGAGGTGGAGTACACCATCGTGTCGGAGAACGAGGCCAACCTACGCGAGGGTAAGCTCGCCATAGGCACACCCATAGCCAAGGCACTCCTCGGCAAGAAGGTGGGCGACATCGTCGAGGTGCAGGTGCCCGCAGGCATGCTCAAGCTCGAGATTCTCAACATCTCGATTTAAGCAGCAACGGCCGTACACAAACAATGGGGATGACTAATTTACTTTTTAGTCATCCCCATTTTGTTTGGAGGTTGAATAAAATGAGCTATTTTTAGGCCTGCGATGCCCGAAAAAGCGGAGTTTACTGAACGTAAATGAGCATTTTGAGGGCGAGCGTAACGACAAAAGAGCCTTTTTATTCAGCCTCTTTATTATCTATATGTTATGCTGACTACTGCTGTGCAGTGAGGGCAGCGATAACAGCCTCGGCATTTGCCACGTTGTTACCTGCCGTCACGTTCTTCATAGCCGCGATAGCCTGGTCGAACTGCTCCTTCTCGTTGTAGGCAACACCGAGGAGGTAGTAGATGTCGCTGCGACCCTCGTCCGTAGTCTGTGCCTCGAGAGCTGCGGTAGAGAACTCAACCATCTTATTGAAGTCCTTCTTGCCGTAGTATGCCTGCATGGTAATCTTTGCGGCCATGGCAGCATCGTCGAGCTGCTCAGCCATGGCGATGATGCCGTCGTAGTCATTAGCCATCTGGAGCTTAGCAACCTCGTTGTTGGTGTACATATCCATCTTTGCCTGTGCCGCAGCGATAGCCTCGCCAAACTTATCGGGGTTGAGCGATGCAATCTTGGTGCATATCTTCATACCCTCCTGGTACTGCTCGCTCTTGAAGTAGCTCTCGGCAAGGTTCAAGGCCATATCCGTGTTGCGGGGGTCGGCAGCGTAGCCCTTAGAGAACACCTCGATAGCCGTGGCGTAGTCCTCCGAGTTGAAGGCATCGGCACCCTGCACCTGGTACACCTGACCTATGAGCGTGCGGTTCTTGTTCATCGACGCCACATCCTCGTACAACTCTGCGAGGTTGGCAGCCTCGGTGAAGTTGGCAACAGCCTCCTCGTACTTCTTGGCGTTGATGGCGGCAACACCCATCTTGTTGTAGCACGTAACGATGAACTTCTTCGAGCCCGCGATGGCCTTAAGCTGGTTAGCATCGGGCTCCTCGATATCCCAACCCGCGTCGATGACGCTCTGGAACTGCTCAATAGCGGCGGTGAAGTTACCAGCCTTGGCGTTACCCAAGCCCTGCTGGAAGGTGGCTACAACATCGGTCTGGGCAAAAAGTGTCGTTGCGCACATAAGGGCAACAACCGTCATAATAAGTTTTCTCATAATCGTTTATCGGTTATTTAGTATAATTAGTTTCCGCGTTAGGGTCAAAACCAACTACAAAGTTACTACATTATTTTTGAATACCAATACTCTTCGAGCCACTTATTTGCGCAACTCGGCAAAAAAACGTGTCATGAGAGCCTCGCACTCATCCCCGAGTACGCCCACCGTGACCTCCGTCTTGGGGTGCATGATACGCTCCGAGAAGGTCGAGTAGCCACGCTTGGGGTCAGCCGTGCCATACACCACGCGCCCTATCTGACTCCACGCCAACGCCCCGCCACACATGACGCACGGCTCGACAGTGACATACAACGTGCACTCCGTGAGGTACTTACCCCCGAGTGTCGACATCGCAGCCGTGAGAGCCTGCATCTCGGCATGGGCCGTGGCATCCATGAGTGTCTCCACGAGGTTATGCCCGCGACCTATGACCCTATCGCCCGCAACGACAACAGCGCCTATGGGAACCTCTCTCTTTGCTAACGCTTGCTCGGCCTCGACTATTGCCATGCGCATATATTTTTCATCCTTCGAGGCATCGAAAACACTTTTTTTCTCCATAGAAAGTCTATCTTCGTTGAAAAATTATTACCTTTGTGAGTTGCAAAGATATAAAAAAGCACGAAGAATATAAAATCTAATATATAACGCTATGTACAGAACACATAATTGCGGAGAACTCCGCATCGGAAATGTAGGCCAGACGGTGACACTCGCAGGCTGGGTGCAGAAGGTACGTAACCTCGGTGCCATGGCCTTCATCGACCTGCGCGACCGCTATGGCATCACGCAGATTACCGTCGAGGAGCACTCGGCAGAGAGCGTGAAGGCTGCGGCTGCGGAGGTGGGCAGAGAGTTTGTTTTGCAGGTGACGGGCACCGTAATAGAGCGCTCGTCGAAGAACGCCAAAATCGCCACGGGCGACATCGAGATTTCGGCAACAGAGATTACGATTCTCAACCGTGCCGTGACACCCCCCTTCACCATCGAGGAGGAGTCGGACGGTGGCGACGACCTGCGCATGAAGTATCGCTACCTCGACCTTCGTCGTCCCCCGCTACAGCGCGCCATGATACTGCGCCACCGCATGGCTCAGGCCGTGCGTCAGTTCCTCGACAAGGAGGGATTCCTCGAGATTGAGACGCCCTACCTTATAAAGTCTACGCCCGAGGGCGCACGCGACTTCATCGTACCCTCGCGCATGAACCCCAATCAGTTCTACGCCCTGCCACAGTCGCCACAGACACTGAAGCAGCTCCTGATGGTTGCGGGCTACGACCGCTACTTCCAGATTGTACGTTGCTTCCGCGACGAGGACTTGCGCGCCGACCGTCAGCCCGAGTTCACGCAGATAGACTGCGAGATGTCGTTCGTCGAGCAGGAGGATGTGCTCGAGATATTCGAGCGCTGGGCACGCTACATGTTCAAGGAGGTCATGGACATAGAGTTTGCGGAGCCCTTCCGTCGTATGCCCTGGATTGAGGCCATGGAGAAGTATGGCTCGGACAAGCCCGACCTACGCTTCGGCATGGCATTCAGCGACATCACCGACCTCGCTCACGGCCACAACTTCGTCGTCTTCGACACGGCAGAGTATGTCGTAGGCTTCGCTGCCGAGGGTTGCGCAGCGTATACGCGCAAGCAGATAGACGAGCTCACGGAGTTCGTCAAGCGCCCGCAGGTGGGTGCCAAGGGCCTCGTGTGGATACGCCTCGACCAGGAGGGTGGCGTGAAGTCGTCCATCGACAAGTTCTTCACCCCCGACGAGGTTAGGGCCATGGCCGAGCGCACGGGTGCCAAGGCGGGCGACATGGTATTCATCCTCTGTGGCGATAAGTTCAAGACACTCACACAGTTGTGTACCCTACGTTTGGAGGTTGCCGAGCGCCTCGGCCTCCGCGACCCCAAGAAGTTTGCGCCCCTGTGGGTTGTCGACTTCCCGATGTTCGAGTGGGACGAGGAGACGCAGCGCTTCTACGCCATGCATCACCCCTTCACCTCGCCCAAGCCCGAGGACGCTAAGTACTTCGACACGGGCGAGTTAGGCAAGATGCGCGCCAACGCCTACGACTTCGTATGCAACGGCACGGAGATTGGCGGTGGCTCGATACGTATCCACGATGCGGAGCTCCAGGCCAAGGTGTTCAACGCCCTGGGCTTCACGCCCGAGGCTGCCGAGGAGCAGTTCGGCTTCCTGATGAACGCCTTCAAGTATGGCGCACCTCCGCACGGAGGCCTCGCCTTCGGCTTCGACCGCCTATGCTCGTTGTTCGGCGGCTCGGACTCTATACGCGACTACATCGCCTTCCCGAAGAACAACGCGGGTCGCGATGTGATGCTCGACGGCCCCTCACCCGTAGCTCAGGCTCAGCTCGACGAGTTATACCTTGCGCTCGTCAAGCCCGAGTAATTTGTTGTGATAAGGGGTCATTCTCGACCTCTCAATCATTAGCCCGAATGAGAAATACGTTAAGTATGTCCCATCCGGGCTAATTTCATGTCGAGGCCAAGCCTAACCCCTTCTCGCAACAAATTGTTTACGAATTGGGATGTGAGATTTTGCAGATTAAAAAATAATCGCTAAATTTGTGTAACATACATCAACCTGAAAGTTTTACAATTATAGAACGACCGCTATCTATGAAGAAGTTTTACACTATTTTTACGATTGCGCTACTGCTTGTCGCAGGCTGCACAAAAGAGACAAATGAAGGCCCGGGCATTCAGGATACCCCGAATGATGTCGAAACACCAAATGTAGAGATTTCGGAAGGAGCCGACGTATGCACGTTAGAAGCCACGTCAACATCAGCACAAGTGACCTTTGAAGTAAATCATGATTGGGAGGTTCAGTTCGTTTCCTACGATGGCGAACCCGTAAACTGGATTACAGCAACACCATCTTCCGGCGCTGCGGGAAAGCATACTCTCAAATTGACGATGGAAAAGAATGAGAATCCTGAAGATCGTTTAGTCCGATTAGAGGTGCGTAACGCAGCAGTAGCATCGCGAGCTGAAGAACTTACTGACTTTATTCAAGGGGCAGAAGCTACACTATTGTGCATTTCGCTCATGCAATATGCCTATTACGAATCAAAGTATGGCGCCCCCATTGAGATAACACTAAGCAGTGAGTTGCGTATCGAGCAGTGCATCGACTCATACATTGCCGATCACAACCTCGATTATGGTGATATTACGTATCTCGAGATTTTTGGCCCTATGACCGAAGAGGATTTCGAATTTATCAAACTAAAACTACCCAACATCACCGTCCTTGATCTCACGGCAAGTGATGTTGAGGTGATACCTAAATGTGCCTTGCGGGATAAACAATCGCTACACTATATCAAGCTCCCTCTGAAACTTCGAAGAATTGAAGATGAAGCATTCCATCGCAGTGGCATAAAGAGCGTTAATTTTTATATGCCTCCATTACTCGAATTTGTTGGAATAAATGCTTTTGCACAGACCCATGTTAGCGGAACTGTTATATTTCCCGGCAGCATAGGTACGATAGATTTATCGTATGGCGTATTCGATGGAACAGGCGTATTATTCGCACACTTTTGTGAAGGTATCAGCCACATATATGGTGATATAACCTCTCCATTTCCTGAGAACTCAGTAATATTTCTCCCGTCAACTACGCTTGAAGTAAATTCATATCTCACCGAGGGCGCGTTATTGGTGTATTGCTACGCTCAAATGCCACCAAAGACAGATCAATATGGATTAGATGCTAATCTCGGTGGATTATTAATACCTACCAACTCGTTAGGGGTATATAGCGATTATGAATCTCCATGGTGGTGGTACTATAGCGAAAATTCTGAATACAATAAGATGTACGCAGTACTCGGGGAGCCATATCTACTTGACTAATAGGCTTATCTATTAGAGATAATTTAGAAAAATATAGAGTTCCCCAAAACGGTTGACAACTGTTTTGGGGAACTTCCTTGTGTTCATATTGGTTACTATGCGGTTGTCGCGGACAACGAAAAAACATCGAAGCCTATAGAAACCCATAGGGCCTCATCGAAACCCATTAAAATTTCCACTTTTCTCGTCGAAAAATTTGCTTTTCGTGGGCGAAATGCCTAACTTTGTTGTGTTTTACACACACGTGTGTTCGCGCATGGAGCGAACGATAAGGTGTCGAGAGCAAACATTGACAACATAAGATATTATATATCAAACACTTAAAAACTTAAACTCTAAAACAATTATGGCTAATACCAAAGAAAAGTTGTTCACGGAGTTCCCGCCCGTAAGCACGGAGCAGTGGGAGGCCGTCATTACAACTGACCTTAAGGGCGCAGATTATGAGCGCAAATTGGTATGGAAGACCGGTGAGGGTTTCAATGTACGCCCCTACTACCGCGCTGAGAACCTCGCAGAGGTTGAGTATCTCGGTGCCGAGGCCGGTGAGTTCCCCTTTGTACGCGGTGTGTCGAAGGACAACACATGGCGCGTACATCAGACCATCTCGGTTGAGTGCGCAAAGGCAGCAAACGAGGAGGCCTTGAAGCTTCTTAACTCGGGCGTAGACTCGCTCGGCTTCTGCTTCTGTAAGTCTTGTGCTTGCGAGGTAGACGTAGATGCCCTGTTGAAGGACATCGTACCCACAGCCGTGGAGCTCACATTCTGTGGCTCGAATGTCGAGGGCCTCACCAAGTTGGCCGAGAAGGTCTTGGCTAAGTATGCCGGCGTGGAGAAGGACGACCTTCGTCTTAACTTCTGCATCGACCCCATCATGAAGAACCTCTCTACCGAGGGCGACTTCTGCTGCGGCACGGGTGACGTATGCTTCGACACCATCGCTCGTCTTGTGAAGGCTACGGCCGACTACAAGCGTGTGAAGGTTGTAAACGTGTCGGGCGCTACATTCTCGAACGCTGGCTCTACCATCGTCGAGGAGCTCGGCTTCACGCTCGCAGCAGCACACGAGTACCTCGTGAAGCTCATGGAGCGCGGCCTCACCATCGACGAGGTGGCACGCAAGATACGCTTCACCTTCGCTGTGACGTCTAACTACTTCCTCGAGATGGCTAAGTTCCGCGCAGCACGTCTGTTGTGGGCTAACATCGTGAAGGCATACAACCCCACGAAGAACTGCTCGTCGAAGATGTTCGCTCACGCCGTGACATCGTCGTGGAACCAGACCGTCTACGACCCCTATGTAAATATGTTGCGTGGCACGACCGAGGCTATGTCGGCAGCGATTGCCGGCGTACACTCTTTGGAGGTATTGCCCTTTGACTACGCCTTCGAGGCTCCCACGGAGTTCTCTAAGCGCATTGCTCGCAACGCTCAGTTGCTCCTGAAGCACGAGTCGCACTTCGACCAGGTTATCGACCCCGCAGGTGGCGCCTACTACATCGAGACGCTCACAAAGAGCATCGCCAACGAGGCGTGGGCTCTGTTCCGCGAGATTGAGGAGAAGGGTGGCTACATCGCTGCCTTCCGCGAGGGCTTCATCGTTGAGCGCGTGAAGGCTTCGGCTGCGGCTAAGGATAAGAACATCGCCACACGTCGTTTGATACTCCTCGGTGCTAACCAGTATCCTAACTTCACGGAGGTGGCTGACGCTTCAATCTGCGAGTGCAAGGTTACGCGCGAGGTTAAGGAGGGCAACGTGCTTGTTCCCTACCGTGGCGCCATGGCCTTCGAGGCTATGCGTATGCAGGTTGACCGCTCGGGCAAGACACCCAAGGCGTTCATGCTCACCTGCGGCACGCTCGGCATGGCACGTGCACGCGCTCAGTTCTCATGTAACTTCTTCGCTTGCGCCGGCATCCGCGTTGAGGATAACACCTTCTTCAAGACGGTTGAGGAGGGCGTAGAGGCAGCGTTGGCATCAAAGGCTGAGATTGTTGTAGTGTGCGCCTCGGACGACGACTACGCAACGGTAGCTCCCCGCGTTAAGGAGCTTCTCGGGGACAAGGCTATCCTTGTTGTTGCAGGTGCACCCGCATGCGCAGCAGAGCTCGAGGCTCAGGGCATCACCAACTTTATCAACGTCAAGAGCAACGTATTGGAGACCTTGAAGGATTACTTAAAGAAGTTAGGCATCTAATTCGACGACAACTATGAGAGCAAAATTTTCAGATTTAGAATATAAGGCAGCAGCCACGGAGTGCTGCGCCAAGAGCAACGCTCCCAAGGAGGATTGGTTGACTGCCGAGCGTATTCCCGTTAAGGAGAACTATACGGCTGCCGACCTCGAGGGCATGGAGCACTTGAACTATGCAGCAGGTATCGCACCCTTCCTTCGCGGTCCCTACTCGACGATGTACGTTATGCGTCCCTGGACTATCCGTCAGTACGCAGGATTCTCTACGGCCGAGGAGTCTAACGCCTTCTACCGTCGTAACCTCGCAGCGGGCCAGAAGGGTCTTTCTGTAGCCTTCGACCTCGCCACACACCGTGGCTACGATGCCGACCATCCCCGTGTTGTGGGCGATGTAGGTAAGGCCGGTGTGTCTATCTGCTCGGTAGAGGATATGAAGGTTCTGTTCAACGGCATTCCGTTGGATCAGATGTCGGTATCAATGACGATGAACGGCGCCGTGCTTCCCGTCTTGGCGTTCTACATCGTTGCCGGCTTGGAGCAGGGTTGCACCCTCGACCAGTTGGCAGGTACTATCCAGAACGATATCCTCAAGGAGTTCATGGTGCGTAACACCTATATCTACCCGCCCGAGTTCTCGATGAAGATTATCGCCGACATCTTCGAGTACACATCGAAGAATATGCCCAAGTTCAACTCTATCTCTATCTCGGGTTATCACATGCAGGAGGCAGGTGCTACTGCCGATATCGAGCTTGCCTACACGTTGGCCGACGGCCTCGAGTACTTGCGCGCAGGTATCAACGCGGGCATGTCTATCGACGCTTTCGCACCCCGCTTGTCGTTCTTCTGGGCTATCGGCATGAACCACTTCATGGAGATTGCCAAGATGCGTGCAGCGCGTCTGTTGTGGGCTAAGATTGTTAAGCAGTTCGAGCCTAAGAATCCTAAGTCGTTGGCACTGCGTACCCACTCGCAGACCTCGGGCTGGTCGCTCACGGAGCAGGATCCGTTTAACAACGTAGCACGTACGGCCATCGAGGCTATGGGTGCGGCTCTTGGTCACACACAGTCGTTGCACACCAACGCTCTGGATGAGGCTATCGCCCTTCCCACGGACTTCTCGGCACGTATCGCACGTAACACGCAGATTTACATCCAGGAGGAGACCAACGTATGTCGCTCGGCCGATCCTTGGGCTGGCTCATACTATGTCGAGGCTCTCACTCACGAGATTGCGCACAAGGCATGGGAGCACATCCAGGAGATTGAGCAGCTTGGCGGTATGGCTAAGGCTATCGAGACGGGTATTCCTAAGCTCCGCATCGAGGAGGCTGCTGCACGTAAGCAGGCACGCATCGACTCGGGCGTTGAGACCATCATCGGCGTTAACCAGTATCGCCTCGAGAAGGAGGCTCCCATCGACATCCTCGCTGTGGATAACACGGCCGTACGTGAGAGCCAGGTTAAGCGCTTGCAGGAGCTCCGCGCCAACCGTGACAATGCAGCCGTAGAGAAGGCTTTGGCCGCTATTACGGAGTGCGTACGCACGGGTGAGGGTAACTTGCTCGCGTTGGCTGTTGAGGCAGCTAAGGTTCGCGCATCGCTCGGTGAGATTTCGGACGCATGCGAGAAGATTGTAGGTCGCTATAAGGCCGTTATTCGTCTAAACTCAGGTGTATATTCAGCAGAGGTGAAATCAGATTCAGCATTCGAGAAGGCAAAGCAGATGTGTGCTGACTTTGCTAAGAAGGAGGGACGTCAGCCCCGTATTATGATTGCCAAGTTGGGTCAGGATGGCCACGACCGTGGTGCTAAGGTTGTAGCTACGGGCTACGCCGACCTCGGCTTCGACGTCGACATGGGTCCGTTGTTCCAGACTCCCGAGGAGGCTGCTAAGCAGGCTGTTGAGAACGACGTTCACATCGTGGGCGTATCGTCACTCGCTGCGGGCCACCTCACGCTTGTACCTCAGATTATCGCGGAGCTCAAGAAGCTCGGCCGTGAGGATATCGTCGTTGTTGTTGGTGGTGTTATCCCCGCACAGGACTACGACCAGCTCTACAAGGATGGCGCTGCTGCCATCTTCGGCCCCGGTACTCCCGTGGCTACGGCAGCAATCAAGATGCTTGAGATTCTCGGCTAATTAATTTCTCGTGATAAGGGTCATCATTGACCTATCCCTAAAAGTAGACTACCATGGGTTGTTTTCCCATGGTAGTCTCTTTTTGTAAGGAGGTTAGGGGATTTAGGGAATTTAGTGAGGTTAGAGAATTTAGAGAAATTCTGATAGCGCTATCCCTAAACTCCCTAAACTCCCTAAACTCCTTAAACTCCTTAAACTCCCTAAACTCCCTAAACTCCCTAAACTCCCTAAACTCCCTAAACTCCCTAAACTCCCTAAACTCCCTAAACTCCCTAAACTCCCTAAACTCCCTACGACCGCGCCTACTCTTCGCTGCCGAGGCTCCGCGCATGACGATGAATATCCCACAGTCGAAAGCCGAGCGACACCATCGCTACGCCATAGGTTATGAAGGCTATGGCTACGAACAAGACGACAGCACCCACGCCCAACGTGCCGGGCATCCACAGCACGGCAATGGCTATGGCCATGACCACGGCAGCGTAGAATATGACCCAGCCGGCATCCCTCACGCCATAGCCGCGTAGGTCGAAGCCCTGCACGAGCATGGCGCAGCCACGGTATAGGAGCCACGCACCAAGGAGTATGGGCATGACGACGGCCGAGAATAGCGAGTTGAACATGAGCATGAGGCCGATGATGATGTCGGCCACGGCAGCGAGCATCAGCCATCCACGGCGCACGAAGTAGTTCTTCGTGCCAAACGACTGCACAAGCCCCGCGATGCCCGATATAAATACCACGACACCCAACCACACGGCAAAGGTGTAGTAGCTCGCAGCGGGGTGTACGAGGACTATAAAGCCCACGGCCACGGCCGCGAGGCCCACGACGAGCGACAGCCACCAGTGCTTAATCAGGCGCTCGGTCTTTTCGTAAAGATTATTCTCCATAGTTGCAACATTTTTAGTGTACCTACGCCACAAAGGGCAAGAACCATGCAATCAGCATTACCGCTATTATAAATTTGTACGCTTCAAGTGATGTAATGTCATCTCTTTTTGCTATCTTTGTAATCTAAAATTTGAGATATATGAAACACCTATCACGTATTGCGCTTGTAGCGCTGAGCCTTATTCTTGCTATGCCCGTGCTCACGGCACGCGAGCTACACATCGTACCCCAGCCCTCGTATATGGACATTGCCACGGAGGGCGATGTTGTCGTCACGCCCAAGACGAAGGTTGTCGTCGTGGATGACCTCTGGGCTCCTGCGGAGCGCTTCGTGGAGGATATGCAGGAGTACTTCGACACGGCGAAGCCCATGAAGATGGCGAAGCGTGGCAAGGGTATCAAGATACGCCTCGACAGGTTTGTTCCGGCCGAGGGCTACGAGATGACGGTATCGGAAGATGAGGGCATCCTCATCATCGGCGGCACGGAGGCGGGCGTGTACTACGGCTTGCAGACCCTCCGCCAGATTATCATCACCAACGATGGTAAGGTGCCCTACGGCTATATTGCCGACGAGCCCACCTTCGCCTACCGTGGTGCTCACCTCGATGTGTCGCGCCACTTCTTCTCGGTCGAAGATGTCAAGCGCTATATCGACATCCTCGCAGCGCATAAGCTCAACCGCCTACACTGGCACCTCACGGACGACCAGGGCTGGCGCATAGAGATTAAAGCCTACCCCGAGCTTACGGAGAAGGGAGCGATGCGTAAGGAGACGCTCGTGGGCCACGGCCTCGAGCCTAAGTGGTGGGATGGCGAGCCCTATGGCGGCTACTACACGCAGGATGAGATTCGCGATGTTGTACGCTATGCTGCCGAGCGCTACATAACCATCATCCCCGAGATAGAGATGCCCGGACACTCGCAGGCAGCGCTCCATGCCCTGCCGTGGCTTGGCTGCCAGGAGCAGACGGTCGACGTGTGGACTATGTGGGGCGTGACGCCCGAGGTGCTCTGCGCGGGTAAGGAGACGACATACGAGTTCTTGGAGAACGTATTGAGGGAGGTCATCGCACTCTTCCCCTCGGAGCTTATACACATCGGTGGCGACGAGTGCCCGAAGGATAGGTGGAAGGAGTGTGAGCACTGCCAGGCTATGATGCGAGCCGAGGGCTTGGAGAACGAGGAGCAACTTCAGGGCTACCTCGTGGCACGCATCGAGAAGTTCCTTATCGCCAATGGCCGTCGCATGATTGGCTGGGACGAGATATTGGATGGTGGCGTTACCGACACGGCTACGGTTATGTCGTGGCGCGGTGTTGGCGCGGGCATCTACGCTGCGGAGCGTGGCAACGATGTCGTCATGACCCCCATGACACTCTGCTACCTCAACTTCTACCAGACCAAGAGCCGCGAGGGCGAGGGTCTGCAAATAGGTGGCTATATACCCTTCGAGATGGTCTACGCCTGGAATCCCTACGAGGGCATGAGCGACGATGCAAGGAAGCACATCATCGGTGTTCAGTGTAATATGTGGTCGGAGTATTTGAAGACGATGTCGTGGGTCGAGAAGATGCTACTCCCACGCCTTGCTGCCATGGCTGAGATACAGTGGGCTAACGACCGCCGCGATGCCGATACCATACGCCCACGCATGAACACCTTCCGTAAGTTCTACGATGCCTGTGGCTGGAACTACGCGCCCTACTACTTCGAGGGCCGCGAGTAAGATGGTCTTTCGATAGAGAGTGATGGGGATGACTGATTTATGTCATCCTCTTATTTTATTGCCGCAGCAACGATATTACACACCTTCGAGCGCAGGTCGTGAATGTCGGTTGCAGTTGCAGTGCCGAGGGTGCGGTTGGTGAGGATGATGACGGCAATGTCGTGCTCACGATTCACGACGATGGATGTTCCCGTTGCTCCCGTGTGTACGAGGGTGTCGTCACCCGCGAGGAGGTCGCCCGCAGCCACATATACCGAGCGTGCTGCGCGCCAGCCGAGCGTGCGCTCCGAGGCATCGTAGCCGTGTGGTATGGTGAACATAGCCTCCACCGTGAGGGGCGAGAGCACCTCCACGCCCTGCCATGTGCCACCACCCAGAAGCATGGCTGCATATATCGCGAGATCCTCGGCCGTGGAGAAGAGCCCTGCATTACCCGACACGCCACCCATCATCTCACGCGCCAGCGGGTCGTTGACAACACCACAGGGGGTCGCTGCGGTAGACACACATAGCGAGGCATACTCCTCGCAGGGCGTGTAGCACGTGTCGTGCATGGCCAACAGCTCAAAAATGTTTTCCCGAGCATACTCGTCGAGCGTCATGCCCGTAATCTTCTCGACAACAGCACCCAGCGCGATATAGTTAAGACAACTGTAGCGACTTGCGCCCTCCTCGTCGGGCAGCACCCGCTCGCAGTGGGCGATGTAGTCCATAAGCTCCTCGCGCCCCAATGTCGCGGAGTCGGGATACTCCCTCTGTAGGCGCTCGGGCGATACGTACGACGGCAGCTTCGAGGTGTGGGTCATAAGGTCGAGGATGGTGATGGCATGCCTCCTATCCTCCTCGTCGCGCCAGCCGTCGAAGTCGGGGATGATGCGCTCCACACGCTCGCTGAGGCGTAACGCTCCACGCTCCACGAGCTGCATCACGGCCGTAGCGACAACCACGGGCTTCGTGAGCGAGGCCACATCGAAGCGCGCATCGGGAGTCATCGCGACACCCTCACAGCGCTCGCCAAAGGCCTCGATATAGGCGAGCTTGTCGCCACGCACTACGGCAACGACAGCCGCGGGGATGGTACCACGCTCGACATGCTCCTCGACAAGCGGTGCTATGCGCTCAAGGTCACGGCCATCGAGCCCCACGCTGTCGGGCGCAACCCTCGCCATGCGGTGCTCGGCAACAGCGACGACAGCCTCCGTATCACCACCCGCACCTCGGCGTGTGATGCCATATATGCCCATGGCTACGAATCCGATAAATAGCATCGCCCATACGACGAGGGAGAGCGATACGCGCATGTTCTCTTTCATAAAGAATTGGTATTTGTATTTTTTTGACCCGGCGACTAAGCAAGTATGCTGCCATCATTTACCTCTAAACTCCCAAACCTCTCTAACCTCCCTAATTCACAACCTGCTGAGTTGTAAGCCAATTTCTTGGGAGAAGGTAATAGATACAACGCTCGGTAAAAAAAGTGCGGATGGGCTGTACTAAGGCGTACCGCCCATTCGCGCTTATTTGTGTTGGGGCTGACTAAAAAGTTGCTTAGCCAGCCCTTGATACCTAAGAGAGTGAATAAAAAGATGTAGTTTTAGGCTTAAGTTCCTTTTCACCGCTCACGCTCGGCATAGTCTGCAAGCAGCCTCTGCTCTCACTTAATCGCGGC
>JAFTNV010000039.1 GCA_017451685.1 Alistipes sp.
GACAATATGAAAGACGCATATACGCATCTTTTTGCGGCTTAATCCAAAATATAACCAAAATTATCGCTCGTCTATCTCAATCATACCCCCCCCCAAAAAAAAAGAGCCTGCCTAACTTTTTGCATTGTTAGACAGGCCCTTGTTGCTTTTAATATAGCGGTGGTGTATCACCACCTTGAAGTATTTTGCTGTGCCCGCAAAACTCATATTAACTCATATTAACCCATCGGAACCCATAGAAACTCATCAAAAAATGGGGCCCTATGAGTTAAAATGAGTCCCTATGGGGGTAGTTGTCGCTATCATCGAAACTCATCGTACCCACCGCTTTTGCGGGTATACTTTTATATACCCGCAAAAGCGGTGGTAGTACTTCTTGGTGGCGCGGGTTACATTTTTGTAACCCGCAAGAATGGGGGAGGCCTCATGGTTTGAGAGGGGTCGTGCGTGTGGGAGTAGAGAAAAGCGGATCATAGAGAGAGCAGAGAGAGCAGAGAGAGCAGAGAGGGCAGAGAGGGCAGAGAGGGCAGAGAGGGCAGGGAGTATAAAGACCACAACGAGGTCGGGCATCGAGAGTGCTGTTGTCCGCATGGTCGTTGTTGTCCCTGTTGTCCCTGCTGTCCCTGTGGTCTCTTTATGAGATCCTTGAGTTCCTCTTCGTTGCTACGCCTCGGCATAACAAATAAATTTGTTCTGCTCTCGGCTTAATCGCAACGCTCGGCTCCGCTCAGGATGACCAAACGCTCATCGGAACTCATATTAACTTCCCATCGAACTCCGTCCTCATTTTGTCATTTGTGAATTATTTTGTAACTTTGTGGCGTACTATGTATATATAGATGTAAATTTTTGACGTTATAGGCTAAAACGACAGTAATGGCATACCTAAAGATAATATTTTACGGACTTCTGTCGGCAATAGAGCGCAACCCGATATTCTTTATGGTGATACTCCTATTGGCCGTATTTGCCCCTTTTGTAATAAAATGGGCGCTATGGGTGATACTCGGCCTCATTGCCTTTGCGCTCCTCGGAATGTTATTCTTCGTCTTGCGCTTTCGTAAGGCGCAGCGCGACCTGAACAATCAGTTCCGTCAGGCGGGTGGCGCCTCGGGATTCAATGCCGGCACGGGCTTCGGCGGCTTCTCGCACTTCGCAAGCAGCAACATGTCGCTCGAGGAGCTTGTCAGACAGATGCAGGCGCAAGCCGATGCCGCGCAGCGCAAGAATACGACAACGACAGCGGCAAAGGAGAAGAAGATTCAGAACGACAAGTCGGGCGACTACGTAGACTTCGAGGAGGTGAGGTAGGCGCGCGACGAAAGATAAAGTGTTATGATAAAGCTATTTGAGAACATAGGACGATACTTCATGCTCATGGGCAAGGTGTTCTCGCGCCCCGAGAAGTTCAGTATCTACCGTCGTCGTATATGGTTCGAGGTTGAGGCGCTCGGCTTCAACTCTATATCGCTTACGGCCATCATCTCGGCATTCATCGGTGCCGTTGTGGCGCTACAGATGGCCATCACGCTCGAGTCGCCCTTCATCCCGCAGTTTATGATTGGCTACGCCACACGCGAGGTTATGGTCTTAGAGTTTTCTTCTACCGTCGTAGCCCTTATCCTTGCGGGCAAGGTAGGCTCGAATATCGCCTCGGAGATAGGCACCATGCGCATCACGGAGCAGATCGACGCCCTCGAGATTATGGGTGTCAACTCGGCCTCGTACCTCATCCTCCCGAAGGTTGTAGCTACGGTAATCTTCTTCCCGCTGCTCACGCTCTTTAGCATCTTCGTGGGCATCGTCGGTGGCTATGCCATCGCCTACCTCACGGGCATAATGCTCCCGGGCGACTATATCGAGGGTCTGTTCTACTGCTTCGAGCCCTTCTCCATCACCTATGCCCTGGTTAAGGGTGCGGTCTTTGCCTTCATCATAACCTCCATCTCGGCATACTGCGGCTACTACGCCAAGGGTAACTCCTTAGAGGTGGGACGTGCCTCTACGCGCGCCGTTGTTGCGGGCTCTATTACGATTATGATATTTGACCTTATCCTAACACAAATTATGCGAGTATGATACGTGCAGACCATATATCAAAGACCTTCGATGGCCGTGAGGTGCTCAAGGATATAAGCGTTGAGTTCGACACGGGCAAGACCAACCTTATCATCGGTCGCAGTGGCTCGGGTAAGACCGTGCTTCTGAAGTCGCTTGTAGGCCTCCACGAGGTGGATAGGGGCCTCATATACTTCGACGACACGTGTTATACGAAGCTCGGCTTCAAGGAGCGCAAGGCCATACGCAAGGATATAGGCATGATCTTCCAGGGCGGTGCTCTTTTGGACTCGTCTACCGTGAGGGAGAACGTGCGCCTGCCGCTCGACCTCTTCACCTCGATGACCGAGGGCGAGAAGCGCGACCGCGTGAACTTCTGCCTCGAGCGTGTGCGCCTAACGGGTGCCGACCACCTCTACCCCTCGGAGCTCAGTGGCGGTATGGTCAAGCGCGTGGCTATCGCGCGCGCCATCGTACTCAACCCGCGCTACCTCTTCTGCGACGAGCCTAACTCGGGCCTCGACCCGCAGACGTCGGTCGTCATCGACAACCTCATCCACGACATCACCAAGGAGTTTAACATCACGACGATAATCAATACGCACGATATGAACTCGGTGATGGAGATTGGCGAGAAAATTGTCTACATCCACGAGGGCCACAAGTGGTGGGAAGGCTCTAAGGACGACATCCTACAGTCGGATAACCCCGAGCTCAACGACTTTGTCTTCGCCTCGGCGATGGCTAAGCGCGCAAAGAGCGTGTCGCGATAGAGGCTCACGCGACTAAAAGTGATAAATTATTAAAAAAATTTAATATTTTCTTGCTTTTTAGGGTAGAAAGAAGTACTTTTGTGGTCTCAAAAAGGAGATAAAAGAGGCGAATGTATTAACTAACAACTAAATAACAAACAGCTATGATTAAGATTGGTATTAATGGCTTTGGTCGTATTGGCCGTATGGTCTTCCGTGCTGCTTGCTCACAGGCAGACAAGTTTCAGGTAGTGGGTATCAATGACCTCTGCCCCGTTGATTACTTGGCATACATGCTCAAGTACGACACCATGCACGGTAAGTTCGACGGCACTGTAGACTACTGCATGGAGGAGAACCTCCTCATCGTTAACGGCAATAAGATTCGCGTTACGGCAGAGAAGGATCCCGCAAACCTTAAGTGGAACGAGGTTGAGGCAGAGTACGTAGTAGAGTCTACGGGCTTGTTCCTCACGGCTGAGAAGGCTGAGGCACACCTCAAGGCTGGCGCTAAGTATGTCGTTATGTCGGCTCCTTCGAAGGACGACACCCCCATGTTCGTATGCGGTGTTAACACGTCGGAGTACGCTGGCCAGAAGATTGTTTCTAACGCATCATGTACAACCAACTGCTTGGCACCTATCGCTAAGGTGTTGAACGATAACTTCGGCCTTGTTAACGGCCTTATGACTACCGTTCACTCTGTTACTGCTACGCAGAAGACCGTTGACGGTCCCTCGTTGAAGGACTGGCGTGGTGGCCGCGCAGCATGTGGCAATATCATTCCCTCGTCTACGGGTGCTGCTAAGGCCGTAGGTAAGGTTATCCCCGCACTTAAGGGCAAGCTCACTGGTATGTCTATGCGTGTTCCCACGTTGGATGTATCTGTTGTAGACCTTACCGTCAACCTCGAGAAGCCTGCTACTTATGAGGAGGTATGCGCCGCTATGAAGAAGGCCTCTGAGGGCGAGTTCAAGGGCATCCTCGGCTATACCGACGAGGCTGTTGTATCATCAGACTTCCTCGGTGATGCACGCACCTCAATCTTCGATGCTACTGCCGGTATCGCCATCAACGAGACCTTCATGAAGGTTGTATCGTGGTACGACAACGAGTGGGGTTACTCGAACAAGGTGTTGGATCTTATCAGCATTATGAAGGCTTACAACAAGTAATTTGTTGTGATAAGGGGTCATTCTCGGCCTCTTAATCATCAGCCCGAATGGGAAATACGCTTAGTATGTCCCATCCGGGCTGATTTCATGTCGAGACCAAGCCTAACCCCTTCTGACAACAAATTAGTTACATGTGATAAGGGGTCATCTTCGACCCATCCCTAAAAGTAAGAGTCCTCGGGCTGTACGTCGTGTACTATCCCGAGGGCTCTTCTTTTGTGATAGGCCAAATCTAATCCCTTCTGACAAGAAATTTAGCGTGATAGCGGCGCATTAGCGGCGCTTCAATCAAAGCCCCGAATGGGAAATACGTCAAGTATGTCCCATCCGGGGCTTTCTCATGTCATCGCCACTACTGCACCCCTCTGACGCTAAATTAACGCCCATCGGGCCCCATCGCCCCACCACAAAAAAAATGCTACCCGAAGGTAGCATTGTCTGTTTGTGGGTCATAGGCCCTAAAATGCGGTGAATGTCTCCCATGAGCTATTCTGCTCGGCGGTGGTCTCCACGCTGTCGGGGAGGTTCTCGAAGAAGTCGAAGCCTGTCCACGCCTCCACTTGGTCGACGCTCACGGTGTAGTTCGTGTAGCTGTCGCTGTAGGTCTTATGTTCAAACCATACGCCTACTGTCGTGGCCCTCGTCACCGTGCCGTTGCTATCTGTCGTAGCACGCAGCACGACCTTGTAGAAGTAGTTGGGCACGGGGATTTCCTTGGTGTCATCCTTCGCCGTGGTGTATGTCACACTCTTCGTCTCGCCCACCTTGTTGAACGCCACGCCCGTGACGATATATATCCTCTCCGTCGTGGCTATGCTCTGCAGGGCACCTTCGAGTGTGCTCCACACGCCGCTGTTGAAGCTGTTTTGTATCTGAGGCACCGAGTTTGTCACGTAGAACGTCTGTCGCTGCATTCCCGCTATGCCGTCGCGCGAGGCGTTGGGTATGAGGTGCCCGCGTGCGTAGCTGTCGTTGTAGCTGTTTGAGCGTAGGTCTACCTGTATGTCGGTGCTTATCTCGGTGTTCCAGTACCAGCTCGACGGTCGCGTGAGGTCGCCCATGTGCCTGCTCTCTAAGGGGTATGCCACCCATAGCGATGTGAAGGTGTCGCTGTCGTAGTAGTGCGTGTAGTTACGCTCGCCATTGTACGCAATCTTCACCTCCTGGGCATTTGGATGCGCCTCGGTGTTGGTTATCGCGGGAAGCTCAAGCCAACTCTCCGAGGGCTGTGCTAATCCCGGGGTAGGGTCCACGGCGGGAGGGGTATCCTCCCCTCCCGTTCCGTCACCCGTAGATCAATTGTTGTAGGTAATGGTCATTGTCTTAATACGAGCCTGATCGCTTGTATTTTCATTCGTGAACGTAATGCTTGTTGCACTACCAGTCCATGTATAAGTTGATGTGTCGTATGTACCAGTATTGGCAGTTGTAATTTTAGCGTACGAACTGCTTGTAAATGTAAATACTACTTTTGTGATAGTCTTTTCACTAGACAATGTCATATTACCGCCACTTGCATAAATACGCAATTCATCATCCTTATTAACCGCGGGTGTATTACTTCCATTACCTTTGTTTACTGTCATCTTAATATCATCTCCGATATTATATTCTGTGTCTGCATTTAAGGTGGTTGTACCGCTTAAACCTAATTCAGTTAGGAAACTTGTTACGCTATAAGTTTCTTCACCACCGCCAGTGCTCTGCGCCTTCTGTGAAATAGCAACCGACAACTCCTTGTTATCGACTGTACGAGTGACGGTAATTGCACCATCAACAGCCTCAGCACCAGCGTTTTCAGCCAAAGCAGTAACGGTGATTGTAGTCGTACCAGCATTAACATTTGCAGTGCTTACAGACCACTTAGACTCGTCATCTACAGCGATTGTAGCAGCGTAGGTAGTTGTTACAGTGAATGTAGTAGTGCTATTAGCCTCAGCATCCAATGAAACGGTTGTTGCTGATACCTCAAATTCGTCAGCTGCCTGAGTAACGGTAACATCCTTTGTAGCAGCTGTAGACTCTGATGTCAGGGTAATCTTACCGGTACGAACTGCGCCAGTGTAGTTGGGCTCTACCTCATAAAGGATAATACCATCACCCGCCTCTGCAATAATCCAATCGTCTGCGTAAGTTGCGGTAACATCATCCTCCATATTCTTTACGGTGTATGAAGACTCGCCTTCTCCACCAGTAGCAGCTACCTCAATAGCATTAGCAGAGATTGTGGGGTCAGTAGAGAGTTTCTTGTAGAGGGTAATACAAGCACCATCAGTACCATAGTTTGTAGCACTTACTGTTTTGTAAGAACGCCAGTCTGAGCCACTTTCATAACTGCCGAGATAACGATCATTGCACTTCATGCCGAAACCTTCTTTCCAAACCTCAAATGCCCAAGTTTTGTTACTTGTCGTATTAACCTGAACACCATCATTAGCATTAGTATTGTGAAGATAAAGTGTATTGTTTGCATATGACTGAATCTTCATCGCTGTGTTATCACCGATAAAATTCCAAATAACGCTGTTATCAACATTAGTAAGAATATTGTTACCAACAGTAGCTTTACTAGTTAGTAATACACTATTGCTGGGGCCATCCGAAACGGCGGCATTGGGCAGTACCCTGTCATTGTCCACGATTACATACTCTCCTTCAGTGATATCTGCGAGAGTAGTAACCTTATGCCACTCTACTACATTCTCAACAACAGGATACTCAATTCCTGCCATATCTATAGTAAAGGTCTTAACCTTACCCACCTCAAAGTTGCCAGGCATGCTAACTGGTCTTGAGAGTTTGCCTTTGTCTGTGTTGATGGTAAAGGTAAGCGTTTTGCCCTGAACTTCTGCTGGACCACAAGCAACCCATAAATCGGTTGTTGATGTAGTTGTGAGGTTGATTTCATATACAGCCTCATCTTTGAACGAAATGGTCTTTGTTGATGGAGAATAAACATAACGGCCAGCAAGAGCGACATCCTCAGACTTGATTGTTACGCCCATTACATTACCGCCATCTGCTACATTCTTGAAAGAGAACTTTGCATACGCAACAGCATGATTGAATGTAACATCAAAAGATGATGGAGTCTCGGTCGGCTCAGAGTGTGCAATAAGCACCTGCGCCTCAGCATCGCACGAAGTTTTGCTTGGAGTCTGCGATGCCGGAATACGGTAGCGAAGATAGTCATTCTCCATACTTACCGAAACAAATCGAGCTGCTGGTGATACGGCAAAAAGGGTATATGTGCCCTCGCTTGATGCTGTAGGCTCTTTATCCAAAGTAAAGCGTGCATTTGCCGACTTCAAATCGTCAGAGAAGGTGATATCCGTAACCTCTGTGAAATTGTCATTTACGGCAACAGTCCACTTTTCAGTGCCCTCCCACAAAGTAGGATAGGTCTTATCAGTTGAGTTATAGTCACCAAATGCACTACGAGTGTCAACAGTTGTAGCGCTAACAGATACCTCGAAGCCGGGCTTCTCGGGAACATCGTTTACGCTATCCTTCTGACATGCGGTGAAGCCCATTGCAGCTACTGCAACAAGCATCAAACTCTTAAAAATGTTCTTCATAGTAGTAAACGAATTAAAGTGTTCCCCAATCTTCTGTTATCGCATCGCTGATTGTGCCAGCCTCTAGTGAAGCCTCGAAGCCGCGCTCGACAACGGCCGAAACTACCTCAATCTCAGGAGCTTCGTAGCCCCCCCCCACAATGGGGTTAGTTGTAATTTTCATAATCTTTAAAGTTTTTGTTAAATGTAAATAATTTGTATATTGTTTTGTTTTTGTTTCTTAATGTGTTTCTATGAGTTTCGATGAGTCCCTATGGGTTTCTATGAGTTTCTATGAGTTCCTATGAGTTTCGATAAGTTTATATAAAATTAAAAAAATCCACAATTACTCACTCCTCACTCCTCACTACTCACTGCTCATTAAAATAAAAACCTTAACTACTCACTACTCATTCCTTGAAGATTTGCCCTGCAAACTCTACAAAGTAGACCCTCCAATTCCTCCACGTATGGCCGCCATCGCTCTCGTAGTATACATACTCGTAGCCCGCAGCGTCGAGCATGGCGCGGAACGTCCTATTCTCCTCGTAGAGGAAGTCGTCCCTGCCGATGCCTATCCAGTAGAGGCGCACGCCCGCGGCAAACTGCGCAGCGAGGCGCGTGCTCACATCCTCATAGAGCGCAACGCCCTCCTCGCCACGGAAGATGGCGGCGGAGAACAGGCCCACATAGCCAAACAGCGCGGGGTAGGCCTTGCTCGCATGCATGGCGTGGAAGCCACCCATAGACAAGCCCGCAACAGCACGCGACGTCTTGCACGCCAGCGTGCGGAAGTGTTCGTCGGTCCACGCAACGACAGCAGCGAGGTGGCGCTCGAAGCTGCCATCCATGCTCCCCGACATATAGGGGCGCCACATGCCCTCGTGGGAGTAGCCCGGCGCCGAGGCGTGTTGCATGCAGCCATTAGGCATGACAACAATCATAGGCTCGGCAGCACCCTGAGCAATGAGGTTATCCATAATCTCGGCAACACGTCCCGTGGCAAGCCACGACTCCTCGTCGCCACCCATGCCGTGAAGCAAGTACAACGTGGGGTAGCAGCTGTCGCCATCCTCATAGCCCGCAGGGGTATATATCGTCATGCGGCGTGAGCCCTCATCCGTGGTCATCCACGTGCGGGCGACAGTGCCGTGCGCCACATTCTGGGCGCTATACATATCGCCACGTGTGCCCGCGACGATGAAGTAGTTCATCTGTCGGCCTACATCGCGCATCATGTACGCATTCGAGGGGTCGCACACATTAGCCATATCATCAACAGTGAAGTGGTAGGTGTACAACTCCGAGGGCAGAGGCTCCGTAGTAACCTCCCACGTGCCATCGTCCCTGCGCTCCATAGCAACAGGCTCCGCAGCGAAGTCGCCAACGGCCATGACGCTCTCCGCCATAGGGGCGTAGAGGCGCAGCGTGACACGCCCATCGTCGTGGACAACGGGCGACAGCGTAGCATCGTCATGCCACAGGTTTTGCTGCGACAGCGCGGGGAGTGATGTCGCAACAAGGGCGACAAGTATGGCTATATAGCGTCTCATAGTATCTATCTCTTGCCTAAAGCGTAGTAGGCGATATATCTGTTTCGGCACAGCAGCCAGCCGAGGCCGAGCGAGGCTATGGCGATAGCCGTAGCCAAGGGTAGCCCCACGACCACGGGCGACAGCGGGAAGGCCGACGTCGCAACATAGGGGTAGAGCGAGGCTCCAAAGCCTATGAGCAGGAAGTAGTGCAACACGTACACCTCCAAGGTGTGGCGGCCGACATACTGCATGCAGCGACCTACGAGAGTGTTATCCTCGAAATAGCCCGCGAGGCGACGAAAGGTGCCGTACATCATGACGATGCCCGCGATGCCCACAGCGAGGCAGAGGATAACATCTATGCCCCCATCCCAGCGTATATTTGCCCACGACAGCGCGCCAAAGAGCACAACAGCGCCAACATACACATCCGTGCGGTCGATAAGAGCATCGAAGCGCTCGCGGTGGTAGCCCGCAAGCAAGCCAAACGCGAAGAAGGGCAGGTAGCGGAGCAGGCAGCTGAGGCTAAGGAGCGACGGCAGCGCCCCACTCATCCAGCGCTCAGACCACAGGAACGACACGGCCGTAACGCCAACAAGCAGGAATACAAGCGCACGCGACAGCCTCCACCCCCTGCGCGCAATGCCATAGCGCACAACGTAGTAGATGGCGAGCATCTCGAACAGCACAAGCGTAAACCAGTAGCCCAACTTATGCTTGTTTATCAAGAAGTCCTCGAGGCTCTGACCCTGCACTGCGGTATACAGTAAGCCAAAGAACAGTATGGGCAACAGCAACGTGCGAGCCTTAGACCCGAGGCGGCGGCGTAGCTCACCACCGTCCCATGTCTGCTCAACACGCATGGATATAAGCCCGCTGATGAAGAAAAACAACGGCATTCGGAAGTTGATAAACAACAGGTTTATAACCGAATGGTTGGGTATATAGAGGTGGCTGAACACGACAAGTATCATGGTCAAGCCACGCAGAGCATCTATATATCCTATGCGCTTCATCTATGGGTTAGTGTTGTCCTCGTCTTATAGACACCACAAAGGTACTACTTTTTTCGAGAAAAAAGCCTATTCGTGGAATAATTGTTGGTTTTGGTGATAATTCTCCTATTTTATCGTACCTTTGCGGTAGTAACGGTGGAAAAATAATGAAAATAGGCGTAATATCCGACACCCATGGTCTGTTCGACGAGGTGCTCAGGGAGTTTCTCGCCCCCTGCGACGAGGTGTGGCATGCCGGCGACATAGGCTCCTTAGAGCTCGCCGACGAGATTGCTGCGTTCAAGCCCCTGCGTGCCGTGTATGGCAACATCGACGGCGGCATCATACGCCGTGTATATCACGAGTTTAACTACTTCGACGCGGCGGGGGCGAAGGTGCTCATGACGCACATCGGCGGCTACCCGCGCCACTACAGTCCCAAGGCGCTGCAACATATCCATGGCGCACGACCCAAGATATTTGTCGCGGGGCACTCGCACATATTGAAGGTCATCTACGACCCCGTCTACGACCTCCTATTCATCAACCCGGGTGCCGCGGGCATCTATGGCATACATCGTGTACGCACGGCCGTGAGGTTCGACATCGAGGCGGGCGAGATACGAAATATGGAGATTGGCGAGTGGCGAAAATAACAATTAGTAGTGAGCAGTGAGTAGTGAGTAATTAGGAATAGATTTGAGTATGAAAAATATAATTCTAATAATTTCATTCGTTTTTGGCCTTGCGGTTTCGATTTCGGCGCAGAGCGTAACGTGCGACACGTTTCACTTTGCCACGCACGAGGGCGAGGAGTTATACCTCGACCGCTATGTCGCGGATGTGGATGTTGACAAGGCGCGCCCGTGCATGATTTTTGCCTTCGGTGGCGGCTTTGTGCGCGGTGAGCGCGACACGGACTTCTACATGAATTACTTCGAGAGCCTCGCGCGCGAGGGCATCGTCGTGGTGTCGATAGACTACCGCTTAGGACTCAAGGGTTTTAAGGGTGGCGGTGGCGTGCGCGACATGATAGACATAATGTCGCGTGCCGTAAATGTCGCTGTGGAGGATATGTACGCAGCGACAAACTACGTCGTCGTCAATGCCGAGGCGTGGGGTGTTGATACTGAGGCTATTATGCTTAGTGGCTCAAGCGCCGGCGCGATAACGGCGATACAGGCGGAGTGGCTGCGCTGCAATGGCGCGGAGCTTGCCGCGGTGCTCCCCGAGGACTTTCGTTATGCTGCTGTGGTGGCATGCGCGGGGGCTATATTCTCGGAGCGGGGAAGACCTAAGTTTAAGAGCACGCCTGCGCCCATGCTCCTCTTCCATGGCACATCGGATAGCAACGTGCCCTACAAAAAGGGCGCGATTATGGGCATCGGCTTCTACGGCTCGAAGTATATCGCGAAGCAACTTGATAGGATTGATGCCCCCTATATGTTCTACTCGGTGGAGTATGCCGACCACCGTCTTGCGGGCACGCCCCTATTGGATAAGTGCGACCTTATCAAGCAGTTTATCCGCGACTATGTGATTGACGGCCAGCGCCAGCGCACGATGATAAATGTCGAAAACATCGGTGCCGAGAAGCGCAAAACATACTTCACGCCAATGGATTACATCCGCACAAATTATAAGAGAACTAAATAGATAGCATATAGTCTGCTAAGTCCTATCTTGGTCGGCCACCACCACCACCACCACCCGGGCCACCGCCAGGGCCTCCTCCAACAGAGCCTATCGTGGTGACAACCGATGAGGGGGTGAATGTCGTGAGGGTAGTGCCCGAACTCCATACTCCGTACTTGTACCATCCCTGCCACGTGTCGGTGTAGTCGGTGATGTCGCCCGAGGTGGCAAATGTATAACTTGCTCCCTTGGTGATGTCGGGGGATGTGATAAAGAGCGTGGCGTTAGAGATGGTGCGTGGATACTCGAAGGTGACTATAGGCTTGAACGCGGCATCGAGTAGCGATACCATGTTTCCTTGTGTGCCTGATACCCCTCCGTATGCCACTGAGCATTGTGTGCTTGATGTCGAGGGTGTCGATTGTAGCGCAGCGCCATAGCCTATTGCCACGCCGCCATATACCTTGAAGTTGTTGGACTGGTCGATGTCGATGCCCGCCTCCGGAGCGTTACCACCGACACCTATAACGAGACCTCCGTTTATTGTCATCGTGCCGTTGGAGTCTATGCCGTCGTTGTTCGAGGCGTAGGCATACAGACGACCACCATTTACGGTTATTGCCTCCGTGGCATTTACTCCATCGTCGTATGCTACGCATATCACCTCGCCATCGTTGATGGTTATAGATGCCTTGCTTTCCATGCCCTCTGAGCCTTCGCTCTTACCTGATACATTCACACGTGTTGTGCCTCCATTTATCACGATGTCGCCATCGGCCTTGATGCCCTTGGGTGAGGATGTTAGCGATGAGGTGTAGGTATAGCGACTTCCCGATGTCGATACTTGGATGTCGCCACCGTTAATCTCGATGTCTTCATCGGCATTGATCCCCTTGCCTCCCTTGCCACTTGATGATAGTGTTAGGTTGCCTCCATTTATGATGATGCTAAGGTCGCTCTTTATTGCTGCTGCGGATGAGGTGTCTGCCTCCTCCGTGTCGTAGAAGGCATCGCCTGAGGTGGTTATCTCTATCGTTCCGCTATCTACCACGACATCCATGTCGCACTTTATGCCCTTGCCGGCAGGTGATGATACCGTGGCTACCACGACACCTCCGGTAATGCGTACGCCTGTGCCGTCGTCGCTGTCACCATTGGCGTGTATGGCGTTCTTGGCAGCCTCGGTGACTGCTATGGTGACTCCCGGACGCTGATATATGCACCCATCGCTCGCGATGGCGTGCTTCTGCTTGCCAGCTACGACGAGCGTGCCCTCGCCACTAAGTATTATGTTGCCCTCGGCAAAGAGAGTACCCTTGCGATCTTCGTTAAATACTCCAGGTGTGGTGTATATGTCGTCTTGATATACGGCACAGTCCGTCAGTCTGTTGGTGGTTCCTGCTGCGAGGTCTATATATATGCGCTTCTTGCTCTGCGAGTTTATGGCGGGGCCAGATTCCGACGTTATGTCTACGCCATATAGCGATAGTTTCAACTTGTTGTTGCTGTATAACTTGAGGCTGCCATTGCTTGTCTTACCTATGGCTATAACCTCCACGCCACTAACATCATTCGTGGACATATCCAACACTACGTGCGCACCCACAGCGTAGTGCTTAATCTTACTATTGTTGCTCTCCACCGTGGCTGTATCACCGTTGTACCTTACTACAACCATGTTGGGAAAGTCATTCAACTCATGGAAGAAGTCTACATTCGTGCCTACGCTGTCATTTGCATCATCCGATGCTAAGGTGCCACTCCATGGCTCCACGTCGTAGTTGGGCTTGGGGCGCTCGCCAGATGTCGGCGTGCTTGGTACATGGCCCTCGCCTGGCTCCTCGGTGTTGTCCGTTGGGTCACTTTCTTCGGTCGTTTGCTCGTCGCTATTGCTGTCGGGAAGTTCGGTGTCGTCGTTAGAATTAATAACTACCTCGGGAGAGCACGCCATAGCTATAAATATGAGGACTATGGATGTCCAAGTCTTGAGCATTATCAAGTGCTTCATATTGAGCCAATATTAATTTGTTTCTACAAAGGTAAATAATAATTTGGAAATTTTGTATATTTATGCATATAAATCTCGATGATAGGCCGGACTAAAGCGCAAGATCAATTTCTTGTCAGAAGGGGTTAGGCTTGGTCTTGATATGAAATCAGCCCGGATGAGACATACATTAGCGCGAGAAGAAATTCTTGTTTGTGGTGTGTATAAGGATTTGCAGTCAGAAGGGTGTTGAGTACAACACTCGGCAAAAATCCCGACGATGGGCTGTACTAGGCGTACTGCTCATTGTCGGGACTTTTTGTTAGGGGAAGTAATCAACCCCTTATCACTGCAAAGCCACTATTCCCACTCAATCGTGGCCGGCGGCTTCGACGATATATCGTAGACTACGCGGTTTACGCCACGCACCTTGTTGATAATCTCGTTCGACAGGCGCGCCAAGATCTCGTAGGGTATATGTACCCAGTCGGCCGTCATGCCGTCCGTAGACTGCACGGCGCGGAGTGCCACGCAGCGCTCGTATGTGCGCTCGTCTCCCATGACGCCCACCGACTGCACGGGAAGAAGTATTGCTCCCGCCTGCCATATCTTATCGTACCAGCCCGTCTCGCGGAGGATGTCTAAGTATATCTTATCCACATTTTGCAGTATCTCGACCTTCTCGCGCGTAATCTCGCCAAGGATACGTATCGCCAAGCCCGGGCCCGGGAAGGGGTGACGACTGATAAGGCGCTCGGGCATGCCCATAGAGCGACCCACGCGGCGCACCTCATCCTTGAACAACAGGCGCAGAGGCTCGACAACCTTCAGGCCCATCTTCTCGGGGAGGCCACCAACGTTGTGGTGCGACTTGATGACCACGGCTGTGCCGTTCACCTGTGCCGACTCGACAACATCGGGATATATCGTGCCCTGACCTAACCACTTAACGCCCTGGAGCTTGTGCGCCTCGGCATCGAACACCTCGACAAAGTCGCGGCCGATAATCTTACGCTTAGTCTCGGGGTCGGTAACGCCCGCAAGGTCACCGAGGAACTTATCCGAGGCGTCTACACCCTTGACGTTGAGGCCCATGCCACGGTACGACTCCATCACCTCCGAGAACTCATCCTTGCGCAGGAGTCCCGAGTCTACGAAGATGCAGTATAGGTTCTCGCCAATAGCCTTATGTAGCAACAATGCCGCAACCGACGAGTCCACGCCACCCGAGAGGCCGAGGACAACCTTGTCGTCGCCGAGCTTCTCCTTGAGCTCCTTCACGGTGCTCTCCACGAAGCTTGCGGGTGTCCATGAGCCCGAGCATCCGCAGATGCCCTTGACGAAGTTCTCTATCATGGTAAATCCCTCCTCCGAGTGGTACACCTCGGGGTGGAACTGTATGCCCCATGTCTGCTCCGCAGCGATGCGGTATGCTGCTACGGGAACATCGGCCGTTGATGCTATGATGTCGTAGCCCGCGGGGATGGTCGTGATGGTGTCGCCGTGCGACATCCACACCTGTGACTCGGCGCTGAGCGATGCCATGAGGGGGTCGTTGGGAGCCTTCACCTGCATGCGTGCGCGACCATACTCACGGCTGGGTGATGCCTCCACCTTGCCACCGTAGAAGTGTGCGAGGTACTGCGCACCGTAACATACGCCAAGAAGGGGTAGTTTGCCCTTTATGGCATCGAGGTCTATGCGCGGAGCGCCCTCGTCGCGCACCGAGCGCGGTGAGCCCGAGAGGACAACGCCCTTAATCGAGGCATCGAGTGCTGGCACGTTGTTGAAGGGGTGTATCTCGCAGTATACCTGCATCTCGCGTATGCGTCGCGCGATGAGCTGCGTGTACTGCGACCCGAAGTCGATGATTAATATCTTTTCTGTCATACTTGGTTGCTAACTGAGTTATTCGCCTCTTGAATAATTAGGTGTCTCGCTCGTGATGGTAATGTCGTGCGGGTGGTTCTCCGTCACGCCGCTCGATGTTATGCGCACGAAGCGTGCCTTCTGCAACGTGTCGATATCCTTCGCACCGCAGTAGCCCATGCCGGCGCGTATGCCACCCACAAGCTGATATACCGTCTCTGCGAGCTTACCCTTGAATGGCACGCGGCCGACGATACCCTCGGGTACGAGCTTCATGATGTTACCCTCCGAGCCCTTCTGGAAGTAACGGTCTGCCGAGCCCGCCTTCATGGCATCTATCGAGCCCATGCCGCGGTATGCCTTGAACTTACGACCGTTGTATATGATTGTCTCGCCGGGCGACTCCTCCGTGCCGGCAAACATTGAGCCTACCATCACGCAGTTACCACCGGCGGCTAACGCCTTGACGATGTCGCCCGAGTAGCGCAGACCACCATCGGCGATGACGGGAACACCCGCCTTCTTGGCCTCGGTCGAGGCGTCGTATATTGCCGAGAGCTGGGGTACACCCACTCCCGCGATGATACGTGTTGTACATATCGAGCCCGGGCCGATGCCCACCTTTATGCCATCGGCGCCATTCTCTATGAGATACTTCGCAGCCTCGGCTGTAGCGATGTTACCCACGACAACGTCGAGCGTGGGGTATGTGGCCTTTATCTGCTTTAGAAGTGTTACGACACCCTTTGTGTGGCCATGTGCCGAGTCGAGTACTACGGCATCCACCTCCTCGGCAACGAGTGCCGCCACGCGGTCCATCGCATCGGGCGTGATGCCTATGCCGGCAGCCACGCGCAGACGTCCCTTCGAGTCCTTGCAGGCGTTGGGGTTGTCGCGGAGCTTGGTGATATCACGATAGGTGATAAGACCCACGAGCTTGCCGTTGTCATCAACGACGGGGAGCTTCTCAATCTTGTTCGCAAGGAGCACCTCGGCGGCGCTCTTGAGGTCTGTCTCGTGCGTCGTCACGATATTTTCCTTGGTCATCACCTCGTCGATAAGACGACCCATGTCGCTCTGGAAGCGTAGGTCGCGGTTTGTGACGATGCCTATGAGCATGCCGCGGTCATCGACTACGGGTATGCCGCCAATCTTATTCTCCTGCATCAGCTGCAAGGCATCACCCACGGTGTTATCCTTGCGGATGGTTACGGGGTCGTATATCATGCCGCTCTCGGCACGCTTCACGCGACGCACATGCGCCGCCTGTGCCGCTATAGACATGTTCTTGTGAATCACGCCGATGCCGCCCTCACGTGCCAAGGCTATGGCCAAGGGCGCCTCCGTTACGGTGTCCATGGCAGCGGACACAATGGGTATGTTGAGCTGAATATTGCGAGAGAAGCGACCTACTGTCGACACCTCGCGAGGCAGAACCTCAGAATAGGCTGGTACGAGCAACACATCATCGAATGTGAGACCTGTTGTCTGTACCCTTTCATCGATAAAAGACATAGCAATCAGGTTTTGTTTTATGTTGCGCACAAAGATAGTGAAAAGAAACGAAAGTTCAAAACACCACGTGCGATTTTTTCAATATTAGTGTGTAATACGATATATGATACCTTTTCGTTGCATATTTCTAACCTTAAATAGTACAATGCTCCCGCAGAGTGTTGTCCGTTTCGGAAATATTTTTATATCTTTGTGGTGCTATCCATGGATAGCAGACATATTGAAAGTGTTTTCGCAGTCCTACTATGAAAATGTGGAAGTTTTCTTGACAACGGGGCAACGGACAACACTCATTTCTTGTATAGCTATGTGGCTATGCACGGTCTGTGCATATACCCATACTATCCAAGTGTGGGGCATTGTATCGTTTGTTGTTGTCATAGGTCTTTCCACAACCTTCATAGTAATAAACGGAAATCGACTCCACACTTTCTGTTTTTGATATATATCCACCATATAGGAGTTGATACGGTGAAGAAACAAATTTTTATACTATGAAAAAACTTTTCCTGTTTGCAGCCGCTGTTGCATTTATTACCTCATGTTCTCCTACAGAGTATGTTACAACCGCAACAACATACGATTATCGCGAGTCATCAGCTCGACTCCTTGAGGGCAACTCTAATTTTATCGTAACCCCAACCATTGCCGACCTATCAGTATCTGACAAAAAAATCATCCACAAAGAAACGGACGCATTTGCTCACTTTGGGGTAACGCGCTCTGTTATTAATAACATTGCAGCATACAAGCGTATAGCTCTTAGTAAAGCGTCGAAAGCATATAATGCTGACATCTTATTAGGCGCAGAGATTGATGTTGAGACCATTGACAACCATCTGGTTATCACCGTAACGGGATACCCTGCTGTATATAAAAAGTTCCGTAATGCAACAGAGAAGGATTTGGAGTTGGTAAGGGATGTGCAGGATATACGTAATAGTGCAAGTGTAATAGTCGATGCTCCCCAGCAAATTATGGATGTTAAAATAGTTAAATAGTATACATGAAACGCTTATTATTAATATTTGCAGCTATCGCGCTTTCACTATCCTCTGTTGAGGCGCAGCAAGACCATCGCTACTCGCAGGGGGTCTTCACCGAAACTACTACTGTAACTCGTTACAAGGTAGAGAAGCCCGTAAAGGAGAAGACTCTCTACGAAATAAAAAGTGGCTACCAACAGGAAGTTTCATTAGGTTGGTGGTGGATGCCACCGACTGACCATAGTGCTCTTAGGCTCAGCTATATTGGAGGATATCGTTTAGGCAACCACCTCTTTGCTGGTGTTGGCGCCGGATTAGATGTAGGCATATTATACACTAACAAAGTATATGCTTACGAAGACTCATACCACGATATGTACAATTTCGAAGGTTTGTATGGCTACTACGACATGCCAATGCAATCAGTAGCAATACCGCTCTATGCGAATATTAAGGTCTATTTTACGAAGACAGGTGTTGCTCCGTATCTCTCATTTTCGGCAGGTGCCCGTTTTTCCACTCCCAAGAAAATCAAGGTCTATGACACCTCTGGCAGCATGGAACAAATAATTAAGTACGGCGCAGTAATGCCATTCTTCGAAGTTGCAACAGGTATAAATTGTCGCATCTCTGATAGTAACAGTTTCACTCTTCAGTTTGGATATTATACACAAAGAATAACTCGCATTGAGTCTTATAATTACGGAGCAGGTTTTTATGGCTCTTGGAGCCATGGTTTGGCTTGCTCAATAGGTATAACATTCTAAATCTCCATCTTTGTTGTTGCGGGTACACTTTGTGTTATTTATAAGCTCATGCTCGCCACGATTTATGTCCCTACAGCATCGGTCGAGGCATATAAGCCGGCAGGATATTGGAGCGACTATGCAGACTATATTGTTGGCTACAACTTTTAGGGTAACTGCTTAATAAACAGCATCAATGGTGGCGCGGGTATATAAAAGTATACCCGCGTTGCTTTTGCTCACTCCAGCAATTCAAGATGCTTGAGTTCCTCTTCGTTGCTGCGCCTCGGCATAACAAATAAATTTGTTCTGCTCTCGGCTTAATCGCAACGCTCGGCTACGCTCAGCATGACAGGGTGCTCCACCTGCCACACTGCTCCCTCCACTCTTGCGGGTTGCAAAAACGTAACCCGCAGTTTTTGATGGGTTTCGATGGGTTACGATGAGTTCCTATGAGTTCCGATGGGCTTTTGTCATCCTGAGCGGAGCGTTAGCGCAGTCGAAGGATCTTCAACAGTAACTATAGCGAGAGCAGGGACAACAGGGACAACAACGAGGTCGCGGTCGATAATGTCCGCATAGTCGTTTATCTCTCTGTTGTCTTTGTCCTCTCTTTTCCACCGCCTGCACCAACACGCCCCCTCACTCTTGCGGGTATTAAAAATAATACCCGCAGTTTTTGATGGGTTTCGATGTGTTCCTATGGGCACTTTGTCATCCTGAGCGGAGCGTTAGCGCAGTCGAAGGATCTTCAACAGTGACTATAGCGAGAGCAGGGACAACAGGGACAACAACGAGGTCGCGGGCAGTATTTCGCGGGCAGATGCTTGAGTTCCTCTTCGTTGCTGCGCCTCGGCATAACAAATAAATTTGTTCTGCTCTCGGCTTAATCGCAACGCTCGACTACGCTCAGCATGACAATGTAGAGAGCATCGCCCTCGCCTCGGTAACGCACAAAAAAAAGAGAACCCCGCGGGATTCTCTTTCTCTTGTCCATCAGACACGCTCAATTACAATGCGTTAACGTGGAGAGCGAGTGAGCTCTTAAGGTTAGCAGCCTTGTTCTTGTGGATGATGTTGTGCTTAGCGAGCTTATCCAACATTGAGCTTACCTTAGGAAGCAATGCCTCAGCAGCGCTACGCTCAGTAGTGTGGCGCAATGCCTTAACAGCGTTACGTGTAGTCTTGTGGTAAAGGCGGTTGTGTGCGCGCTTTGTTACGGTCTGACGAATTCTCTTCTTCGATGACTTGTGATTTGCCATAGTTTTAATCTTTTTATTTTTTACTTTTATGCGTTCTGTTCTCTTTGCCGACTGATTCTTTTGTGCCCATCGGCCTGCACACTCTACGGCCGTAGCCGCTCTCGGATAGGCGTGCGCCCGCTCCTAAAAAACTATTCAACCGCACGCACCACGCTAAAAGCGCAACGCGCCAAGTGCAGCCCGTAGGAGAGTCGAACTCCTCTTTCAAGAATGAAAATCTTGCGTCCTAACCGATAGACGAACGGGCCAATCCACTAATGCTCAGTCTATGCGAGCAATTTAGCGGTGCGAAGGTACGCAAAATTTTCTATTTGACAAAGGAAAACGTGAAAAATTTCCCTAAAACGCTAATTTAGACTATGTCGGCGCGCTATCGTTTGAGACGTATGGAGCCTGTCGCGGCATCGAACGACACGTAGTCGCTGTCGAACAGTCGCTCGATATTTCCCGACCCTATCATCTTCTCCGTGGCGAGGTGCTTGAGGTGGGGGGTATCTACGAGGGCGATGCTGTCGGCAAGCGAGAGGGCTATGTCGAGTTCGTGCGTGGAGAATATCACGCACTTATGCTCCTCGTGCGCAAGGCGCCGAAGGAGCGTACACAGCTCGTAGCGGTTAGGTAGGTCGAGGAACGACGTGGGCTCGTCGAGGAGTATCGCGGGGGTATCCTGCACTAAGGCACGCGCTATCATCACCCTCTGGCACTCGCCATCCGAGAGGGTATCGACCCGGCGGTCGCGCATGGATGCGATGCCCGCAACGGTCATCGCGCGCTCGATGACGGCCTCATCCTCCGCACCGATACGCCCCATCCAGTCGGTATAAGGTGCGCGCCCTATGGCCACAAGGTCGTGAACGCTGAGAGCCTCGACATCTACGCGCTCGGTATTTACGAAGGCCACCTTACGTGCGAGTGTCGCTGCGGGAATATCTCCCACCTCCATGCCGTCGATGGTGATGCTCCCCGCCGTGGTGCGCCCGAGCGATGCTATGGCGCGAAGGAGGGTAGACTTACCCGTGCCATTGCGCCCAAGAAGGGCAATGAGGCTGCCACGCTCGAAGAGCGCCGAGCCATTATCTATGAGTATGCGGGAGTCAAAGGCGAGGGTTATGTTGCGTAGCTCAATCATTGGCGGTTGCGGTTACGGATGACTACATATATAATAATTGGTACGCCCAGGAGCGAGGTTATCGTATTCACGGGCACGATGACACCGCTGCGCGCCACAACATCGCAGAGGAGCGAGCATAGCAGCATCGCCACAGCACCCCAGAGTATCGTTGCGGGCATGAGCACGCGGTGGTTGGCCGTGCGGAAGGTCATACGCGCGAGGTGGGGTATGGCGAGGCCTATGAAGCCGATAGGGCCGCAGAAGGCGGTGATGGTGCCGGCAAGGAGCGTCGTCGAGAGAAAGACGACGAGGCGTGCACGGCGGATGTTTAGTCCCATCGTTCGGGCGTAGCTCTCGCCGAGGAGTAGCATGTCGAGCGCCTTGATGGCCATGATGGCAAGCATAAGGCCGAGGATGACAACGGGAGCGAGGATGTATAGCTGCTCCACGGTCACCGTGCCGAGTGAGCCCATCGTCCAGACGATGAAGGCCTTGAGCGACTCCTCCGTGCCCATATATTGGAGTATGCCCACGACGGCCGATATTGCCGAGCCAAGCATCATGCCGATGATGAGTATCGTGTTGATATTCTTTATCCTACGCGACAGCCACATCACGAGCATGAGGATTGCTGCCGAGCCTATCCACGCCATGCCCGTCGTGCCGAAGGATGCGAGCCACGATGCCGTGCCCACGCCAAGCATGGGCATCGCGAGCGTGAAGAGCGCCACGCCGAGGCTCGCGCCCGAGTTGATGCCAAGGACATAGGGGCCAGCCAGCGGGTTGCGAAAGAGTGTCTGCATCTGTAGGCCGCTTGCCGAGAGTGCAGCGCCCGCAGCCACTGCAACGAGCACCTTCGGCAGGCGCATCTTGAGGACTATCGTCGCCGTGCCGGCATCCGTAGCACGCCCCATGAGGGCATCCCACACTTCGCCCAGAGGTATCTCCGTGGTGCCCGTGAGGAGCCCGCAGATGGCAAGGATAACGAGTGCCACGCTGAGTGTCACGAAGAGAATCTTGTCTATTATATTTTTTCGGTGTTGTGCCATGCTACTCTAACTTTTGGTGGTAATATAGGGCCTTGCTGTCTCCCGCCATGATGGATGCGAGGTCGCTCAGCACCACATCGGGGCGCACGATGGCCGACTCCCAGAAGTCGCTGCCTCCCGCCGCCGTGCGACGTAGGTTGTTGTTGTACACCTCGCCACGGCGCACCACACCACTATTGGCGAAGTGGGGTGCCATGGTGCGTAGCTCGTCAAGCGTGGTGCACTGCCCCACGTTGAGCCATATATCTGCCTTGTCGACGAGCATCACGGCCTCCTCGAGGCTTATGCCCTTGGAGCCCCCCGAGGTGTTTCGCCCCTTGTATATATACTCGCCACCGGCATCCTCCACGAGGCGTACCATGTAGCTATCGTCCGAGGGCATATACCACACATCCTGATACGGCATATTAAACATCACACGCGGCTTTGTGTCGTTGCTAACACTCTCGCGTATAGCCTCATAGCGCGCGATGATATCTCCGAAGAGCTTCTCGCCACGCTCCCTGCATCCCACAATCTCGGCTACGGCAACCATCCACTCGGCCTTGCCGAGGGGCGACTGCTCGGTGTAGTCACCAAGGTAGATGTAAGGGATGCCCACCTCGCGAAGCTTGGCCGTCACGGCCGTATTCTCGGCTGCCACGCCATACATGAGTATGATGTCGGGCTGTAGCGCTACAAGCATCTCGAAGTCGAGGCTGCTGTCGTAGCCTACATCCTTAATCGCGGGATTGCTGGCAACGGCCTCATTCATAACATATTGCTTGCCCGAAATGCCGACAATCGCGTCGCTTAGGCCTACTGCATCGAGCATGGCTATGTGGCTTGTCGACATGCACACTATGCGCCTTGCTGCGCCCACGATATACTCTCCGTCGTAGCCCTCGGCCAACGCCTCTGTGGGGAATATTGCGAGGCGTTGCTCGGTGACGGCCTCACCCTGCCATGGTCGTGTCACACGTAGGAGGTGTGCCCCCTCGTCGTTTGCCGTGATGTCGAAGCCGGAGGCGTGCTGCGGGGTGTATACATCTATGTCGAAGCCGTCATGATGCTTGCTGCTGGTGCTATTGCAACAGACACACAATAAGGCAATTGCGAACAGAGTGGCTATTTGGGACGAAACTTTCATTTGACAAAGTTACATTTTTTTTGCAATTAATTTGCATTATTGAAAAAATTATTATTATCTTTGCACCGCAAAACCAGTTCGGGATGTAGCTCAGCCCGGTTAGAGTACACGTCTGGGGGGCGTGTTGTCGCAAGTTCGAATCTTGTCATCCCGACAAAGCTGAGTAAGCAGAGGTCCTCAATCGAAAGATTGAGGACTTTTTTGTGTTTCAGAGCCTTGATGCTCGCATCGGAAGGCTGTGGAACACAAAAAGTGTGGCAATGTATTGACAGAACCTATGCTTACGAAGGCTTTGTGCAGCCCATTAAGGGAACCACCAAGATGGGCGTTAAGCGTAGCAGCTTTAGCTGCGTAGTAGCCAATCTTGTCATCCTGTGTTGCTCGCTTCGCGACCACCTGCTCAATCGGCCGCGATGACAATATTCTTGTCTAAAATCACAACTAATTACCCACTACTCACTACTCACTACTCACTACACACTAATCACTACTCACTAACAACTATCAAGTGCACACTCTCGAACCCTTGTATAACTGGCGGCATATGTATATAGCAGAGGAAGATCCACGGTCTCCCTTCTACGGCAGAAC
>JAFTNV010000012.1 GCA_017451685.1 Alistipes sp.
ACTCACTACTCATTGCTCACTACTCACTACTCGCTACTCATTGCTCATTGCTCACTACTCACTACTCACTACTCGCTACTCATTACTCCTTGCTCACTACTCACTACTCACTACGCACTACTCACTACTCACTACTCACTGCTCACTGCTCACTGCTCATTTGCAATAACTGTTCATTATTTATCAGATGTTTGTTTGCACTTCCGCAAAAAAAATACTACTTTTGCCTATAGTTTAGTTCGATAACATTAAAAATTAAAAATTATGCTTATGAAAAGACTATTTTCTATTGTAGCTATCCTCGCTGCTACGATGCTGACATTCTCGGCATGCGAAGATGGAATGACGGGTACTAATGGTGGTGACAACAATACCAACAACCCGAGCAACCCTAACAACCCTAACAACCCTAACAACCCGGGAGGTAATGACAACGAGCAGGACCCCATCAATCCGGGTGAAGATGTAATTGGCGACTCGGATCTTACGCCCGGCGAGCACAAAGCACGCTTGGAGGAGATTGCCATAGAGTTTGTCGAGGCCTTCAATCCCGCAGATGTTGAGGAGTTAGTAAACAGTGCCTTTGCTCTTGCGGAGTATGCCGAGTATTTCGACTATGGCTTTGTAGCTGAGAGTGAGGATGTTGTTGAAGAGGGAGGTGCTCCCGTGGAGACTCTTGCACGTGGCCTTCAGCGCTTCTCGGCTGCCGATATCGTTGCGTTCGCAACACGCGCTACGGAGGACTTCGTTGTAGACATCAACGATCCCGATATGAACCCCTATGCTGGTAAGTGCTATACTTGGAATGGCGATGACTACGCATGGGAGGAGACCAACGGCAAGGACAAGACCATCACCTTCGAGTGGGATGACACCGTGGCAACAATCAGCTGGGCAAAGAGTACGAAGGTTGAGTACTACTACGAGGATGAGGATATGAACGTAGTCGTTTATGTGCCTAATAATGTTGAGATTAGCTTTAAGATTAACGGTAAGGAGTACCTCAACATAGTGCTTGAGACCAACATTACGAATATTCAGACATGGGCACCTGAGTATAAGGTGACACTTAATGGCGGCTATGAGTTCACAGGACGCTCGAAGGGTAACAGCAAGGGCTTGGAGGCTGGCGGCTCAATAAAGAAGAGTGGCAAGACGTTGTTGAACGCCGCTGCGGTTGTTGCCATCAACGATGCTACCGATATCGACAACTGGATGACGGAGTACTACGATGAGTATGATGGTGTATATTACACAGAGGTATCGGTCGAGTACTTCTTTGATCAGGTGAAGACGGGTGCTGCGCAGCTCGACATCTTGGAGCTCTCGATTGTTGGCGAGGGTGACTTCAAGGGCATGTACGAGGAGATTGAGCGACTTGATGAGGAGTATGACTATTGGGATGAGAACTGGAATAAGTTGCCTGATGTAGAGAAGGAGTACTGCGATGAGGTGTGCAAGTATGTAAACGAGAAGGTTAAGGTTGTCCTTGTATACAACGACACCAAGGAGCGCGTAGCAAATATCGTCTTCGCAACCAGAAAGTATGTTGATGAGTATGACGGTTTTATCGACTACGACTTCGAGCCCATCTTGGTATTCCCCGATGGTAGCAAGTTCGCATTCGATGAGTACTTCACCGAGAAGGCCTTTGGCGACCTTATCGAGGCTGCCGAGGCTCTTGCCGAGGAGTTTAGCTCTCTCCTGTCATAATTCTATTCACCGACTATATTGGGGCGGACTAAAGGCTTTTTAGTCGGCCCCTTTTATCTTCGTGAGACTACTACGACAACATATAGTGCTACTATGCCTCATGTTCGTATCGCTACGCGCATACGGACAGGTGGATAGTGCCGCCATGCACCTAAACGTGGATGATGTTGTCGTCACGGCACAGCATCGCATAGTGTCGATTCCCGACAATACGGGCAACGTGTCGTTAAACATGGAGGCGCTCAGCGACATGCCGCGCCTCGGAGGTGCTGTCGATGTGCTTAAGTTGTTGCAGTACACCCCGGGTGTTGCAGCCACGCAGGAGGGTAACACGGCGATGTATGTGCGTGGCGGCGATGCGGGAAATAGCCGCATACTCCTCGACGGCGCACCGCTATACTCGCCAGCGCACCTGTTGGGCTTCTTCTCGGTGCTCAACACGCCACACATCGGTGGCCTCACGCTCTATAAGTCGGGCATCCCTGCGCGCTATGGCTCCTCGACGGCATCTATCACCGAGGTGCGTACACATAGGTATATCCCGAGCGCGTTTCACATCGAGGGTAACATAGGCATCATCGAGGCGGATGCTGCCGTGAAACTACCTCTCGGTGAGCGCTTTGCGCTCTTTGCCTCGGCACGCCACTCCTACGCCTCGTGGCTCACGGGGTTGATTAGCGACAACACCTCGATAGACTACGAGTTTGGCGACTACGGCTTGGGCTTCGTTGCCGATGTGGGGCGTGCGGGCAGACTGATGTTTAATTCGCACTTCAACGACGATGGTGCCAAGGCAGATGTATTCCTCTACAATGCTGATTGTAAGCTCCGCTGGTGGAATGCCCTCGGCACGCTCACGCTGGAGACGCCGATAAACGATAGGGTGGAGCTCAGTAATATGGTCTACGCCTCGATATACGATAATATGCTGCGGCCCAACATTACCGCTGTCGACTATAACGTGGCGGCGGGTGTCACGGACATGGGGCTGCGTAGCGATGTGGCCGTGGCGCTTGGTAGGGTAGATATATCTGCCGGCGTGGAGGCCATCTATCGAAGCATCATGCCGCAGACCATTGTCGGGGGCGACCACCTGCGTGCTACGACAAAAACGGAGGATACCATCGAGGCGGCACTCTATGCCTCGGTGCGTTGGCCTATATCGTCGCGCGTAATCCTCGATGCGGGGCTGCGCTATAGCCTCTATGCCAACGATAGGGTGTGGGCGCTGCCCGAGCCACGTGTGGCGATAGAGCTGCCGCTATCCTCGACTACGAGGTTATGGGCGAGCTACAACCTTATGACTCAATATGTGCACCTCGTGCCACAGTCTAACCTGTCGTTTGCTACGGACTTCTACCTCTCGAGCGACGAACATATCCCTCCGCAGTGGGCGCATAACGCTTCGTTAGGATATGCGGGTGAGGCTCTCTCGGGGCGCGTGAGGTGGTCGGTGGAGGCCTACTACAGATATATGTACAACGTCATCGAGTACGACTCGCGCATCCTGGATGTGCTCACGGGCGTCGAGGATCACATGTCGATGCTCCACTGTGGCCGTGGCGAGTCCTACGGTGTGGAGCTGAGCGTGGGGTATAGCGATAGCCGTGTGGATGTTCAGGCTAACTATACACTGTCGCGCTCCTTGCGACGCTTCGAGGCGATAAACGATGGTCGCCCCTTCCCTGCGCACTCCGACCGTCTGCATAACCTCTCGCTCATAGCCTCGTATAAGCCCTCGCCACGCTGGACGCTCTCGGCTACGTTTGCCTACGCCACGGGCATGCCCTATACGGGAACTACGGCGCTATATATCAGCGGCAACGCCTTCCTGCGCGAGTTCGGCCCCTATAATGGTGCTAAGCTCCCCGACCTGCACCACCTCGACCTCTCGGCGACATACTGGTTTCGGTCGCGTAAGCTGGAGCGTAGTGGCATAAACCTGTCGATATATAATGTCTATGCGCGGAAAAACCCGCTCATGATATCGTATAGCGTGCAGAGGGATGACGAAACAAACACGATGTTTATGGAGGAGCGTAAGCATGCCATATATACGATTATCCCATCCATAAGTTGGACTTATAAGTTTTAGACCGATGCGCAGAGTACCAATATATATATGTGTGCTACTCGCCCTTGTGGGGTGCATCGCGGAGCGCGAGCATAATGCCGGCTACCGCCAGAGGCTTGTCGTCGAGGGCTCCATCGAGGCGGGGCGCGGTGCTATCGTTGCCCTGTCGCTCAACACCCCTTTCGACGAGGAGTACGAGGAGGATGACCTCCGCGACTTGGTTGTGCGCTGGGCGAAGGTCACGGTCGAGAGTGGCGATAGGAGCGAGGTGCTCGTGGGGCGCGGTAATAAGGATTACCCCACGCGATACATATATACCGGCACGGAGATTGTCGGCGAGGTGGGCGAGAGCTATACCCTCACGGTGGAGTATAGCGGTCGCACATGGCGGGCAACGACGACAATCCCAGCCCCCGCGGAACTCGGCGATATAACCATCACGCCCGTGCGCGACACGCTCTATACCGTCACGGCCACGCTGCCGCCTACATCCACCCCCTGCATGATAGAGTGCTCCCTGGGCGGTAGTAGCTACTTTGCCCCGACGATGCTCGGTGTATACGATGTGAGTGACCGCACGCGCCGTGTCACGGTAAATCGACCTATGGGCAACCTCTATGTCAACGAGTATATGACCCTCTTCCATGTGCGCGATACGGTAGCACTTAAACTGCGCACCATGGGCGACTTTGCGTACGAATATTGGAACCTATGGCAGAACAACGTGATTAACAGCCTTAACCCTATCTATCCGGCTGTCGATAACCTGCCGACGAATATCTCTAACAATGCAATGGGTATCTGGGCGGGGTATGGTAGCAGTGTTCGGGTTGTAAGCAGAGGGAATGAGGTTGAATAAAAGGCTCTTTTTATTCTACCTCCTAACAAAATGGGGCTGACTAAGCAACTTTTTAGTCAGCCCCATTGCTTGTAGGTATACGACCTCTATAGGCCCAATTCAACCTTGATGTCCTCAATCTTCTGGTCGAGGGCGGCGAGCGTCTCGTCGAACTTATCGACCGTCTCGAGCTGCGCCTTAACACCGAAGTAGAACTTAATCTTAGGCTCCGTGCCCGAGGGACGCACCGACACCTTCGTGCCATCCTCCGTGAGCCACTGGAGCACGTTGCTCTTGTCGTCGATGCCGTCGATGGCCTTGCGCTCACCCGTGGCGGTGTCTATCTCCTCCAACGTCTTGTAGTCCAAAATCTTGGCTACGCGCGAGCCGAGGATAGACTTGGGCGGATTCTGGCGGTAGTCGACCATCATCTGCTGAATCTCGGCAGCGCCATCCTTGCCCTTGCGTACCACGTTCACGAGACCCTCGCGGTAGAAGCCGTACTTAACGTACAACTGCTGCAACCACTCGTAGAGCGTGATGCCCATAGTGTCGCGGGCCCATGCTGCGGCCTCCGCAACGAGCGTGATGGCAGCAACGCCATCCTTGTCGCGCACGAAGTCGCCCGGGAGGTAGCCGAATGACTCCTCACCACCACCGATATACTTCGTCTTGCCCTCCTGCTCGCGGATGATCTTGGCGATATACTTGAAGCCCGTGAGGCAGTTGTAGCACTTGACGCCAAAGTGCTCGGCAACAGCATCGGGCATCATAGACGTAACGATGGTCTTTACGACGAACTCCTTACCCGTAATCTTGCCGAGCTCTGCCCAGCGTGTGAGCTGGTAGCACATAAGGAGCACGAGTGTCTGGTTGCCGTTCAAAAGCACATAGTCGCCCTTGCCTGTGCGCAGTGCCACGCCGAGGCGGTCAGCATCGGGGTCGGTAGCCATGGCGAAATCGGCCCCCTCTCTCTCGGCACGCTCGATGGCCATGGCCATGGTCTTACGCTCCTCGGGGTTGGGCGAAGCGACGGTGGGGAAGTTGCCGTCGAGAACCATCTGCTCGTCGACACATATAATATTATTAAAGCCGTAGTTGCGCAGCGACTGCGGTACGAGCTTCACGCCGGCACCGTGGAGCGGCGTGTAGACAATCTTCATGTCGTTGTACTTGGCAACCGACTCGGGCGATAACGAGAGGTCTTTGATGGCCGCAAGATACCTCTTGTCGAACTCCTCACCGAGGATGTGGATATTCTCAGCGTTCTTACCCGTGAGCACCATGTCGTTGTCGGTAATCTTGCCCACCTCGGCGATGATGTTTACATCGTGGGGCGATGTCACCTGCGAGCCGTCAGTCCAGTATGCCTTGTAGCCGTTGTACTCCTTGGGGTTGTGCGATGCCGTTACCATGACGCCCGACTGGCAGCCGAGCTCACGGATGGCAAACGACAGCTCGGGTGTGGGGCGGAGAGCATCGAAGAGATATACGACGAAGCCGTTCGAGGCGAAGATGTCGGCTACGCGCTCAGCAAACATGCGCGAGTTGTTACGGCTGTCATGCGAGATGGCAACCTTAATCTGCTCGCCCTTAAAGTTGATTTTGAGGTAGTTAGCGAGGCCCTGTGTTGCGGCACCCACGGTGTATATGTTCATGCGGTTTGTGCCTACGCCCATGATGCCACGCAGACCTCCCGTGCCGAACTCGAGGTCTTTGTAGAAGCTCTCGGTAAGCTCCGTGGGGTTTGTCTCCATCATCACGCGCACCTGCTCCTTGGTTTCGTTGTCGTAGTTGCCATCGAGCCATGCCTGCGCCTTAGCCAATACCTGCTTGTCTAAATTATTCTCCATAATAGTATCAGTTATTTTTATAATTTATAAGTTACGAAGTTGAAATTTCCAATATGCAAATATACGAAAAAATCCTAATATATAGGTGTATCAGTAGGTTAAATTTTACGGCAAAAATTCGGCCGGTTTATCCATATTAAAAAAAAACGAATTTTGCAACTCTTTTTTGAGTTTATTTTAATAAAATTATCCACATCTTTGCAATGTCGAAACGCCCTTAAGGAGCTTTGCAAATCGAGGGTGTCTTAGCAGAAAAAGAGTGATAAAAAGTTAACATGTTGGAACAGAGCGTGAGAGCCTGTTTCGGGGCATCTATCGCCTAAATTTTTTTGGCGATGAGGCATTGTTGATAAAGTTAGAACACAACGGAATAAAATGTAAAGAACCGCATGATGCAGACGGAGACATATAAGGAGGTTTGGCAAGACTGCCTCGACAGACTTCGACTCTCGATTACCGAGGAGGAGTTTGTCAAGTGGTTCAAGCCTATATGGCCCATCGGCTTCGATGGCTCGAATCTGCGTCTGAGGGTGCCCAACGAGAGCTTCGTGGTGAACATCGAGAAGCAGTTCCTTACACACCTTAAGCCTATCATCTCGGAACTCTATGGCGCTGATACTCAGCTGCATTATGCTGTGCCACGTGCTGCGCAACAGCCCCGCGTGGAGGCCTCTGCAACGGCCGTGCCGGAGTTCGCACGTCCGATAGACACTGCAAAGATAAAAAATCCTTTTGCAATTCCGGGCATGCGACGAATAATTATCGACCCGCAGCTCAACCTAAACTACACCTTCGACAACCACATCGAGGGTGAGTGCAACCGCTTAGCACGCTCGGCGGGCATGGCTGTGGCCGTGTCGCCCGGAACTACGGCATTCAACCCCTTGTATATCTATGGCGACTCGGGCCTTGGTAAGACACATATCGTTCAGGCCATAGGTCACGAGGTGCGCCAGCGCCACCCCGAATTGCAGGTGCTCTACGTCTCGATGAATAAGTTCCAGGCGCAGTTCCAGACGGCATACAAAAATGGCGATATTACCGACTTTATCCACTTCTACCAGACTATCGACGTGCTCATCATCGACGATATTCAGGAGCTCACGGGAAAGACCGGTACGCAGAACGTATTCTTCAACATCTTCAACCACCTACAGCTTGCCGGCAAGCAGCTAATCCTCACGTCGGATAAGCCCCCCGTGGAGCTGAAGGATATAGAGCAGCGTCTGCTCACACGTTTCAAGTGGGGACTCTCGGCATACCTCAGCGTTCCCGACTACGAGACGAAGGTTAAGATCATCCGCGCGAAGGCCAAGCGCCTCGGTGCCAACATCCCCGAGGATGTCGTTGCCTACCTCGCCGAGAACATCTCGGCAAACGTGCGCGAGATTGAGGGTGCTCTCTCGTCGCTCATAGCCAACGCCTCGTTCCTCGGCCGTAAGATAACGATATCGTTAGCGAAGGATATCTTGAAGGTATACGTAAAGCTCACGCAGCGCGAGATCACCATCGACCACATCGTCAAGGTCGTATGCGACTACTTCGAGATAGACCTCGACACCTTCAACTCGGCAAAGCGCACGCGCGATGTGGCACAGGCACGCCAGGTGGCTATGTATCTCTCGAAGCAGCACACCAAAGCACCGCTCACCGTCATAGGCTCATCTATCGGTGGCCGTAACCATGCCACGGTGCTCCACAGCTGCAAGGCTGTTGCCGACATGATGGACACGGACAAGCAGTTTAAGGCGCAGATTGAGGAAATTGAGCGTATAGTGCTCGGTAAAAACTAAATTTAGCGTGATAGCGGCGCATTAGCGGCGCTTCAATCAAAGCCATGAATGGAATGTACGTCAAGTACTATCCATCCATGGCTTTCTCATGTCAGCGCCACTACTGCACCACTCTGACGCTAAATTGGGTATGCTATCTGCTATGTCATGTTGAGCGAAGCGATAGCGCAGTCGAAACATCTCGGCACCCTTCTGACAAGAAATTGGGTGTGCTAACCTTAAATGAGTTTAGGGAGATTGACGATTTTGTTGATAGCGCTATCTCTAAAATCGTTAACCTCCCTAACTTCCCTAAACTCATTACAGTTGCGCTTACTTGCCCAGCGCCTGCGAGATGTTGATGATAAAGTCGCCCATGCGCTCAATCTCCGAGATGGTGTCGAGGTAGTAGACGCTCGACTGGTAGTTCGTGCCGTCGTTCTCAATCTTGAGAATCTCCTCCTCGCGGATGTTGTTACGCAGCTCGTTAATCTCAATCTCGCAATCCGTAGCCAGGCGCAAGCCCATAGCATCGTACTCCTCGGTGCGGAGATTGTCGATCATCACGCCATAGGCCTTGTCTACGGCCGTGAGCATAACATCGAGCTTGGCCTTCTGCTCCGCGGTGAAAGTCTTGCCGTGGCTATTGCGGCGTGCGAGGATGCGGCTGATGCTCTCGCCAGAGTCGCCAAGGCTCTCAAGCTCACCGATAATCTTATACATGCGCTTGGTCTCCGTGCGTGTCTCCTCCGAGATGCTATCCTCGGGAAGGGCGTTGAGGAACTGTGCTATCTCGTACTCTATGCGGTCAGAGATCTCCTCGTACTTAACGAGCTTCTGGCGTGCCTCTTCGAACTCCTTGTCGTTCTTGGCCTCCACGGCGCGGCGGATGAAGCCTATGCCGCGGCGTGAGATCTCGGCAAAGTGGACAACCTCGTTGCGGGCCTCGCCAACAGCAATCTCGGCTGTCGAGAGTGGGCCTGCGTTGATATACTTGAGCTTCACGTTATCCTCATCGGCACCCTTCTTATCCTTGATGACACGTGTCACAATCTTAACGATTAGCTTCACGAACCATATAAGGATACATGTGTTGAATACGTTGAAGAGCGTGTGGAGCATAGATATACCGTAGAGTGCCGCCATGCTCTCGGGAGACTCGGGCTTCGCCGTCATAAGCATCTCCGAGGTTACATCCAAGGGGTTGGGGAGTCCCATCCACGTGATAGTCTCGCCGATAAGGGTAAGGAAGGGGGTGAAGAGCAGCAGTGCCCAGCATACGCCAAACACGTTGAAGAGCGTATGTGCCAGAGCGGCACGGCGTGCGTTAGCGTTACCCACAACAGCAGCAATGTTTGCCGTGATGGTTGTACCTATATTCTCGCCAAGCACCATTGCTGCGGCCATCTCGAAGGGTATGTAGCCCATGTTCATCGCCACGAGCGCGAGCGCCATTGTCGCTGATGATGACTGCAACACGAGCGTTAGTACCGTGCCGAACACCAAGAAGATAAGCACCGAGCCAAAGCCGTAGCTTGTCCATCCCTCAATGAAGGCGAGGGTCGAGGCGTTAAGCTCGGGAACAGACTCCTTCATGAACGATAGACCGAGGAATAGGAGCGAGAAGCCCACGAGAAGCTCGCTGATATGGCGACGCTTATCCTGCTTAGAGAGGCTGAGGAGGAAGCCTACGGCCATGATGGGCACAGCAAAGATTGATATGTCGGCCTTGAAACCGAGCCATGACACGAGCCATGCCGTTACCGTGGTACCGATGTTAGCACCCATAATCACACCTACGGCCTGTGATAGCGTGAGCAGACCTGCGTTAACGAAGCCTACGGTCATCACCGTAGTTGCCGAAGATGATTGTATCACCGAGGTGATACCAAGGCCGGTCATTACACCCTTGAGGGGGTTTGAGGTCATAGCAGTGAGGAAAGTACGCATCTTGCTACCTGCCGCCTTCTGTAGACCCGAGCTCATGAGGTTCATTCCGTAGAGGAACATACCCAAGGCTCCAAGAAGTGTCAATAATTGCATCATAACTTATAGAGTTTATAGTTTTTTTCTTCTATTCCGATACAAAGATATTTATCCAAAATATTTCGTGCAATAGTCTAAAGGGAATGTAACAAAAATTTAACGCCATTGAAAATGGTTTGTTACGATGCAACAAAAATGTAGGCCGGCGAAATAAATCACCGGCCCAATACCTATATAATATTAGATTCTCTATCGACGGTCGCCGAGGATGCGCAGGAGGAACAGGAAGAGGTTTATGAAGTCGAGGTAGAGCGTGAGAGCGCCAAAGAGCGCTATCTTATTGCCCATCTCGTCGGCCGAGCCATACTCCATGAACATCTGCTTAATCTTCTGCGTGTCGAAGGCGGCAAGTCCCGTGAAGATGATAACGCCCGCGTAGCTAATTATCCAATACATGGTTGTTGAGCCGAGGAAGATATTCACTACCGAGGTTATAATCAAACCTATGAGCGCCATGAAGAGCAGGCTGCCGAGCTTCGTGAGGTCGAGGCGTGTCACGTAGCCGAGGATGCTCATTGCGAAGAACATGCCCGCGGTGATGAAGAATACCGAGGCTATGGAGCTCATGGTGTAGACCATGAATATCGACGACATCGTCACGCCCATCAACACGGAGTAGAGGATGAAGAGCACCGTCGCCATCGTCATCGACATGCGCATAAGTCCTGTCGACATCCATATTACGAGGCCGAGTTGCGCAAAGAGCGCAATCCATAGCATTGAGGGGTTCTCGGCGAGGAAGAACCAAAAGTCTGCCGACTGCGATAGGAAGTATGCCACGAGGCCGGTCACGGTGAGGGCTGCCGCCATCTGCATATATAGGCTCTTAAAGAGCGTCGCCACGGCCGACTCCTGCGCCGTCTGCGATGAAACATAATTTGCCATAGTTGTCTATTGTTTTTCTTAAATTAACGTCTGTTATGCGGATTTATTGTCTTGGATTACGACTATATCTGGGCCATATCCCTCCCTATTCGACGTATAGTGTCGAGGATGAGGTCTATACGCTCCTGTGAAGGTGTCTTTGTCCCATAAATGTATTTGGCAAGAAGAGTCTTGTTTATGCCTATTGTTCTTGCTATCTCCGATACGTTAAGTTGTGGAAAGCGTGCGAATGTTTCGGATATAACATTGGGCTTTATCTCCTCGGTGGCGAGAAAACTATCGAGGTGAATATCTTCGTCAATCTCTTCCCAGCGTATGGCATCCCCAAATTTATTTATGTCGTATCTTTCGCGTTGTGCATCCGAGGCCTCCATCAATAGGGGGAAGGCGCGTAGCGAGCGACTGTACGTATTTCCTTTGTCGGTAGATACGTATACTCTCTCATCGCGAAACCATACTTTTGTAATCTTCTCCATCGCTTTACTCAAAATATTCGTGCCATTTGGCAATAATTTCCTCTTGGTACATTTCGATAACCTCCAATGCTCTGCGCATATCAATCGCTTTTATTCCTCGGTTGTATACCACCTTGCGAGTCATTATTTCAACCTTCGCATCGTACTCACCGTATTGTATGTGGATGTGTATCGGCAGATGCTCGTCGGAATAAAAGTAAAATCGCAGTCCAAAAAGTGTCAGTATCGTTGGCATGTATTCCTAATGTTTATTACTTAATGCAAAAATAGGACAAAAATTTAAGACCTGCAATGTGTATAATTATTTTTAGTGTTGTTGAAAATTTATATAAGGGATAATTATGCGAGGAACGTTGTTTACTATCTTAAATATCAGGGGCTGGCTAAATTACTTTTTAGTCAGCCCCTATCCTGTCGTAGCCCCTCCGAGACTCGAACTCGGATCTAAGGTTTAGGAAACCTTCGTTCTATCCCTTGAACTAAAGAGCCAAATAATAGGCAAAGATAGTGTTTTCTTGGGAAAAAACAAAGTTTTTCGTGAAATAAGCAAATTATTTGGTCAAATGTGCAAATTGTAAAAATCGGATATCGTGGTCGTTGGAAAATTATACAATTAAATTACAAAGATTAATTGTGCGATAATACATTGATATATAGCCTATTACGCTGTGGGTGCAAAATAACAGTTCTAACTTAACAGTAGAAAATCGGTTGAATATTTCGGTTAGTCGTAAAAAAGTCGTATATTTGCGGTGCGAAATATCATATAAAACCAAGATAACACTATGTTAGAAAGGAATTTAATTAAGCTCTATGAGAAGAGTTTCCGCGATAATCGCGAGATGTCGGCACTCACCGACTACTTCAAGGGCGAGAACTTCTCATACTACGAGATGGCTAAGGAGGTGGCAAAGATTCACCTTCTGTTCAAGGAGGCGGGCATCGAGCGCGGTGATAAGATTGCGCTTATCGGCCGTAACAATACGCGCTGGTGCATAAGCTACATCGCAACAATCACCTACGGTGCTGTCATTGTACCTATCCTCCAGGACTTCAATCCTACGGATGTCATAAATATCGTAAATCACTCGGAGAGTAGGTTGCTATTCCTCGGTGATAACTTCTGGGACGACATCGAGGGCGACCAGATTCCCGCTATCGAGGCTGTGTTCTCGCTCACCGACTTCCATGTTATCTACGAGAAAGATGGCGACAAGCTCACGAACTACATGAAGAATATCCTTCTTCACTACCGCGAGGCCTATCCTCGTGGCTTCAGTGTCGACGATATCAAGTATCCGGATGTTCCCAATGAGCAGATATGTCTGCTCAACTACACCTCGGGTACGACGGGCTCGTCGAAGGGCGTCATGCTCAGCGTGAACAACCTTACGGGTAATGTGGGCTTTGCGATGGATATGGTCGACCCCGAGACGGGCGAGCACTTCTTCCGCAAGGGTGGCCGCACGCTCTCGTTCCTGCCCTTGGCGCACGCCTACGGCTGTACCTTCGACTTCCTCGCTCCGTTAGCATGTGGTGCTCACATCACGCTCCTTGGTCGTATTCCCTCGCCCAAGATTCTCGTTGAGGCGATGAAGGTTACGCGCCCGAATATCGTATGCTCGGTGCCTCTCATCCTCGAGAAGGTATACCGTAAGAGCATCCTCCCGATGTTGGAGAAGGGCCCCATGAGTATCGCCATGCGTATCCCGCTTATCAACACGGCAATATACTCGACCATCAAGGCGCGACTTATGGAGCAGTTTGGTGGTTGCATCGAGATATTCATCGTTGGTGGCGCTGCACTAAACCGCGAGACGGAGGAGTTCTTGCGTAAGATTAAGTTCCCCCTCACGGTGGGCTACGGCATGACCGAGTGCGCTCCGCTTATCAGCTTTGAGCTTCCCACGCTCTTCAAGTCGGGCTCGTGCGGTAAGATTCTGCCGTCGAACTTGTTGGAGGGTAAGATATGTTCGCGCGACCCGCAGAATGTCCCCGGTGAGCTTCTCGTGCGTGGCGAGCATGTCATGTATGGCTACTATAAGAACGAGAAGGCCACGGAGGCTGTCCTCGATGCCGAGGGCTGGCTCCATACGGGCGATATGTGTACCATGGATGAGGATGGCACGCTCTACATTCGCGGTCGTTGCAAGACGATGATTCTCTCGGGCTCGGGTCAGAATATCTACCCCGAGGAGATTGAGGAGCGCCTGAATAACCTCTATATGGTTGGCGAGTCGCTCGTTATCGAGAATAACGGCCGTCTTACGGCATTGGTTGTGCCCGACTACGAGCTGGCAAATGCCGAGGGCATAAACCTCGATAACCTCCAGGAGATTATGGATAAGAACCTTCAGGAGCTTAACAACATGGTTGCTTCGTACGAGAAGGTGTCGAATATCATAATCCACAAGGAGGAGTTCGTCAAGACTCCGAAGCGCAGTATCAAGCGCTACTTGTATAGTGCCGAGCGTTTGAACCTGAATTAAAGTTAAATATATGTGATAAGTGTCCGTCGCAGTATTGTGGCGGACATTTTTTTGTTGTATGTCGAATGGTTTGTCGATAAATATTTTGTGTTTTATGGTTAATTGTATATATTTGCATAACGAAAGATATTGTACTAACGCAAATAAAGACATACACTTATATTATTTTTAACCAAATTTCATTTATGCAAAACATTAAGTTTTTATTTATGTCGCTGCTTCTCGTTGTGGGTATCACCGCGTGCGAGAAGGACACAACAACGGATGATAAGACTCCGGTGTTGGAGTTTGAGCGTGCGGAGGTGGCTATCGTAGCCGAGGGTACGGCTGTGGAGCTCGCCTACGAGATTGAGAATGTGGCGGAGGGGAGCACTTCAATGCTTGCGGTGACGAACGATGCCGAGTGGTTGACCATAGATACCACAACGCCCAATGTCGTTAAGTTTTCGGCTACGCGCAACGAGACCAACGATGTGCGCAGTGTCGAGGTTGTCTTTGGCTACGAGGGTGCTGAGGATGTCACCATCGTTGTCCTTCAGGCGGGCGACGCGGCACTAAGCAATAGAAGCATCGAGGTGGAGGTTACGTCGGTAGACTCGACGATGATAACCTTCAACGTGAAGGCTTCGCACGACGACCTCACGTGGATACCGATGGTTACGTACAAGGAGGGCTGGGAGGAGCCCGTAAACGAGGAGGAGATATACCTATACGACTTGGCATATTTCGAGTACCTCGCGGAGGGCGCCGGTGCTACGCTCGAGATGTTCCTTGAGGAGATGCTTGGCGAGGGCTCGGAGGAGGGCATCGTCATCGAGCGCCTTGACCCCGAGACGGAGTATGTCGTATACGTATATGGCCTGTCGAAGAGTGGCGAGCGCCTGACCGACATAGCGTGGACTACGGCAAAAACAAAGGAGGCATGGACGGGTGATATAACCTTCGAGTTCGACATCACGGAGAAGGATTTCAAGCTCGAGTATGTCGTTACACCCTCGCACCTCGGTGTGGACTACTACCAGGGTATTGCCAAGGAATCGGAGATTGAGGCGTGGAAGGCTGCTGCGGGTAGCGACGACCTCGCTGCGGCGATACAGTATGGCGATATTGAGCCTACGATGAAGAAGCTGATGGATGCCGGTTATATCCAGGAGCGCGTACAGTACTACAACATCTTCAACTACTACAACGTATGTGACGACGGCTGGGCAGAGGTGGATGCCGACACGAAGTATATCCTCTATGCTGCGAAGTGGAACACGGATTGCAAGATTATCGGTGCGGTGTCTACGGCAGAGTATACCACACCGCGTGCTAACCTCTCGGACAATGTCATCACGTTGAACATCACCGAGATTACGCAGTCGTCGGTGACGGTCGAGATGAAGACTACGAATAACGACCCGTATGTCGTTATACCCGTCAAGACGAGTGTCCTCGAGGGCATGACCGAGAAGGAGATTTACGCCTTCATTGTCGATGAGTATAGCGTTATCGTGAACGAGTATACCTTCTCGGGTAACTGGTCGAAGACCTATGGCCGCATGCGCCCGGGCACGGAGTATACCATCTTGGGCTTCGGTCATAAGGCGGGTGTGCAGACGACGGATATGATTAGAATCGACATTACGACCCCCGAGTCGGGCGACCCGAAGGATTGCACTTTCGATATGCTGTGTGTCCCTGCCGACACGAATGTGTGGTTGCAGATTATACCCTCGGATAAGGGACACCATTACTTCTACGAGGTATTCCCTGCGGACTATACCGCTGACGATGCCAAGGCCTTCATCCGATATATCATCGAGGAGGACTACGAGGGCAATCTTCCCGCCTTCTCGTCATGGCGATTGCTCCAGGGCGACTATGTGACTACGGAGGAGGGCCTGAAGCCTACGACGGAGTATAAGCTCGGTATCATCATCATGAACTACGATACGGGCGAGTTCCTCAGCGACATGCACTTTAGCGATGTGTTTACCACGACGGAGATGACCTATGCCGATGTGTCGATTGAGGTTAAGTGGGATAAGTATTACGATGCCGACGAGCTTGTTGCTGCGGGATATACGCAGTATAGCGGTAGTGCTGGAATGGCTATCGTGCCCGTGTATGTTGAGCTTGAGGGCGACTACTCGGAGTTCTACTTCGCCTTCTATAACCGCGACCTTACGGATGAGAACACCTATCCCGATGATATATTCTATCAGGATATCCAGAATAACGGCTACAGACAGAAGAGCCTTATCCTCGACCTTCCGTACGATAAGGAGATGACGGCTACGGGCGTTATCTACGACCAGAGTTACCACCCGGGGAAGGTCTTCCGCAAGGCTGTAACCTTCACGAAGGAGGGCGTGTCGCCCGTTAGCGACTATGCTGCCGACCGACAGATGGCACCCATGCCCGCCTCGCTCGTCATCGCTCCCGATGCTACGGTTAAGCCCGTGGGTGCGCAGCCCGTGCAGTCGCGCGATGCTGAGCTCTTCGCCTACGACGAGGAACTTGAGGCTGCCGCTGAGCGCTTCGTTGCGGAGTACCGCCGCGAGGAGGCTAAGTGTATCGTGGAGAGTCGTAGGGTAGTGAACGAGGAGCGCCGCATCGCCCGATAGCGTTGAGGCTATACCTTATATTATATATTACCTCGGATGTGTAGTCCGAGGTAATATTTTTTATGGGGTTAAAAATGTGTTAACGCGCTGAATGGTAATGCTTTGACCTTTTTACTGAAAAAAAAGATTGCGAGGGTGTTTGTAACTGTTGAAAAATGTGTATCTTTGCAAGCCCGAAATAGGTTTTTCGGGTAAGGATTACAATAAAATTAAGTATTAACTAAACTTTTAACAAAGTGGATTCAAAGAGCTACAAGACTATCTCGGTCAAGGCAGAGGACGCTCAGAAGGAGTGGTTCGTGATTGACGCTACGAACGAGATTTTGGGACGTCTTGCTTCGCAGGTTGCTAAGATCCTCCGTGGCAAGAACAAGCCCAGCTACACTCCCCACACTAATTGCGGTGACTACGTTATCGTAATCAATGCGGATAAGGTGAAGCTTACGGGCGCAAAGATGACCGACAAGGTCTACACACGTTATACCGGTTTCCCCGGTGGTCAGCGTTTCGCTACACCTGAGGATTTCTTGACTACAGGCAAGAAGCCCCAGTTCGTTGTTGAGCACGCCGTACGCGGCATGTTGCCCAAGACACGTCTCGGCGAGGCGATTATGAAGAATTTGAAGGTTTATGCTGGCGCAGAGCATCCTCACGCTGCACAGAACCCCAAGGAGATTAAGTTAAACGAGATTAAGTAAGAGTTATGGAAGTTGTAAACACCGTAGGTCGCCGTAAGGCAGCTGTCGCTCGCGTATTCGTGAAGCCCGGCACAGGTAAGATTACAATCAACCACAAGGAGCTTGAGGTATACTTCCCCTTGCACATTCTCCAGTATGAGGTTAAGCAGCCTTTGATGGTGACTAACACGTTGGAGAACTACGACGTTGTGATCAACCTCGTAGGTGGTGGTATCAAGGGTCAGGCTGAGGCTGCCCGTATGGGTATCGCTCGTGCTCTCTGCCAGATTGATGCAGAGATGCGTCCTGTATTGAAGAAGAACGGCTTCCTTATGCGTGATGCGCGTGAGGTTGAGCGTAAGAAGCCCGGTCAGCCCGGAGCACGTCGTAAGTTCCAGTTCAGTAAGCGTTAATCCATACTACGACCACACTTTCGGCATAAGCACAATCTGGGTTTTGAAACACTGCGGACTACACCTTATATATGGGTGTGCTGCCACGGCTGTTGCCCGATTGCGATTAAACCATCGAGAACAACTCCTCACGGAGTGCTACTCGGCGGTTGATTAAAGAGTTAAAAACAAAAAAAAGATTTAAGAAAATGGCACGTACAGATTTTAATACACTTTTGGATGCCGGTGTACACTTCGGTCACTTGAAGAGAAAGTGGAACCCCAAAATGGCTCCCTACATCTTCATGGAGAAGAACGGCATTCACATCATCGATCTTCACAAGACCGTAATCAAGCTCGACGAGGCAGCTGCAGCGTTGAAGCAGATCGTAAAGAGCGGTCGCCGCGTATTGTTCGTAGCAACGAAGAAGCAGGCTAAGGAGATCGTTGCCGAAAAGGTAGCAGCCGTAGCTATGCCCTACGTTACGGAGCGTTGGGCTGGCGGTATGCTTACAAACTTCCCCACTATACGTAAGGCCGTTAAGAAGATGGCTACCATCGATAAGATGACCAACGACGGCACTTTCGACAACTTCTCTAAGCGCGAGAAGCTTCAGATCGCTCGTCAGCGTGCGAAGCTCGAGAAGAACCTCGGTTCTATCGCCGACCTTAACCGTCTTCCCGCAGCATTGTTCGTTATCGACGTGCAGAAGGAGCAGAACGCCGTTAAGGAGGCTAAGCGTCTGAACATCCCCGTATTTGCAATGGTTGATACTTGTTGTGATCCTACCGATATCGATTACGTAATTCCTGCAAATGACGATGCTCAGAAGTCTATCGCAACCATCCTCGATGTAGTTTGCGGTGCTATCGCTGAGGGCGCTGAGGAGCGCAAGCTCGAGAAGGAGAAGGAGGCTCAGGAGGCTGAGGCCGCTGAGGAGGGTGCAAAGCAGGCAAAGCCCCGCATCAAGAAGGCTGTGAAGGCCGCTGTTGATGCTGAGGAGGCTACCGTTGCTGAGGTTGTTGCAGCCACTGAGGAGGCTAAGGAGGAGTAATCCTACGGTCTTCGCCCCATGGGGCAAATATTACCGAGGCGGGTAGGCGTGAGGCCCGCTCGCCACGGTTTTTTAGATTTATAAATTAACGATTAAAACATTTTTGAGATATGGAAATCAAAGCAGCTGATGTAATGAAGCTCCGCAAGATGACCGGTGCAGGTATGATGGATTGCAAGAAGGCTCTCCAGGAGGCTGAGGGCGATTTCGAGCGCGCTAAGGATATCATCCGCGAGAAGGGTAAGCTCGTTGTTGCTAAGCGTTCAGACCGTACTGCAACTGAGGGTGTTGTTGTAACTAAGATTGTTGGCCAGAAGGCTTATATCCTCTGCCTCGCTTGCGAGACTGACTTCGTGGCAGCAAACGTAGAGTTCGGTGCTTCGGCAAACGCTATGTTGGAGGTTGCTGTTGCTGCTGATGCAGCTGACCGCGACGCTCTCATGGCCACTAAGAACGCTGAGGGTAACACTGTTGAGGAGATGGTAACAGAGAAGTCTGGCCAGACAGGTGAGAAGGTAGAGCTCGCTTACTACGCTCGTATCGAGGCTCCCTACTGCGTATCATACGTTCACTTCAACAAGAAGCTCGGTACTATCCTCGGCTTCAACAAGGCTGTCGACGAGGAGGTTGCAAAGAAGGTGGCTATGCAGGCTACGGCTATGGCTCCCCTCTCAATCGACGAGAACGACTGCCCCGCAGAGGTTGTTGAGAAGGAGAAGACTATCCAGATGGAGATGATGAAGCAGGATCCCAAGAACGCTAACAAGCCCGACGCTATCCTCGAGAAGATTGCTGAGGGTAAGATGCGTAAGTTCTTCGAGGAGAACACTCTTCTCAACCAGTGCGTTGTAGGCGAGAAGGAGTCTATCCGCGAGTTCATCCAGAAGGCTGACAAGGAGGCTACGGTTGTGGCATACAAGCGTTTCGCTCTCGAAGCTTAATTTGGAGTGATAAGGGGCCATCTATGCCCTATCATAAATAGTAAGACCCCTCGGGCTGTACGTTTTAGTACTATCCCGAGGGGATCTTCTATTTAGATAGAACAAATCTAACCCCTTCTGACTCCAAATTAATTTTCATGTCAGTGCCACTACTGCACCACTCTGACATGAAATTAGGGCGTGCAACCCAGAATGGTGTGATTTAGGGAGTTTAGGGAGATTAGAGAGTTTAGAGAGATTAGAGAGTTTAGGGATGACAATTCAAAAAACACCCTAAATTCCTTAAATTCCCTAAACTCCCTACTAATAAAAACACTCTTGACGCAACCTGTCAAAAAGCGGTGGTTACTTTGCATCGTGAAACAAACGATAACGATGATTAAAACCGCAAAGTTATGGGACTAAACTACACGATAGATTGCTGTCACTGCGGCTCGCACACCGAGTTCCGCGCAACGACAAACAGCCGCACAAGGTACGTAGATGCAAGTCATCTTGCCGATAACATTGACACGGAGTGCGCCATACGCTGCCCCGTATGTCGCTCGAAGCTCAACACCTCGCGCACGGATTTCCTCCGTCAGGTGAAGATTGAGGTCGAAGCATAGCTTTTGCTTATAGCGTGATAGATAAAAAGTGTCGCCTATATTTCTCGGTTTAGGAAAAAATAAGTAACTTTGAAAGTGAAAAATATGATAACACTTAAAACGATAATACTATGAGTAAGCTAAATATAAATGTCGGAGATCTTATTCCCAACTTCGCAAGCGTAACACAGGGTGGTGATGACTTCACTCTCGACAACCTCAAGGGCTCGCCCACGGTGCTCTACTTCTACCCCAAGGACAACACCTCGGGCTGCACGTTGGAGGCTAAGAGCCTGCGTGACGGCAAGGAGGAGCTCTTGAAGCGCGGTTATAAAATTGTTGGCGTGAGCCCCGACTCGGTGAAGTCGCACCAGTCGTTCTGCGCGAAGCACGACCTTAACTTCACGCTCCTGGCCGACACCGACCACTCGCTCGCCACGGCTGTGGGTGTATGGCAGAAGAAGAGCATGTACGGCAGGGAGTATATGGGCATTGTGCGCACGACGCTCCTCTTGGATGCCGAGGCTCGCGTTGAGCACATCATCGAGAAGGTAGACACGAAGGACTCTTACGGTCAGATAATCAGGATTTTGGATAAGGAGTAAACGTAAAAAATAGATATATTATGGCAGAGAAAGTACAGGTAAACGCCGATAAGCTGAAGGTGTTGTCGGCGGTGATGGACAAGATCGAGAAGGATTTTGGCAAGGGCTCGATTATGCGTATGTCGAGCGAGACGGTCACGGATGTTCCGGTGATACCCACAGGCTCAATCACGTTGGATATGGCCTTGGGTGTTGGTGGCTACCCCAAGGGCCGCGTAATCGAGATTTTTGGCCCCGAGTCGTCGGGTAAGACTACGCTGGCGATACACGCCATTGCTGAGGCACAGAAGGCCGGAGGCATAGCTGCCTTCATAGATGCGGAGCACGCCTTCGACAGCTACTATGCTCAGAAACTCGGCGTGGATGTGGATAACCTCCTCGTGTCGCAGCCCGACAATGGCGAGCAGGCGTTGGAGATTGCCGACTCGCTCATACGCTCGAGTGCCATCGATATCATCGTCATCGACTCTGTTGCTGCGCTCACGCCCAAAGCTGAGATTGAGGGTGACATGGGTGACTCGAAGATGGGCCTCCAGGCGCGCCTCATGTCGCAGGCGTTGCGTAAGCTTACGGCCTCGATATCGAAGACCAAGACCGTATGTATCTTCATCAACCAGCTGCGCGACAAGATTGGCGTAGTTTATGGTAATCCTGAGACTACGACGGGTGGTAACGCCCTGAAGTTCTATGCCAGCGTGCGTATCGACATACGTCGCTCGTCGGTAATCAAGGATGGCGAGGAGCAGCTCGGCACGCGCACGAAGGTTAAGGTCGTGAAGAACAAGGTGGCACCCCCGTTCAAGAAGGCGGAGTTCGACATCATGTTTGGCGAGGGCATCTCGAAGCTGGGTGAGATTATAGACCTCGGCGTAGACTATGAGATTATCAAGAAGTCGGGCTCGTGGTTCTCGTATGGCGACAGGAAGATAGGCCAGGGTCGCGATGCCGTGAAGGAGGCGTTGAAGAACGATGCTGCGCTGATGGAGGAGATTGAGCTTCGCGTGCGCGAGGCTATGAGCGAGGCGCGCAACAAGTAGCGAGCCTGATATAGTAGATGATAGCCCAAACACGGCTGCCGATAGGGTAGCCGTGATTTGGCGGATGTTGGTTTAAGGAGTAAAATTAACGTAGTATGGAGTATTCACCCGCGGATGAGATACTTATTGAAGAGAAGTGGCAGGAGCTCGTCGAGGCGTGCCGCAAGGCTAAGATATGCCGCAGGGATGACGACTGGCAGTTTGTGCGCCGTGCCTACTTCCTCGCGAAGGAGGCACATAAGGGTGTGCGTCGTCGCTCGGGTGAGCCCTACGTGATACATCCCATCGAGGTGGCGCTCATCGCTGTGCGCGAGATAGGCCTCGGCAAAAAGTCGGTGGTGGCGGCACTCCTACACGATGTTGTCGAGGATACGGACTACACGGTCGAGGATATAGCCCACGCCTTCAGCCCGAAGATAGCCTCGATGGTCGACGGCCTGACGAAGATGTCGGGCGTATTCAATGCCGACAGCTCGGAGCAGGCGGAGTACTTCCGTAAGGTGTTGCTCACGCTCTCGGACGACGTGCGTGTCATCATCATCAAGATTGCCGACCGCCTGCATAACATGCGCACACTCGGTGCCATGCCCCACAATAAGCAGATAAAGATTACGAGCGAGACGATATACCTCTTCGTGCCGCTGGCCTACCGCCTCGGCCTCCACGCCATAAAGAGCGAGCTTGAGGACTTGTGCATGAAGTATCGCTTCCCGGAGGAGTATGCCGCGATACAGCAGAAGATTGAGGATACACGTGGCGAGCGTCAGCAGTATATCGAGCGCTTCATGGCACCCATACGCGAGGTGCTCGACAGGAATAAGTTCCAGTACGAGATGACGGCGCGCGTCAAGAGTGTCTACTCCATCTGGAACAAGATGCGTCGCAAGGAGATACCCTTCGAGGAGGTCTATGACCTCTTTGCCATACGCATCGTCTTTAAGGCGCTGCCCTTCCCCTCGGAGAAGACGCAGTGCTGGCAGGTGTACTCGTGCGTGACGGACATATATACCCCCAAGCCCGACCGCCTGCGCGACTGGATAAGCATCCCTAAGTCGAATGGCTACGAGGCGCTGCACTCCACGGTCATGGGCCCAGATGGTATATGGGTCGAGGTGCAGGTGCGCACGGAGCGCATGGACGACATCGCCGAGCGTGGCTTCGCGGCACATTGGAAGTATAAGCATGCCTCGATTGCTGCCGAGGAGGATGGACTCGATAAGTGGCTTAAGAAGGTGCGCGATGCGCTGAATAGCCCCACGGAGAATGCCTTGGAGTTCTTGGATAACTTCAAGCTGTCGCTGTATAAGAGCGATGTGGTAGTCTTCACGCCCAAGGGCGAGCCTCAGTCGCTGCCCTATGGCGCCACGGTGCTCGACTTCGCCTACGAGATACACACGAAGATTGGCGACCATGCCATTGGTGCTAAGATAAACCATCGCACGATGCCCGTCACGGCACGCCTGAATAGTGGCGACCAGGTGGAGGTCATCACGGCAGATAATGCCCACCCGAAGGCGGAGTGGCTCGATGCTGTCGTCACGAGCAAGGCGCGACAGGCCATCCAGGACTTCCTGAAGCGCGAGCACGACAATAACCTCGACTACGGCATGGAGCTGCTGCAACAGCGTCTTGCGGAGCATAATGTCACGCTCAGTGGCCGTGTGCTGCGTAAGCTGATGCCGGCGTACGACTGCCGTAATAAGGATGAGCTCTATAGCAAGATTGGCGCAGGCATCATCAAGCTCGATAACCTCGACAAGCTCCTTAAGGAGAACTCCTCGCGTAAGATTCTGAAGTTCTGGAAGCTCCTCATCCCGGGTAGCACGGTGGAGGAGGATGCCGACATAGACCTCGACGATGAGGCCGTGTCGCTCGACGATACCGTCGTTGCGGAGGATGGTGATGAGCCCGAGTTTGTCATGGCGGAGTGCTGCGAGCCGATACCCGGCGATAGGGTTGTGGGCTACCGCGACCCGCAGAGTGGCCGTATTATCGTGCATAAGTCGACGTGCGATACGCTCATTCGCCTCGCTGCGCAGTTTGGCGATAACATCATCAAGGAGGAGGATATCAAGTGGTCGCAGCAGAAGGCCGTGTCGTATCTTGCCTCCGTAGAGATTCGCGGCATCGACCGCACGGGCATAATCTTAGATTTAACGAAACTTATCACACAAGACTTCAGCATAAATATGCGCGCAATTAGCGTGCAGTCGCACGATGGCATCTTCGAGGGAACGATAAGCATCTACGTTCAGGACATCGATAGCCTGAATGCCTTGCTGGATAACATCCGTAAGATTAAGGGCATCGATAGAGTTAAGAGGTTGCTTAATACTTAAGCCTCCGGACGGGATGGCGATAGTGCCATTGCGACCTTTGGGGCTATGTTTTAGGATAAGTAGGGTAGTTAGTTGGCTACTTCTCAAATATGATATTTTTGGACTAAATTTCAAACTTAATTATGGCAACGATTTTTTCACGTATTGTAGCAGGTGAGATTCCATGTTATAAGGTTGCGGAGAACGAGCGCTTCTTCGCGTTCCTCGACATCGCACCTCTGGCTAAGGGTCACACGTTGGTTATCCCGAAGCGCGAGGTCGACTACTTTTACGACCTCGAGGACGACGAACTTCAGGAAATGATTGTTTTCGCTAAGAGTATTGCGAAGAAAATTCAGGCAACTACGCAGTGCAAAAAGGTAGCAACCGTGGTTTTGGGCCTCGAAGTACCCCATGCACACATCCATTTGGTGCCCATGAACACCGAAAAAGATGTAGATTTCAGCAAGGAGAAGCTTCAGTTGACCCCCGAGGAGTTCGCAGAAATAGCAGAGTCCCTCCGTTAATATCGGGCTGTTGATAACTTTATAAGTTGTTGATTATAAATATAGTGCAGTGTTATTAATAATACACCGCACTATTCTTTTTAACATAATATAACCCTCATTTCTTTCGCTATCAATTTTCGCGCTTCAGAGAGGGTTTTTCGCAATATTTTTACCAATTCTTTACAATTGTAATTACAAATGTAACAACATGACATCTGTAATCTATACTGACATATTACAAATGTAATTACAAGAATAACATTTCAACATTGTTAATAGTTACAAATGTCAATTATTTTAGCATGTTTCCCGATGCTTATTTTACGCCGATTATCGCACGTTTCAATAGTTAAACATTTATTTTATATGTCCGTTGTATCAACGAGTTACGATTTTTATATAAATTATATTATAGCAAAATATGACTAAAAGGTGCTTTATGTGGTATTTATTATATATTGTGTTGTATAATATGTGTAAAATGCCTAAACACAATGAAATGCAATAATAACCTAAAGTAAATTATGGTGTAGTCTATTTTCTGTGTTTTACCATAATCTTGTAATTTACAAATGTGATAGTTGTTAACAGTTGTTGCGGATTTACTTTTGTAATGAAAATTTGTTTTACAAAAATAAAGTTTGTATATTTGTAAAAATTATGGATTATGAAGGAAAAACTCGAATATTTGCTCCGAACAAAGAGTCTTACGGCGACAACACTCGCCCGACTGCTCGAAATTCAGCCCTCGGGAATATCTCATATTTTGTCGGGACGCAACAAGCCGAGCTTCGATTTGGTAGTAAAAATACTGCGCGCCTTTCCCGATATCAACCCCGACTGGTTGATACTCGACGACGAGCGTGTCTACCGCGATGAGGTTCCCTCGTCGTCTGCTACCCACACTACTCCCCGAGAGTCGGAGCAGCCGCGCAGTGTATCGCTCTTTGCTGCCACTGAAAATAACACATCGACGACAAGAATCGAGGAACAAAAAAATGAACAACCGTTCATTTTTCCTTCGGCCGAGAGGGGCGTAAAAACAGTCGAGCGAGTGATTGTCCTCTACTCCGATAAGAGCTTCGAGAGTTACGGTCGTTAGCCTGCTCGTGGCCTGATTGCGAGTGTTGACTTTCGCTCCGTCTGCTGTCATATACATAAGGGATGAGCATATCTCTCCGTAAATGGAGGGGTATGCTCTATTTATTGTGCTTAAATGATTATGCGCATAATTGGAATATTATGTAAAAACATTGCATAATTATATGCGTTATTTGCGAAGGATTTTGCCTTATTTAGAGTGTGATTATAGTTGCTTGCGTAGTTTTTGCAGCTCGTACATGCGGTCGCGGTGGCGTGCTGCGGCGATAAAGTCGAGGACCTTAGCGGCGCTCTCCATCGCCTCGCGTGCCTCCTCGATAAGCCTCTCTACGCTCTCGGCCGTGGCGCTCATGCTCTCCGTAGTGGGGGCATCCTTGCGCGTTGTGGTGTACTCGGCAAGGCTCTCGGCAACGATGTTTGTAGCCTCCGTGGTGTCGCTACCGCTTTGACTAAGAAGTGTGCTCTGCCCGCGGCCGCTCTTCTTGGCGCTCCTCGGGAGGATGTTATGCTCGTAGTTATATGCTATCTGCTTCGAGCGGCGGCGGTTGCTGTCGACGATAGAGGCGCGTAGCGACCCTGTGACCACATCGCCAAAGAGTAGCGCCTGGCCATTTGTGTGGCGCGCAGCACGGCCCGAAATCTGTGTTATGGCGCGCACGTTACGCAGGAAGCCATCCTTGTCGGCATCGAGGATGATGACAAGGCTCACCTCCGGGAGGTCTATACCCTCGCGCAGGAGGTTTACGCCGACGATGACATCTATCTTGCCGTCGCGCAGGTCTTCGAGAATCTGTATGCGGTTGAGCGTCTCGACGTCGGAGTGTATGTAGCTGTTGCGTATGCCCACGCGCCCGAGGTAGCGCGACACCTCCTCGGCCGAGGCCTTGGATATGGTTGTCACTATCGCCCTCTCGCCACGATTTACTACGGCATCTATCGCCTCAATGACCTCGTCCATGGGGTGCTCCGCGCTACGTAGCTTGAGGGGCGGGTCGACGATATGTGTGGGGCGTATTAGCTGCTCGATAATCTCGCCATAGCTCTCCTCTATCTCGTAGTCCGCGGGCGTGGCACTCACATATATGCTCTTGTCGACCATCGCCTCATACTCGGCAAACATGAGCGGGCGGTTGTCCAATGCTGCGGGCAGGCGGAAGCCGTACTCCACGAGGTTCTCCTTGCGCGAGTGGTCGCCACCGTACATGCCGCGTATCTGCGGCACGGTGACATGGCTCTCGTCGATGACCGTGACGAAGTCCTTCGGGAAGTAATCCATGAGGCAGAAGGGGCGCGACCCTGGTGCGCGGTTGTCGAGGTAGCGCGAGTAGTTCTCTATGCCCGAGCAGTAGCCCAGCTCGTTAATCATCTCTATGTCGTACTCCACGCGCTGCTTTATGCGCTGTGCCTCAATCTCGCGGCCCTCGGCCTCGAAGTATGCTATCTGGGTTGCGAGATCCTGGCGTATGTTATCCACGGCACGACGTATCTGGTCGCGTGTCGATACGAAGAGGTTCGCGGGGTATATCGTCACGCTGTCGAGCGACGATAGCTTCTGTCCCGTTGCGGGGTCTATGGTGTATATGGCCTCAATCTCGCGGTCGAAGAAGAGTATACGGAAGCACTGACTGCCAAACTCGCCAAACGATGCCATGATGTCTATGCTCTCGCCCGTCACGCGGAACTTCGCGGGTGTGAGCTCGCCATCGGTACGGTCGTAGAGGGCATCCACGAGGCGTATGAGGAGATCCTTGCGGTGGTGCCTGTCGCCCACCTTGAGCTCTATTGCCGAGGCGTGAAAGGCCTCGGGATTGCCACATCCGTATATGCACGACACGCTCGACACGACGATAACATCCCTGCGCCCCGAGAGGAGCGTGGCCACGGTCTTGAGCCTCATGCGCTCTATCTCGTCGTTTATGGCGAGGTCTTTCTCTATGTACGTGTCTGTCGAGGGAATGTATGCCTCGGGCTGGAAGTAGTCGTAGTACGACACGAAGTACTCCACGGCATTCTCGGGGAAGAAGTTCTTGAACTCGCCGTAGAGCTGCGCTGCGAGGGTCTTGTTGTGACTTATCACGAGCGTGGGCCTGTTCAGGCGCTCGATGACGTTGGCCACGGTGAATGTCTTTCCCGAGCCTGTCACGCCCAGGAGTGTCGTGCCACGCTTGCTGTCATCCTCCACGGCCTGCACGAGCTGTGCTATGGCCTCGGGCTGGTCGCCCGTGGGGGTGTATTCCGCCACAAGTTTGAAATCCATACCGCAAAGATACCTTAACGTATCAAACAAAAAAGAGAGAAACCTTCGTTTCTCCCTTCAGTACCCAGAGCCGGGGTCGAACCGGCACAGGGGTGAACCTACTGGTGTTTGAGACCAGCGCGTCTACCGATTCCGCCATCTGGGCATCAGATTTCTCCGATTTGGTGTGCAAATGTAGATATTATTTTGTAATCGACAAAATTTTTCGACACTTTTTTTCTCAACACGCCTAAAAGTGGCGATATAATTTGCCGTTATAGAAATTTTTCGTACATTTGTGAAGACAAAGGGGTGCCTTCAGTGGCTGAGATTATACCCTCGAACCTGATGCAGTTAGTACTGCCGTAGGAATTGTGGATAATATCATAACGCATACCCCATATAATATAGGTATGCGTTTTCTTGTTTAGGCCCCCGTTGTTATACTTTTAATTGTGTTCGTATGAAACAGAGAGTTAACAACACCGAGGGGTGCTGTGATATCAATCCCTCACGCTCGCCATCGCGGCGCTATCCCGTCGCCCTATCTATTGCCGGCTCGGACTCCTCGGGGGGTGCGGGCATACAGGCCGACATCAAGACATTCTCCGCCCTTGGGGTCTATGGCGCCACGGCCATCACGGCCATCACGGCGCAGAATACGCGCGGTGTCTACGCCCAGCATGCCATACCTCCGCAGCTCGTGTACGACCAGATTGTAGCCGTCATGGAGGATGTGTCGCCCGCGGTCATTAAGGTCGGCATGCTCGCAAACGCGGATGTGGTAGATGCTGTGGCAGAGGCTCTTATGCGCTACGATGTGCCCGTAATCCTCGACCCCGTGATGGTGTCGAGCAGCGGACATAGGCTGCTATCTGTCGAGGCCGAGGAGGTCGTTAAGCAGCGCCTTATGCCTATGGCCACGCTCCTTACGCCCAACATCCCCGAGATGCAGGCGCTAACATCCATGCCCTTGTCGTCCGACGATGAGAAGCGCGAGGCTGCCAAACGCCTTATGGCTCTCGGTGCGCGCGCAATACTCCTCAAGGGTGGCCACGAGGAGGGGGCGACGAAGAGCGACATCCTCTATCAGCATGGCGCTGTGGGCATCACTGCAACGCCCTTCACGCTACCCACCATCGCCACACGCAACATCCACGGCACGGGGTGTACGCTGTCGTCGGCAATCGCGGCATACATGGCGCGTGGCTATGCGTTGACGGAGGCTGTGGCGGCAGCGAAACGCTATGTATATGAGGCTATCATGGCGGGTGCCGACATATCTATTGGTGGCGGTCATGGCCCTGTAAATCATCTGTTTAACCCCTGTAAGATGCAAGTATATGAGGAGTAAGCGCCATAAACTACAGTTTATCACGCACAGCACCGAGCGCTTCACGTATATCGACTCTGCCCGCCTTGCGCTGGAGGGTGGCTGTCGCTGGGTGCAACTCCGCATGAAGGGTGCGGATGAGGGTGTGTTGGAGGTGGCAGCACGCGAGGTGCAGAGGCTATGTAGAGCCTACGATGCCACGTTTATCATCGACGACAATGTAGCTCTTGCGCAGCGCATCGGGGCGGATGGGGTGCATCTGGGCAAGGAGGATATGTCCATTGCTGAGGCACGCGCGATGCTTGGCCAGAGGTATATCATCGGTGCTACGGTAAATACGTTTGAAGATGTCTTGGCCCATGTTCGCGGTGTTGCGCCCGACTACTTCGGCTGTGGGCCCTATCGTTTCACCGCGACCAAGGAGCGCCTTGCGCCCACACTCGGCATCGAGGGCTATCGCGACATGATGCGTAGGATGCGTGCCGAAAATATAAGTATCCCCCTTGTCGCCATCGGGGGCATCGCCAAGAGTGACATTCCGGCGCTTATGTATTGTGGCGTAGACGGCATTGCGCTAAGTGGCTCGGTGTTAAGGGCCGAGAATCCCGTAGCCGAGATGCGGGGTATTATTGATATATTATATTAAAAACCAATAACTTAAAACTTATTTGTTATGATTGAAAGAAGAGTATCGCAGGGTATCGTTTCGACTTACTTCGATAAGTTGGAGAAGAACTTAGAGTTGGATGTGGCTATCGTTGGCGGTGGCCCCTCGGGCATCGTTGCGGCCTACTTCCTCGCGAAGGAGGGCTTCAAGGTGGCGCTATTCGATAGGAAGCTGTCACCCGGTGGCGGCATGTGGGGTGGCGCTATGATGTTTAACCAGATTGTCGTGCAGCAGGAGGCGCTACACATCATCGAGGAGTTTGGCATCAACTACGCGAAGTACGACGACAACCTCTACGTCATGGACTCGGTCGAGAGCACCTCGGCATTGCTATATAAGGCCGTGCATGCGGGTGCTACCATCTTCAACTGCTACTCTGTTGAGGATGTGATATTTAAGAACGACGTTGTGAGTGGCGTTGTGGTCAATTGGACTCCCGTCCTGCGCGAGGGTCTGCACGTAGACCCGCTGAATATCTTGGCGCGATGCGTTGTCGATGGCACGGGGCACGATAGCGAGATGTGTACGACGGTGGCGCGTAAGAATGGCATACGCCTCGCCACGGATACGGGTGCTGTCATCGGTGAGCGCTCGCTGGATGTGGTGTCGGGCGAGCAGGAGGTTGTCAACGGCACGAAGGAGATATACCCGGGATTGTACGTATGCGGCATGGCGGCATCGGCCGTGAGTGGAACGCCACGCATGGGCCCCATCTTTGGTGGCATGCTCCTCTCGGGTAGGAGGGTTGCCGACCTTATCATCGAGCGCCTGAAGCGATAGTGCTATGCTGAGGATAGCGATAACGCTCCCCGAGGCTATCGACGGGGAGGTGGCCATCATTCGGCGCCTCCTTGTCGAGGGCTTCGACATTGTGCATCTGCGTAAGCCCGAGGCGGGTGTGGAGTATTGTAGGCAACTGCTCGAACTACTGACACCGGCAGAGAGGGCTAACATCGTAATCCACGACTACTACACCCTATATGAGGAGTATGCCCTGCGTGGCGTGCATCTGAATAGGAATATACGTAGTTATCCGAATGGCTATCGTGGCTCGCGCACACGGTCGTGTCACTCCTTAGCGGAGGTTGTGATGTATAAGGATGAGTGCGACTATCTACTCCTTAGCCCCATATTCGACAGCATATCGAAGCGTGGCTACGGCTCGGCATTTAGCCATGACGAACTGCGACAGGCTGCCGATGAGGGTATCATTGACGGTAGGGTAGTAGCCCTCGGAGGTGTTACGCCCGACAAGATACCATACTTGGAGGCGTTGTGTTTCGGGGGAGTGGCGATGTCGGGTGATATATACAAGTAAGAGGCTGAATAAAAAGGCTCTTTTGTCGTTATGCTTGCCCTCAAAATGCTCATTTACGTCGAGTAAACTCCGCTTTTTCGGGCTTCGCAGGCCTAAAAATAGCTCTTTTTATTCAACCTCAACAACGGGGATGACTAATTTACTTTTTAGTCACCCCCTTTGCTTGTATATCTACCTCTCTTAATGGTTGCCGCAGTTGTGGTGGTCGCAGCCCTCGCCCGAGTCCATGATGAAGCCCGTGAGGTAGCCCCTGACAACGGCCTCGATGTCGCCCTTGCAGCCACGTATAACATTTATGTTGTGGCTTTCGAGCTTGTTCTTAGCCCCTGCGCCCATATTGCCTGCGAGCATCACCTCGATGCCCATAGTCTCCATCACCGAGGCTATGTTCGACTTACAGCCGCAACCCTCGGGCGAGTCCAAGCGCGTGGTGGCAACAATCTGGCGATTCTCCACCTCGAAGATGGTGTAGTAGGCGCAGTGGCCAAAGTGGTCGTCGACGTGCCCATCGCGTGTAGGTACTGCTATCTTCATGTCGCTGATTATTTCTGTGTAGTAAAAAGGGCTGAATGAGAGTATCACCCAGCCCATTTATCGAAGTGTCGCCGTAGCGCAGCTATCGCAATAGATTAGAGGTTGGGGTTAATCTTAGACCACTCCTCGATTGCGGGCACGATGCCGAGGGTTACGAGCTCGTCGCGCATCTTGCAGAGGTGTGCGTATGAAGCGTCGAGCTTAGCAATCTCCTCCTCGGTGCCTACGGGCATCTTGTACGAGCAGCCGTTCTGGTCGAGCGTCGTATCCATAGCCATCATGATGTGGTTGTACTTCTCGTTAGATACGTACGTGCCTGCGGGGAAGCGGAAGGGCTCGCCACCCATAACCGAGCGAATCATCTCTACCGAGAGGTACGAGGGGCTCTGGAACGATGAACGGCCACGGAGCTTGATGATGGCAGCACCGCCCTGCGTTACAGCCTTCTTCATCTCCTCCCACTCCTCTGCGGGGAACTCCTCAGTGCCGATGATGTCGGTGAGCTTGCGGCCGGCAACCTTAACAGCGCTGCCGAATACGGCCATCTGCTCGCCGTGGCCACCGTATGTTGCGCAACCCTCAATCTCGCTCTGCATAACGCCGAACTTCTTCGCGAGGGCGCTCTTAAGACGTGTGGTGTCGAGACCTGCAAGCGTCGTAACCTGACCGGGCTTCAAGCCTGAGTAGAGGAGCGTTACAAGACCCGTGAGGTCGGCAGGGTTGAAGATGATAACCACGTGCTTAACATCGGGGCAGTATGTCTTGATGTTCTTGCCGAGCTGCTCTGCGATCTCGCAGTTGCCCTTCAAGAGGTCCTCGCGTGTCATACCCTCCTTGCGGGGAGCACCACCCGACGAGATGATATACTTAGCATCCTTGAAAGCCTCAGCCACGTCGGTCGTAGCCGTGATGTTCACGTTGTCGAAGCCGCTCTGGCGCATCTCCTCGGCAACACCCTCGGGTGAGAATACGTCGTAGAGGCAGATGTTCTTCGTAAGACCCATCATAAGGGCCGACTGAACCATGTTTGAGCCAATCATGCCGGCAGCGCCAACGATAACGAGCTTGTCTTCAGTAAGAAAGTTCATAGCTGTAAATGTTTTTTTAAGTTATTATTTAGTTGTATTGTTATCTCCGTGGTTGTTGTTCACAATATCCTTGCAAAATTAGGAAACATTCGAGTATAATGCAACTTTTTTCGCCACTTTTTTCATACCTTTGCCATCATAATAACAACATAATGTATAGAACTGAATTTATCGCTTTGAACTCGAGATTGTATGTAGGTCGTGCCGAGGAGCTTCTCGAGGAGCTACTCCCCGCGGGGCGTGTCATCGTCATCACGGATGCCAACATCGACCGCCTCTACCCACACCTTGTGCGCCGCTGGGAGCATATCATCATCGGCGGTGGCGAGGCTAACAAGAGTCTGCAAACCGTGGCCGCCATCTACGACCGCCTCATGGCTATGGGTGCCGACCGCTCGACATTCATCCTCGCCATGGGCGGGGGTATAGTGACCGACATTGCGGGCTTCGTCGCTACGACATATATGCGAGGCCTCAGCTTCGGCTTCCTGTCGACAACGCTGCTGGGCGAGGTGGATGCCTCGGTAGGGGGTAAGAATGGCGTGAATGTTGGTGGATATAAGAATATGGTGGGCACCTTCTCGCAACCACGCTTCGTAATCTCGGATGTCGAGATGCTCAGAACGCTACCCTTGAGGGAGCTGCGTGCGGGCATGGCCGAGGCCGTAAAGAGCGCCATCGTGGGCGATGCCGAGCTCTTCGACTATATCGAGGCACGTGCTACGGAGGCGTTGCATGGCGACACGGAGGCGCTGAGCCACATCGTGTTACGCTCGGTGGCCGTGAAGAGTGCTATCGTTGCTCGCGACGAGCGCGAGGGTGGTGTGCGTAGGCTCCTAAACCTCGGCCATACGCTCGGCCACGCCATCGAGAAGCTCACACGCACCCTGAATCATGGCGAGGCTGTGGCTGTGGGCATGTCGCTCGTGGCGCATGCTGCCGTGCGTCGCGGAGTGCTTGAGGTGGGTGTTGCGGAGCGCATAGATAACCTCCTCGTTCGGTTGGGCTTCGACATAGTGCCCCCCGTGCCCGTTACGGAGATATTGCGCGAGGTGAAGCACGATAAAAAGAGGGAGGATGACACCATACACATCGTTCTCCCCGAGCAGATAGGCCGCTGCCGTGTGGAGCGCGTGGCGATTGATGAGTTGGTAAATATGTTTTAACGATGAACGGAAAGAGAGCGTATATACTTGTTGCCGAGGGCTTTGAGTGCGTCGAGACACTTGCCCCGATAGATGTTATGAATCGTGCCGGCGTGGAGCTTCGACGTGTTGCTGTGGGTGGGTCGTTGGATGTCACCTCGTCGCATGGCTTGGTCACGCTGCGCTGCGATGAACGTATCGAGGATGCCGACCTAAGTGATGGCGTGGCGCTCATCCTCCCGGGTGGCTACCCCGGGTATGTTAACCTGCGCAGTCCGGAGGCTGTATGTCGTTGGGTGCGCGACTATTACGCTGCCGGCCGCCTCGTTGCTGCCATCTGCGGTGCGCCCACGGTGTTGGCTGCTGCGGGTGTTGCGCACAATAGGCGTATCACGTGCCACAGCTCGGTAGTCGAGGAGATGGGCGACTATCGTTATGTCGGTGAGGATGTTGTCGAGGACGACAACCTTATCACGGCAGCGGGTGCAGGGCTATCTATCGCCTTTGCCCTTGCCGTCGCCGAGCGCCTTGTTGACAAGGATACACTCTCGCGGGTACGTCGGGGTATGGAGCTATGATAGAAGCAGTAGAGGGCATCGTTTGATGCCCTCTACTGCTTTTATATGCCCGTGTGCGATTACTTACGCACCTCGGCACCAGCCTTCTGCTCGAGCTGTGCCTGGAGGTTGGCCATCGTGCGCTCAATCTGCTTGTCCGTGAGCGTCTGGTTTCTATCCTCGAGGATGAAGCTCAGGGCGTACGACTTCTTACCCTCGGGGAGCTTGTCGCCCTCGTAGACGTCGAAGAGCGATACCGACTTCAAGAGTTTCTTCTCCGTGGCAAAGGCTATAGCGCGGAGCTCCGAGAACGTAACGCTCTTATTCACAAGGAGTGCCAAGTCGCGCTTAACCTCGGGGAACTTCGAGAGCTCCTTGAACTGTATCTTCGCCTTCTTGGTCATCTTGACGAGCTGGTCGAAGTCTATCTCGGCGAAGTACACCTCCTGCTTGATGTCGAACTTCTTACGCACCATGGGCGATACGACACCCATGCGCAGCACCTCCTTCGGGCCCTGCTTGTAGACGATAGCATCGGCGTAGAGGTCTGACTCTAAGCTCTCCGACTGGAGGGCGTAGATGTCGATGCCGAAGCGCTTAAGTAGGCGCTCAACGGCACCTCTGAGGGTGAAGAACGACGATGCCTCGGCCTTGCTGTTCCACGCCAACTGCGACTCGAGGCCCGTGACGGTGATGCCTATGCGGTAGTTCTCCTCGTACTTGGCTAAGGTGTTATCCTCCGTGGCCTTATCCTCGGCGTAGGCGTAGCAGTTGCCCACCTCGAACATGCGCAGGTTGGCATTGCGGCGGTTTACGTTGAGCTCCACGGCCTCCAAGGCGTTGAACATGAGCGTCTGGCGCATGACGTTGAGGTCTTGCGACAGGGGATTCAATATCTTCACGCAGCGCTCCGCGGGGTACGACGTGCACGCCTCGTAGTACGATGCCTTGGTGAGCGAGTTAGACATAATCTCGGTGTAGCCGTTTGCTGCGAGGAAGTCCGAGGCTATGTTCTGAAGGCGTGCCTTGTCGGGCTTCGGGGCATACGAGAGTGTCGAGTTCACATGGTCTGACACCTCGATGTTGTTGTAGCCATATACGCGCAACACATCCTCCACAAGGTCGGCCTCGCGCTGCACATCCACGCGGTAGGGGGGCACGGCAACGTGTAACACCTCGCCCTCGCGGCCACGTACATCTACATCCAGCGCCTCGAGGATGGTCATAAACGTCGCCTCGGGGATGTTCTTGCCTATGAGCTTGCGCGCACGCTCCATCGAGAAGTCGAACTCGAAGTGCTTGGCGGGCGTGGGGTTGATGTCTATAATCTCGGATGTTATGGTGCCACCCGCAAGCTCCTTCATGAGCATGGCGGCACGCTTCAGGGCGTACACCTGCATGTTGGGGTCTATGCCGCGCTCGAAGCGGAACGAGGCATCGGTGTTGAGGCCGAAGCGCTTAGCCGTCTTACGCACCCATACGGGGTGGAAGTAGGCGCTCTCGATAAAGACGTTCACCGTAGCGTCCGAGATGCCCGAGTCGAGACCTCCGTATACGCCAGCGATACACATGGGGCGCTCTGCCGAACATATCATGAGGTCGTTCTGTGTCAGCGTGCGCTCCACGCCATCGAGCGTGACGAACTTCTCGCCCTCCACGGCCGAGCGTACCACTATTTTACTGCCCTCAATCTTGTCGGCATCGAAGGCGTGCAACGGCTGGCCGAGCTCGAAGAGCACGTAGTTGGTGATGTCCACGAGGTTGTTCTTGGGGTTTATGCCCGCGGCGCGTAGCTCGTTCTGCATCCACTCGGGTGAGGGTGCTATCTTACATCCGCTCACGGTGATGCCCGCATAGCGGGGTGCTGCCTCGCTGTTTACCACCTCTACGTCTATCGTGCGCGAGGTGTTGTCTACGGCGAAGTCCTCGACCGAGGGGAGGGTGAGCGTCACATCCTCGCCACGGCTGCGCAGGTATGCCACGAGGTCACGCGCCACGCCTATGTGCGAGGCGGCATCTACACGGTTGGGCGTGAGGCCTATGCCTATGAGGTAGTCGTCGGCAATGCCTAAGTACTCCTTTGCCGAGGTGCCCACCACGGCATCCGCGGGGAGCTCCATGATGCCCTCGTGGTTGCGACCTATGCCGAGCTCATCCTCAGCGCAGAGCATGCCTAACGACTCTACGCCACGAATCTTGCTACGCTTAATCTTAAACTCCTCATCCGAGTCGATGGGGTAGAGCACCGAGCCTACCGTGGCACACATCACCTTCAAACCCTTGCGACAGTTTGCTGCGCCACATACGATTTGCAGCGGTGCCTCGGCACCCACATCTACGGTTGTGATGTGTAGGTGGTCCGAGTCGGGATGCTCCTGGCAGGTGAGCACCTCGCCCACGACAACGCCCTTCAATCCGCCCTTTATGGTCTCAATCTTCTCGAACTCCTCGACCTCGAGGCCGAGCTCTGTGAGTATTTCGGCTATGCGCTCAGCCGACATGTCGGTCGCGATGTAGCGCTTAAGCCAGTTGTAAGATACGTTCATATAATGTTGTTTTTAGTCTTTCGAAAGCCTATAATCGCACAAAGATACAACTTTTTTTCTTAATTCTTAATTTTTAATTACCACTGATGCGATAATACTTGATTTTCTGGTGCAATGCACCTTCACCACAATAATATAGTAACACTTATCAAGCGAGCTTGAAGTGCTACTATATTATTGTGATGCTACCACTGTAGCAGAAAATCAAGATATATAACATATTAAACATCTATATTTTATATGTTTCATATTTACAATCCCTCCAAACCTCCCTTTGATAAGGGAGGCTTGTGGCAAGGCGTTGCCTTGCACACCTAAAGGTGTCGATTGAAAT